>NZ_MZMO01000001.1:2270893-2595306 GCF_002240565.1 Clavibacter michiganensis subsp. insidiosus | reverse complement strand
CGGCGGCGTGCTCTCGGAGCGCGTGGGCGTCGTCAACGTCGCGATCGAGGGCCAGCTGCTGGCGGGCGCGTTCGTGTCCGCGGTCGTGGCCTCGATCACCGGGCAGCCGCTCATCGGGCTCGCGTCCGCGATGGTCGCCGGCATGCTCGTGTCGTTCGTGCTCGCGGCCTTCGCCATCAAGTACCTGGTCGACCAGGTCATCGTCGGCGTCGTCCTCAACGTGCTGGTCACCGGCCTCACGAGCTTCCTGTTCTCGCAGGTGCTCTCGGCCGACCCGGGCACCCTCAACTCGCCGCCGCGCTTCGACCGCGTCGACATCCCGATCCTCGGCCAGATCCCGATCATCGGACCGGTGCTCTTCCGGCAGACGATCATCGTCTACGTCATGTACGTGGCCGTGTTCCTCGTCTGGTACTGCCTCTTCCACACGCGCTGGGGCCTGCGCCTCCGCGCGGTGGGCGAGCACCCGCAGGCGGCCGACACCGTGGGCATCAAGGTCTCCGCGACCCGGTTCTGGAACGTGTCCCTCGCGGGCGCGATCGCGGGCCTCGGCGGCGCGTTCTTCACGCTCGGCTCGGTCGGCGCGTTCAACAAGGAGATGACGGCGGGCGCCGGGTTCATCGCCCTGGCCGCCGTGATCTTCGGCCGGTGGGATCCGCTGCGCGCCACGCTCGCGGCCCTCCTGTTCGGCTTCGCGAGCAACCTGCAGAACGTCCTCGGCGTCATCGGGTCGCCCGTGCCGAGCGAGTTCATGCTGATGCTGCCGTACGTCGTGACCATCGCCGCGGTCGCCGGACTGGTGGGGCAGGTGCGCGGACCCGCCGCCGCCGGCAAGCCCTACGTGAAGTCGTGAGCGCCGTGGAGCCCGTGGGGTCGGGCGGCATCGACTGGGGATCCCTCCGCGAGGCCGCGCACGAGGCCATGGGCCGCGCGTACGTCCCCTATTCGAAGTTCCCCGTGGGCGTCGCGGCGATCGCCACCGACGGCCGCGTCATCACCGGCTGCAACGTGGAGAACGCCTCATACGGCCTCACGCTCTGCGCCGAGTGCGCGCTCGTCTCCGTGCTGCACCTCACGGGCGGCGGCCAGCTCGTGGCCTTCACGTGCGTGGACGGCGCCGGCAACATCCTCATGCCGTGCGGGCGCTGCCGGCAGCTGCTGTTCGAGCACGCGGTGCCGGGCATGCTGCTGGAGACCGTGTCGGGGATCCGGACCATCGACGAGGTGCTTCCCGACGCGTTCGGGCCGAGCACGCTCACCGCGTACGGGGACCGCTCGTGAGCGCCGCGTTCGACGTCGTCGACCTGATCCGAACCAAGCGCGATGGCGGCCGCCTCTCGACCGCCGAGATCGACTGGCTCGTGGCGGCCTACACCGACCGCTACGTCGCGGACGAGCAGATGGCGGCGCTCGCGATGGCGATCCTGCTGCGCGGCATGGACCGCACCGAGATCCGCGACCTCACGCTCGCCATGATCGCGAGCGGCGAGACGCTCGACTTCTCCGGACTCGGCAAGCCCACGGTCGACAAGCACTCCACGGGCGGCGTGGGCGACAAGATCACCCTCCCGCTCATGCCGCTGGTCGCGTCCTACGGCGTCGCCGTGCCGCAGCTCTCCGGCCGCGGCCTCGGCCACACGGGCGGCACGCTCGACAAGCTCGAGTCGATCCCCGGCTGGCGCGCCGACCTCTCCACGGAGGAGATGGTGCAGCAGATGAAGGACCACGGCGGCGTGGTCTGCGCGGCCGGCAGCGGGCTGGCCCCCGCCGACAAGCGCCTCTACGCGCTGCGCGACACCACGGGCACGGTCGAGGCGATCCCGCTCATCGCCTCGAGCATCATGAGCAAGAAGATCGCGGAGGGCACGGGCGCGCTCGTGCTCGACGTGAAGTTCGGCGGCGGCGCCTTCATGACCGACATCGACCGGTCGCGCGAGCTCGCGCGCACCATGGTCGAGCTCGGCACCGACGCCGGCGTGCGGACCACCGCGCTCCTCACCGACATGGACGTGCCGCTCGGCCTCGCCATCGGCAACGCCAACGAGGTGCGCGAGTCCGTCGAGGTGCTCGCGGGCGGCGGCCCCGCCGACGTCGTGGAGCTCACGCTCGCGCTCGCGCGGGAGATGCTCGCCGCGGTCGGGATCCCCGATGCCGACGTCGACGTCGCCCTCCGCGACGGCCGGGCCATGGACTCGTGGCGCGCCACCGTGCGCGCCCAGGGCGGGGATCCGGACGCCGCGATGCCCGTCGCCCGCGAGAACCACGTGGTCACCGCGGAGCGCGACGGCGTGCTCGTGCAGCAGGACGCCCTGCCGTTCGGCATCGCCGCGTGGCGCCTCGGCGCCGGACGCGCGCGCCAGGGTGACGCCGTGCAGCACGCCGCGGGCGTGGACCTGCACGCGAAGCCGGGGGACCGCGTCCGCCGCGGCGACCCGCTGTTCACGCTCTCCACCGACGAGCCGGAGCGGTTCGCCCGCGCGCTGGAGTCGCTCGAGGGCGCGTACCGGGTCGGCGACGCGGAGGAGCACGTCGCGCGCGGCCCGCTCGTGCGGGAGCGCATCACCGCCGAGGGCTGATCCGGGACCGGCCGCCGTCGCGTGATGACGGCCGGGCCCGCTCACGCCTCAGCCGATGCGCTCGAGCGCGTCGACCACCGCGTCCCAGAACCCGGCGTGGTCGAGGTCCACGGCGACCTGCGTCGTGCAGTCGTCGGGCGCCGGTCGACGCAGGTCCGTCACCGTCATGCCCGTCGTGTGCGTGCCCGTCAGCTCGACGGACACCGGCGCGCGCCGCACGCTGACGAGGCGCGGGTCGATCACGCGCGCGACGGCGCACGGGTCGTGCACGGGCGGGCTCGGGAAGTCCTGGCGGTCGTGGTACGCCCGGCCGTACGACTCCATCGAGTCGACGACGAAGCGCGCGGCCGGCGTGCCGAGGGCCGCGATGCGCGCCATGACGTCCGGCGTCGCCGTCGCCTGGTACGTGAGGTCGAGGCCCACCATGGTCACGGGCCATGCCTCGCCGAACACGATGTGCGCGGCCTCCGGGTCCACCGCGATGTTGAACTCCGCGACGGCCGTGCGGTTGCCGTGGTGGTAGCCGCCTCCCATGAGCACGACCTCCTTCACGCGCTCGACGATGCGCGGCTCGCGCCGCACGGCCAGCGCGATGTTGGTGAGCGCACCGAGCGGCACCAGGGTGATCTCGCCGGGCGCGTGCGCCATGACCGTCTCGATGATGAGGTCCACCGCGTGCCGCGGATCCAGCGCGACGGTGGGCTCGGGCAGCTCGGGCCCGTCGAGCCCGGACTCGCCGTGGATCTCGGGCGCCGTCATGACGGGCCGCACGAGCGGGCGCGCGCACCCCGCGGCGACGGGCACACCGTGGATGCCCGCGACGGTCGCGACCGCGAGCGCGTTCCGCGTCACCTTCTCCAGCGTCTGGTTGCCGGCGACGGTGGTGATGCCGACGAGCTCCACCTCGGGGCTGCCGTGCGCGAGCATCAGGGCGAGGGCGTCGTCGTGCCCCGGGTCGCAGTCGATCAGGATCTTGGTGGGCATGGGTCCTCCGGCCGGGTCGCGGCCCGCCGATGTCTCGCGCACCGATCGTTCGTGTGCCTGTTACCTCGGCGTGGGCCGCGTCGAGGCTAGTAGATTCGTCCCATGACGATCGCTCCCGAGGACTCCACGCTGCCCGGCGGAGGGTCGTACCGCGACCTCCCCAAGGTCTCCCTGCACGACCACCTCGACGGCGGCCTCCGCCCCGGGACGATCGTCGAGATCGCCGACGAGATCGGGCTCGAGCTGCCCGCCGCGGGCGCCGAGGCGCTCGGCGAGTGGTTCCGCACCAGCGCCGACTCCGGATCGCTCGTCGAGTACCTGAAGACCTTCGACGTCACCATCGCCGTCATGCAGACCGAGGAGCACCTGGCGCGCGTCGCCCGCGAGTTCGTCGAGGACCTGGCGGAGGACGGCGTCGTCTACGGCGAGATCCGCTGGGCGCCGGAGCAGCACCTCACCCGCGGGCTGTCGCTCGACCAGGCGGTCGAGGCCGTGCAGTCCGGCATCGAGGAGGCCGTGCGCGGCGTCGAGGAGGCAGGCGGATCCATCCGCGTCGGCCAGCTCGTCAGCGCCATGCGCCACCTCGACCGCGGCACCGAGATCGCCGAGCTCGCCATCCGCCACCGCGACCGCGGCGTCGTCGGCTTCGACATCGCCGGGCCCGAGGCCGGCTTCCCGCCGTCCCGCATGCAGGGCGCGTTCGACCTCCTGGCGCGCGAGTGGATGCCCCGCACGGTCCACGCGGGGGAGGCCGACGGCCTCGAGTCCATCCGCGGCGCGCTGCTCGACGGCCGGGCCCTCCGCCTCGGCCACGGCGTGCGCATCGCCGAGGACATCGAGATCGACAGCGAGGAGGGCGAGGACGTCTTCGTCACCCTCGGCACGCTCGCGCAGTGGATCAAGGACCGCGGCATCCCCCTCGAGCTCAGCCCGTCGTCGAACCTGCAGACCGGCGCCATCGCGGCGTGGGGCGACGCGATGGTCGACCATCCCTTCGACCTGCTCTACCAGCTCGGCTTCGCCGTCACGGTCAACACCGACAACCGCCTCATGAGCGGCACGAGCATCAGCCGGGAGCTGGCGCTCCTCACGGACGCGTTCGCCTACGACCTCGACGACCACGAGATGTTCCAGCTCAACGCGGCCGCCGCGGCGTTCCTGCCGCTGGAGGAGCGCGAGGCGCTCGCCGACATCATCTCCGACGGGTTCGCCCGCCTGTAGCGCGGGGCCCCGAGGCCCTCCGTCCCGCTCGTCCCGCCCGCCCCGACAGAGAGGCCGCACCCCGTGCTCCCACCGCTCCCGGACGACGCCGTGAACCTCGGTGCCGAGGCCGCCGACTGGCGCGCCGCCGTGCGCCTCGTGGGCGACGCGCTCGTCCGCTCGGGCGCGGCCACCCCGGAGTACGGGGACGCCATGATCCGCGTGGTCGAGGAGTTCGGCGCCTACGTCGTCATCGCCCCGGGGCTCGCGCTCGCGCACGCCCGGCCCGGGCCCGAGACGCTCGCGGACGGCCTCGCGGTCGTCACCCTCACGGAGCCGGTCGCGTTCGGGCACGCGCACAACGACCCCGTCGACGTCATCGTCGGCCTCGCGGTCACGACGGTCGACCGGCACGTGTCCTCGGTCGCCGACATGGCCAACATCTTCAACGACGCGACCGCCATCCCGCGGCTGCGCGCCGCCACCACCGTCGACGAGGTCCGGCGCATCATGGCCGGCGAGGAGAGCGCATGAAGGTCGTCGCGATCTGCGGCGTGGGCATCGGCACGTCCGGCATCCTCAAGGTCAACGCCGAGCGCGCGCTCGCGCGACTCGGCATCCAGGCGGACGTGACCGCGGCCGACCTCGCGAGCGTCGCCTCCCTCGGCGAGGACGCGCAGGTGATCCTCACGTCGCCGGAGCTCGTGGACCGCATCGGGCCCACGTACGCCGACGTCGTCGTGATCGAGAACTACTTCGACCTCGAGGAGATCTCGGCCAAGCTCGACGCCGCGTTCGGCTGAGCGTCCGCGGCGCTCGTCCCCGGGGTCGGCGCCTCGTCGGGCCGACCCACGTCATGGGCAGCCGTCGGGCGCGGGCCGCCGCGCAGCACCACCGCGACGGCCGCCACGAGCGCGACCACGGCCACCGCGGCGGTCGCCGCCGCGATCCCGGGGGAGGGCGCCGTGACGGGCTCGCCGCGGAGCGCCTGCACCGTGACGATGGCGATGACCGCCAGGTACGCGACCGCCGCGATCGCCGTCAGCCGCACGCGCACCCGGTCGGGCGCGAGCGCGGGGATCCGGGGCCCGGCCGCGCCGAGGAGGAGGGCGACGACCGGCAGCACCTGCAGCGCGTGCATGCCGACGAAGTGCGGGATCCGCAGGTCGCCCGCCGTCGTGCTCCAGCCGAGCACGGGGAGCCCGGGACCGCCGTCGTCCGCGCCCACCGTGTGCGCGCCGGCCACGCCGTGGAAGTCGGCGAGCTGGGCCGCGGTCGGCGAGGTCATGAGGTAGGCGAGCCCGATGCCGACGAGCGCGATGAGCGCGCCCGCGCGGATCCCGAGCGTGAGCGCCGGGTCGGGCAGCCGGAGCCGCAGCACGGCCAGGCTCGTGACGAACGTGCAAACGTACAGCACGGTGATCGACCCGGCCATCACGGCCCACAGCGCCGTCGCGAGCGGGCTGGAGATGTTGAAGTGGCTCGTCGTCCCGGCGGCCGCCGCGCCCACGATGACCGCCTGCTCCACGACCAGCGCGACCGCGACCACCGTCCCGAGGACGTGCGCGGGCCGCCGGGAGCGGGGGAGGTGCGCGATGAGCCACGCCCACGAGACGGCGTAGACGAGGATCGACAGCGAGAACTTGGCGGGCTTGTCCCAGATCGGGGCGCCCGTCACGACGCGATGGTCGACCAGGCCGCCCACGAGGCACGCCGCCGCGACCACGGCCATGAGCGCGGCCACCGCCATGAGCGGCCGGTGCCAGCCGTACGCGCGCCGGATCACGACCCGCCGCCCGTCGTGTCCCACGCGGGCGAGGACACCGTGGCCTGCGCGATCCGGCGCAGCCCCGCCGCCAGCTGGTCCCCCAGCACGGTGCCGACCACCATGAGCTCCGCCATGGCGGTGCGGTCGGGGCGCGCCCGCACCGCGGCGAGGTCGGCGTCGGCCTGGATCGCCGCGGCCTCCGCGTAGCGCGCGAGGTAGCCGTCGTCCATCGGGTGGCCCGAGCGGGCGAACGCGTCGACGGCGCGGGCGGCCTGCGCGCGGCCGGCGTGTCCCTCGATCACGCACCAGCCGGCGTCGGCAGCGGCGGCGTCGACGCGGGCGAGCGCGTCGGCGGGCGGCGGATCCGCGTCCGGCGGCCCCGGCGTCAGCGCGTCCTGCGCCACCGCGAAGACGTCCTGCACGCAGCGGGCGTCGTCGTCGAGCACCGCGAGCACCTCGCGGGCGCGCGCGACGGGCAGCCGTCCCACGTCGATGAGGGCGCGGACCAGGCGGACGCGGCGCGCGTGCTCGTCGTCGTAGTCGGTGCGGTTGTCGCTCACGCGCGTGCCCGCGGGGAGCAGGCCCTCGCGGACGTAGTACTTGACGGTGGCGGGGGCCACGCCCGTGGCCTCGGCCAGCTCGGTGATGCGCATGGCGGGAGGCTAGCGCACTGATAGCGCCACTACCAGTGAGCGCGCGAGAAGAGCCGCAGGCCGGTGACGGCCCGCGGCTCCGGAGCGGCTAGACCTCGAGCAGCAGCGGCACGGCCTGCGCCAGGTCGGCGACGATCGCGCGCGCGGCGTCGCGGCGCTCGGCCACGGTGCCCTCGGTGCTCTGCGCATCGAGGTAGACCTTGATCTTCGGCTCGGTGCCGCTGGGCCGCACGATGAGCCGGGCGCCGTCGCCCAGGTGGAACCGGAGCACGTCGCTCGGCGGCAGGTCGGCCGTGCCCTCGGCGAGATCGTCCATGCGCTCGACGTGACGTGATCCGATCGAGGCGGGCGGGGACTGCCGGAGCTTCGCCATGATGCGCGGGATGACGGCGAGGTCGGTGACGCGCACCGAGATCTGGTCGCTCGCGAACGAGCCGAAGCGCTCGGCGAACTCGCGGTCGTAGTCGTCGATGGTCTGTCCGCGCGACTTCAGCAGCATCACGCCGTGCAGCACGGCGACGGCCGCGGAGATGCCGTCCTTGTCGCTCGTGATCCAGGGCGCGACCAGGTAGCCGAGCGCCTCCTCGTAGCCGTAGATCAGGTCGGGTACGCGGCTGATCCACTTGAAGCCCGTGAGCGTCTCGTGGTAGCCGAAGCCCAGCTCCCGCGCGACGACCTCGAGCGCCGGGGAGGAGACGAGGGACGAGGCGAACGTGCCCGTGTTGCCGTCCGCGGCGTAGCGCTCGGCGATGCCGAGGCCGAGCAGCATGCCGACCTCGTTGCCGGAGAGGCGCCGCCAGGCGCCGTGCTCGTCCGCGATCGCCACCGCGAGCCGGTCGGCGTCCGGGTCGTTGGCGATGATGAGCTCGGCGTCGGACCGCACGGCCGCCTCGAACGCGAGGTCGAGCGCGCCCGGCTCCTCGGGATTCGGGAACTCGACCGTGGGGAAGTCGGGGTCGGGATCCGCCTGCGCGGCGACGACCACGGGCGCGTCGACGCCGACCGCGTCGAACACGCGCGCCGCGGTCTCCCACCCGACGCCGTGCAGCGGCGTGTACACCCACTTCAGCGGCGCGAGCGGGGCGGCGAACAGGTCCGCCGTCTCCCGCACGTAGGAGTCGATCAGCGTCTCGGGCGCGATCTCGAAGTCGTCCGCCATCGGCAGCTGCTGCACGGTGCGCTCGCCCGCGGCCTTGTGGATGAAGGCCGCGATGTCGCGGTCGGCCGGGCTGACGATCTGCGCGCCGTGGTCCTCGTCGCCCAGGTAGACCTTGTATCCGTTGTCGCGCGCCGGGTTGTGCGACGCCGTGACCATGACGCCCGCGCTCACGGCGAGGTGCTTCACCGCGTACGCGAGGACGGGCGTCGGGAGGGCCCGGGGGAGCAGCACCGTGCGGACGCCGGCGCCGGCCATGATGCGCGCGGTGTCCTCGGCGAAGACGCGCGAGTTGTGGCGCCCGTCGTACCCGACGACGATGCTCGGGCGGGGGCTGCGGCTGCGCAGGTAGTCGGCGAAGCCCGCGGCGGCTTGGGCGACGAGCACGCGGTTCATCCGGTTGGGGCCGGCGCCCAGCTCGCCGCGGAGCCCGGCCGTGCCGAACTGGAGGCGCGTCTGGAAGCGGTCGCGGATCCCCGCCGCCGCCTGCTCCCGGTCGGCCGCGGAGGCCCCTGCTGCGGTGCCGTCGACGAGGGCGAGCAGCTCGTCGACCTCGGCGCGCGTGATCGGATCCGGGTCCTGCGCCTGCCACGCGCGCGCGGCGGCGACCAGCGCGGCCGCCTCCTCGCGGCTCACAGGGCGCCCACGATGCGGGCGAGCATCCCGCCGATGCGGCCCTCGGCGGCGCGACCGGCCTCGATGACCTCCTCGTGGCTGAGCGGGGTCTTCTGGATCCCGGCGGCGAGGTTCGTGATGAGCGACATGCCGAGCACCTCCATGCCGGCCTCGCGCGCGGCGATGGCCTCGAGCGCGGTCGACATGCCGACGATGTGGCCGCCGATGGCCTTCGCCATCTGCACCTCGGCCGGCGTCTCGTAGTGCGGGCCGCGGAATTGGCAGTAGACGCCCTCGTCGAGGTCGGGCTCCACCTCGTGCGCGATCGCGCGGAGGCGGGCCGAGTAGAGGTCGGTGAGGTCGACGAACGTCGCGCCCTCGAGCGGCGAGTCGGCGGTGAGGTTGATGTGGTCGCTGATGAGCACGGGGATGCCGGGCGTCCAGTGCTCCTTGATGCCGCCCGCGCCGTTGGTGAGGATCATCGTGGTGGCGCCCGTCGCGGCCGCGGTGCGCACGCTGTGCACGACCCGGCGGACCCCGTGGCCCTCGTAGTAGTGGGTGCGCGCGCCGATGACGAGGGCGCGGCGGCCCGAGGGCAGCAGGACGCTGCGGAGCGAGCCGACGTGGCCCTCCAGCGCGGGCTTCGAGAAGCCGACGACCTCGGTGGCCGGGACGGTCGCGGTGGTCTCGCCGATGAGGTCCGCCGCGCGCCCCCATCCGCTGCCGAGCGTGAGGGCGATGTCGTGGCGCTCGACGCCCGTGAGCTCGGCGATCTGCCGGGCTGCCTGCCGCGCGATCTCCTGGGGGTCCGCGTCGGGCGACTCGAGGGGGTTGCTGTAGGTCATGCCCCGATCCTAAATGCGCGGGCGCGGGCGGCCCGGGCCGCCACGACGGGCGGGTTCGCGCGGGCCGCGGGCCTGCGGGATGATGTGCGCATGGGATACGAGTTCGAGGCCAACCAGCGGATCGCCGTCCTCGGCGGGGGCCCCGGCGGCTACGAGGCCGCCATCGCCGGAGCGCAGCTCGGCGCCGAAGTGACGCTGGTGGAGCGCGTGGGCGTCGGCGGCTCGGCCGTGATGACCGACGTCGTCCCCTCGAAGACCCTCATCGCCACCGCCGAGGCCACGAACGCGCTCGGCGAGGCCGCCGACCTCGGCGTCCAGTTCTTCTCCCGCGGCGAGCAGAGCCGCCGTCCCGTGCGCCCCGAGGTCGCCGTCAACATGCAGGCCGTCAACGACCGGCTGCTGCGGCTCGCGCGCCAGCAGTCCGAGGACATGAAGTCGAGCCTCATCCGCGCGGGCGTCCGCATCGTCCAGGGCGAGGGCCGGCTCGACGGGCCGAACCGCCTCATCGTCTCCACCGGCCGCGGCGGCGGCGGCACCGACTTCGACGAGATCGACGCGGACACCATGGTCGTCTCCACGGGCGCGAGCCCGCGCATCCTCGAGACCGCGAAGCCCGACGGCGAGCGGATCCTCACCTGGACGCAGCTCTACACGATGGACGCGGTCCCCGAGCACCTCATCGTCGTGGGATCCGGCGTCACGGGCGCCGAGTTCGCCTCCGCCTACACGGCGCTCGGCGCCAAGGTCACGCTCATCTCCTCCCGCGACCAGGTGCTCCCGGGCGAGGACGCCGACGCCGCCCGCGTCATCGAGGACGTCTTCACGCGCAACGGCATGACGGTGCTGTCGAAGAGCCGCGCCGAGTCCGTCGTCCGGAAGGGCGACGGCGTGGTCGCGACGCTGAGCGACGGCCGCGTCGTCGAGGGCAGCCACTGCCTCATGGCGGTCGGATCCGTGCCGAACACCGCCGGCATCGGCCTCGAGGAGGCGGGCGTGCAGATGAGCGACTCCGGCCACATCCGCGTCAATCGCGTCGCGCGCACCTCGGTGCCGAGCGTCTACGCGGCGGGGGACTGCACCACGTTCCTCCCGCTCGCCTCCGTCGCGTCCATGCAGGGCCGCACCGCGGTCTACCACGCGATGGGCGACGCCGTCAGCCCCACCGAGCTCCGCAACGTGACCTCCAACATCTTCACGCAGCCGGAGATCGCGACGGTCGGCTGGTCGCAGAAGCAGATCGAGGAGGGGCTCGCGCAGGGCGACATCTACAAGCTGCCGCTCGCGTCCAACCCCCGCGCCAAGATGCAGAACGTGAAGGACGGCTTCGTGAAGCTCTTCGCACGCACGGGCTCCGGCACGGTCATCGGCGGCGTCATCGTCGCGCCCAAGGCGAGCGAGCTGATCTTCCCGCTCGCGCTCGCGGTCGAGCACCGGCTCACGGTGGACGACGTCGCGCGCGCGTTCACGGTCTACCCGTCGCTGTCGGGCAGCATCTCCGACGCGGCGCGCGCGATGCACATCGTCCTCTGACCCGCCCCAACGTCGCTTGAGGCGATGCCGACGAGAGCGCGTTCAAAGGCGCCAGCTTTTCGATTCGAGATCCTGCGCCGGGTCGGGCTGATCGCTGCCCATGCCCGCCCGTCCACCAAGCACGGGGCCGCCGGCTACCACGTAGCAACCGGACGGCCGGCGACGGTTTTCACGGAGTGAGTACCGGTCAGGGATTACGCGTTGTCTGGCGACGATACGCGGGTTCGCGCTTAGGTCTTGTCCACGAGCGCGCGGGCTCGGTACCCGCTGAGCACCGAGCCCGCGTCTATTCATGTCGGACTCAGTGATCAAGGCGTCCAGTTACCTGTGCATGTCGGCCCAGTTCCGCATTTAGCTCTGAATTGCGTACTGGCGGCGACATTGCCCCAGGGCACGCTGGCGCCACCATGGTGGGTCTTGTCCGCATATCCCAGTCCATACCAGGCCTGCTGGATGCCGATGGTGCTTCCGTTGTACCCGCGATAGTAGCCCAGTCCTTGGCCGAAGTTGGTTTCACCATCGGAGAACACGTCGAATGTGTAATTCGTCCTCGTCTCGTCGTTGAAGCCCACGATCTAATCGCCCTCGGTCGGCGTCGACCAGTCGATGGAACTGTATGCGAAGTAGGTGTGCCCCGAGTCAGGCGTGATGTCGCCGCCGTTTTGCTCAGCAGCGACTCTGGTGCTGAAGTCGCTAGCGTTCGAGTCGGCAGCTGTCCGGGACGTCATGGCATCGAGCTTCTCTCTCGTCAGCCCTCCCGGCAGAGACCCATCAGGGTTGGGGATCACGACGAGAGTGCTGTCATCGATCGGTCCTGTGGGATAGAAGAGCCCTTCTGCCGTGCTCACTGCTTGGCTCGGATCAACGATCAGGTATCCGGGCGCCGAGTGCGCGGATGCCATGTCCGGTGCCGCGCTCGCGCCGGCGGCGAATAGTGTGACGCTGAGCGCCGAAAAAGCGGAGCTCCTCCATTTCTTCATGTGTATCAATTCAATCGTCAGAGACGCCGTTTGTGCGTCCTCGAGAGAGGAGGATAAAAGCTGATGATGCGTGACGCGAGCTATTGCCCCTGGAGTGCGGTTATGGTAGGCGTCGATGTTTCGACGCGTCTGTGCAGAACTTCCGCGGAGGTTGCAAGGTTGGCACTAGCGTACGAAATATCTTGTCTCAAGAAAGCAGGTTCTGTCATGGAAACGCGACGTGGCCGTGCAGTCGCTCACACGTTCGCTGGCTCGGCCTTCACGTTGGCCGCTGTTGTCGGCTTTCTCCACTCTTGAGTCCATGTCGCTCGGATCAGCACCGACGCGGGGATCATGGCGCTTCAGGTGTTCGGCGGCCCGCCTGCGCTCGTCGCAGCTGACGCCCTGGTGCTGGTCGGTTGGGTTCTGCTGGCGATGCGGATCGGAAGAGAGACTGCGGAGCGGAAGGCGCGGTTCGCCGCGGTGGGTCTCGTGTTCTTCGGCGCTTACGGCGTGGTCAGCGACCTGGTCTCCTTCGTCTGGCCCGTCGTCGGGGAGGCCGGGTTGGCGAGAGGCGGGCTGCAGACAGGCGCTCAGGTCGTCGCCAGCGTGGTCCTCGTGCTCGCGGTCTGGAACGTCGGTCGAGAGGGAATCGAGAGCGGACTGGGGCTTGCGGCTCTCAAGGGCTTCGCAGGCGTGACAGTGCTCGTCACGCTCGCCACAGCGGCCGCTCTCTACGTGATCCCCGCGGCTCTCGGATTCCTGATGTACACCGCGCTTCTCGAGCAGATCGTGTCGGGCGCACTGGGGCTCATCCTCGGGTGCTCGGGGGCGCTGGCCTGGCGGCGACTCGAGCAGGGGAGGAGCGTCGACGCCTGAGTGGCCGGCAGGGCTCGCGAGGGTCAGACGATGTCGAGCAGGCGGTGCCCGGACGGGACGGTCTGCCCGACGTCGGCGGAGATCCCGGAGACCGTGCCCGAGGCGTGCGCCGTGAGCGGCTGCTCCATCTTCATCGCCTCGAGGACGACGAGGAGGTCGCCCTTGACGACCTGCTGCCCCTCCTCGACGGCGAGCTTGACGACGGTGGCCTGCATGGGCGAGGTGACGGATCCGCCGCCCGAGGTGTCGACGGATCCGGACTGCTTCCGGCGGGCCGGAGCAGCCGACGCGCGCTTCGACGAGGACGCGCCCGCGGCGGGCGCGAGGTCCTCGGGGAGGCTCACCTCGATGCGCTTGCCGCCGACCTCGACCACGACCGTGTGCCGGGCGGGCGCCTCGGCGGCGCCATCGAGGGCGCCGGACCAGGGCTCGATGGTGTTGTCGAACTCGGTCTCGATCCAGCGAGTGTACACGGAGAAGGGCGCGCCGTCCGCCGGGGCGAAGGCCGCGTCCCGCACGATCGCGCGGTGGAAGGGGAGCACGGTGGGCAGGCCCTGCACCTCGAACTCGTCGAGGGCGCGGCGCGAGCGCTCGAGGGCGTCCTCACGGCTGGATCCCGTGACGATGAGCTTGGCGAGCAGCGAGTCGAATGCGCCGGAGACCACGTCGCCCGCGCGGACGCCGGAGTCGACGCGGACGCCGGGGCCGCCGGGCGCCTGGAACACGTGCACGGGGCCGGGCGCGGGGAAGAAGCCCCGGCCCGGGTCCTCGCCGTTGATGCGGAACTCGAACGAGTGGCCGCGCGGCTGCGGGTCGTCGTAGTCGATGAGGCCGCCCGCGGCGATGCGGAACTGCTCGCGGACGAGGTCGATGGCCGTGACCTCCTCGGAGACCGGGTGCTCGACCTGGAGGCGCGTGTTGACCTCGAGGAAGGAGATGGTGCCGTCCTGCGCGACGAGGAACTCGCACGTGCCGGCGCCGACGTAGCCGACCTCGCGGAGGATCGCCTTCGACGCGGCGTAGAGCTGCGCGTTCTGCTCCTCGGTGAGGAACGGCGCGGGCGCCTCCTCGACGAGCTTCTGGTGGCGGCGCTGCAGCGAGCAGTCGCGGGTGGAGATCACGACGACGGTGCCGGCCGAGTCGGCGAGGCACTGGGTCTCGACGTGGCGCGGGCGGTCGAGGTACTTCTCGACGAAGCACTCGCCGCGGCCGAACGCCGCGACGGCCTCGCGCGTGGCGGACTCGAACAGCTCCGGCACCTCGTCGCGGGTGCGGGCGACCTTCAGGCCGCGGCCGCCGCCGCCGAACGCCGCCTTGATGGCGACGGGCAGGCCGTGCACGTCGACGAAGTCGAGCACCTCGTCGGCGCCGGAGACCGGGTTGAGCGTGCCCGGGGCGAGCGGGGCGCCCACGCGCTCGGCGACGTGGCGGGCCGTGGTCTTGTCGCCGAGCTGCTGGATGGCGCTCGGGGAGGGGCCGATCCAGACGAGGCCGGCGTCGATGACCTGCTGCGCGAAGTCGGCGTTCTCGGCGAGGAACCCGTAGCCCGGGTGCACGGCGTCGGCGCCGGAGCGGCGGGCGATGGAGAGGAGCTTCGCGATGACGAGGTAGGTCTCCGCGCTCGACTGCCCGTCGAGGGCGTACGCCTCGTCGGCGAGCGTCACATGCAGGGAGTCGCGGTCCTGGTCGGCGTAGACGGCGACCGATCCGATCCCCGCATCCCTCGCCGCGCGGATGATGCGGACGGCGATCTCGCCCCGGTTGGCGATGAGGACCTTGTTCACTCGCGTCATGAGACCCCAGCCTAGGGTGCGGGATGCGCCCGGCTTCGGAGGGTCCGCACAAACATGCGGGGCCGGCGGGTACGCGCGCCCACAACCGACGGCTCCCGGCACGCCCCTGGCATGATCGACGCATGACCGCACCCGGCACCGGCGACGACGACGCGCGAGCCGCCGCAGCCGACCTCCAGGAGCTGCTGCGGGCCACGGTCGTCGAGCTGCGGTCCCGTCGCGCGCCCGAGGAGGCGCTCGCCGAGGTGCGCGCCAAGCGCTCGTTCGGCCCCATCAAGCGGCAGCCGGCCATGGTGCCGGTCGGCCGGGCCTGGCGGCTCGGCGTGCTGCTCCTCTCGGCAGACGGATCCCTCCGCCGCACCGGCAGCATCACGCGCGCCGTGGAGCCCACGCGCTCCCAGGGCCTCGACTCGGGCGTCGAGGCGCGCAAGGAGGCGAGGCGCCAGGCCGTCCGCGCCTTCGAGGAGGGCGACGCGGTCGACTACGACTGGGAGCCGATCGCGCTGGACGCGGAATCGCTCGCGCGCGGATCCGGGCCGCTCAGCCTGCGCGGCCGCGAGCTCCGCGTGCAGTGGGGGCCGAACGCGCACGAGACCAGGCCCCTCGCCGCGTACCTGGCGGACCGCATCGAGGTCCTCGGGATGGGCTGATGCCCGTCGGCGCGCTCGTCGCTCAGACGAGCCGTGCCTCGACGGCGCCCTGTCGGTTCCAGAGGTCCGTCCACTCCGTGTCGAGCGCGCGGACGAGCGCGCGGAGAGTGGGGAGCGACAGGCCGACGACCGTGCTCGGGTCGCCCTGGATCCGCTCGATGAAGGCGGCGCCCAGGCTGTCGATGGTGAACGACCCGGCGACCAGCAGCGGCTCGCCCGTCGCGACGTAGGCGTCGATCTCGGCGTCGGTGATGTCGGCGCGGAAGCGGACGTCCGCGACGGCGGCGCGCCCGATCCCGCGGACGATGCGGCCGTCGGCCACCTGGATCAGCCAGTGGCCGGAGTGCAGGCGCCCCTCGCGGCCGCGCTGGGCGAGCCAGCGCTCCGTGGCGCGCGCGACCGTGTAGGGCTTGCCGTGCACGACGCCGTCGATCTCGAAGGCCGAGTCGCCGCCGAGCACGAGGCCCGTGATCGGCGCGCCGGCGACGAGCTGCCCGACGACCGCCTCGGCCTTGGCCCGCGCGAGCAGCTGCACCATGGCCTCGGGGCCGAGCGGGCCCTGGCGCGCCTCGGCGGCCGCGACCGCGGCGGGCTCGTCGACGTCGGAGGGCAGCACGACGGGCTCGACGCCGGCGGAGCGCAGCAGGGCCAGGCGGGCGGGGGACGTGGAGGCGCGTGGTCACGCCGACATGGTGGCACGCCCGCCGGACGTCCGGGCGTCCCGGGGACGTCCCGCGCGTGCGTCGGGGTCGTCGCGCGTGTGATCGTGCCGCCTCCTTGTGTGTCAGGGTTGCCGCATGGGTGAGCAGGTGGGCCGCGAGGTCGAGGTGGACGTGACCAACATGGCGCACGGAGGGGTCTCCGTGGCCCGGCACGACGGCCGGGTGATCTTCGTCTCGGACGCGATCCCCGGCGAGCGGGTGCGCGCGCGCATCACGGAGGACTCCAAGAAGTCGTTCTGGCGGGCCGACACGGTCGAGGTGCTCGACGCGTCGCCGCACCGCCGGCCGCACGTCTGGGCCGAGGCCTCCGTCGACCGCGCCCCCGAGGACCGCGTCGGCGGCGCCGAGCTCGGCCACGTCCGCCTCGCCCACCAGCGCGAGCTCAAGCGGCAGGTCGTCGTCGACTCGCTCTCCCGCATGGCGCACGTCGACCACGACGTGCAGGTCCAGGCGCTCCCCGGCGACGACGAGTCCGACGGCCTGGGCTGGCGCACGCGCGTCAGCCTGCACGTCGGCGACGACGGCGTCGTCGGCCCGTACGCCTCGCGCTCGCACCGCGTGATCCCCGTCACGTCGCTGCCGCTCGCCACCGCCGGCGTCAACGGCGCCGCGCCCTTCGGCCAGCGCTTCCCCGGCGTCGAGGGGATCGACCTCGTCGCCCCCGCCGACGGCCACGTCCGCATGCTCCTCATCGACGGCAAGGCGCAGCGCCGCGACACCATCACGGAGCGGGTCCGCGACCGCGAGTTCAAGCTGGAGGCCGGCGGCTTCTGGCAGGTGCACCGCCGGGCGGCCGAGACGCTGTACGACGCCGTGCAGTCCTCCATCGACGAGGCCCTCTTCGACCCGCGCGCCGCCAACCTCGACCTCTACGGGGGCGTGGGGCTCCTGGCCGCCGCCGTGGGCGACCGCTTCGGCGACACCACGCGGATCACGAGCGTCGAGAGCGACGAGGTCGCCACCGAGTTCGCCGGCGACAACCTGGCGGAGTGGGTGGGCGCCGCGTCCCTCACGTCGCGCGTCGACCGCTACCTGCAGAAGCTGGCGCGCGAGGCGAGCCCCGCCGAGCGGCGCCGCCTCCAGGGCGCGACCGTCGTGCTCGACCCGCCGCGCGCGGGCGCGAAGAAGCCCGTCGTCGACGCGCTCGCGGAGCTGCACCCGGCGCAGGTCGTCTACGTGGCGTGCGATCCCGTCGCCCTGGCCCGCGACGTGGCGCTCTTCGCCGAGCGCGGCTACGAGCTCCGCTCGGTGCGCTCGTTCGACCTCTTCCCGCACACCCACCACGTCGAGAGCGTGGCCGTGCTGGTGCCCGCCGCCTCCTGACCTGCGGCATCCGCCGCCGAGGGGACGCGGCAGCCGGGCGATACAGTGGGCGAGGAGGCAGTCGGAGAGCGACGGCGCCACGCGACGAGGGGGACCCGGATGACCGAGACAACGCAGGGATCCGATCCGGTGGCGGAGAGCCTCCCGCCCGTCCGCGTCGCCGTCGTCGACGACCACGAGTCGGTGCGGCTCGGCCTCAAGGCCGCGTGCCTCGACGCCGGGTACGAGTTCATCCTCGCCGCCGCGAACGCCCGCGAGCTCGTCGAGGGCCTGGTGGGCCGGGAGTGCGACGTGGTCGTCCTCGACCTCTCCCTGGGGGACGGCTCCTCCGTCACCGACAACGTCAAGGCCGCGCAGGGCACGGGCGCCGCGGTGCTCGTCCACAGCATCGCCGACCGCGTCGCGAGCGTCCGCGAGGCGCTCGCCGCGGGGGCGGCGGGCGTGATCCCCAAGTCGTCGGCCACGCAGACCGTGATGGCGGCCGTCGCCACCGTCGCCCGCGGCGACGTGCTCAACAACCTCGAGTGGGCCACCGCGATCGACGCCGACCGCGACTTCGCGAAGGCCCAGCTCGGCCGTCGCGAGCGCGACGTGCTGCACCTGTACGCCTCCGGCCTGCCGCTCAAGCTCGTCGCGCAGCAGCTGGGCATCGCGAACAGCACGGCGCGCGAGTACCTCGACCGGATCCGCGTGAAGTACGTCGAGGTCGGCCGCCCCGCTCCCACCAAGGTCGACCTGCTCCGCCGCGCCGTGGAGGACGGCATCCTCCCGGGACTGGACCAGGACGGCGGCGATGGCCGCTAGGCCTCCGGCCAGCGCGCCGCCCTCCGCGGCTCCCGTGACGCGCGCCCTCGCCGGCGCCCCGCCGCGGACCCCCGACAACCCCATCAGCCTCGCCCGCATCGAGACGATCCTCGGTCGCGGCGCCGGCGCCTTCGGGCTCCTCTTCGCCCTGCAGTCGCTGCAGGTCATCAGCGGGCAGCTGGACGCGATGCGCCCGGCCTGGAGCATCGCCTTCCTCATCGTGTTCTTCGGCAGCCTCGTCTGGACGTGCGTCGCCGGCGTGATCCGCCGCGGGGTCGTGCCCGCGCACGCCACCGTCGCCCTGGTCTTCGTCCTCGCGCTCGCGACCTGGCCGTTCGCGATCGTCCCCGAGGCCCTCGCGACCGTCCCGCAGCCGTTCCTCTACCAGGAGCTCACGGTCGCGACGACGTGCGCGGCGATGGCCTTCCGCCTCTGGATCGCCGTGATCTACACCGGCGCGGTGCCGCTCGGGCTCGGCTTCCTCGAGGTGGTGCTCCGCCACGGCGTCATCACGCCGCTCGACTCGTTCCTGCAGGTCCTCTACTCGATCATCCTCGGCGGGTCGGTCCTCATGATCGTCACGGTGCTCCGCCAGGCGGCCCTCGGCGTCGACTGGGCGCAGGGCACGGCGCTGACGCGCTACTCGCACGCGGTGCGGCAGCACGCCACGGAGGTGGAGCGCGTGCAGGTCGACGCGATCGTGCACGACAGCGTCCTCACGACCCTGCTCTCGGCGGCCCGCACCGTGGATCCGGCCGCCCGCACGCTCGCCGCCACGATGGCCGCCAACGCGATGGGGCACCTGGCCGCGGCCGAGCAGGGCACCGACGACGACGCCTCGGTGCCCCTGCGCGCCGTCGCGAAGCGCATCGTCGACGCCGCCTCCGCGCTCTCCGCGCCGTTCGTCCTCGAGACGCGCGACCTCGGCGCGCGCACGGTCCCGGTGGCCACCGCCGAGGCCATCTACTCCGCGGCGGTGCAGGCGATGATGAACAGCCTCCAGCACGCCGGCACCTCGGCCGAGACCATCACGCGCATGCTCGTCATCTCGGGCCACGGCGACGAGGGGGTCGCGATCGACGTGGTCGACGACGGCGCCGGCTTCGACCAGCGCCGCATCCCCACCGAGCGCCTCGGGCTCCGCGTCTCCATCAAGGAGCGCGTCGCGCAGGCCGGCGGGCTCGTGACCATCGAGTCGGCACCGGGGGAGGGCACGGCCGTGCGGATCCGCTGGCCCGCCCCGGACGACGCCGCCGCGCCCGAGGTCCCCTTCCTCCCCGGGGACCCCGACGCGCCCCCGCCGGACCGGCAGGACCGCGAGAGGGGCGACCGGTGATCGTCGTCCCGCGCTCGATCGTGCTCGGCCTCGCCGCCCTCTTCTCGGCGTACCACGTGGTGCTCGCGCTCGTCGCGATCTCCGCCCCCGCGGATCCGGCCGTCACGCTCGTCGCCGTCGCGCTCTACCTCGTCGCCACGCTCATGAGCCTCTGGCCGACGAGCCCGACGGTCATGCCCGTGTGGCTCGCGTCGTTCAACCTCGCCGTGGCGACGGTCGTGCCCGTCCTGGTGACGAGCCAGCTCGCGCCCGGCCCCCTCGTGCCCTTCACCACGTGGCACGTCGCCGCCGTCGGGACGCTGATGACCATCACGTCCGCCCGCCGTCGCCAGGGCTTCGCCTGGTCGGGCATCGTCATCCTGGCGGTCCAGACGGTGCTCTGGGGCGGGCCGGCGGGTCTCGTCGCCTACGGCGTCACCGGCAGCGCGCTGTGGGTCGCCGTCTCGCACGTCCTCGCGCACGCGCTCGCCAAGGCCGCGCGCGACGCCCGGCAGTTCCACCGCGCCGAGCGCGAGGCGGCGGACTGGCAGGCCGCGCAGGAGGCGCACCTCTACGAGCGGCAGTTCCGGCTCCGCCAGACGAGCCGCATGGCGGTCCCCATGCTCCGGCGCATCGTGGAGACGGGCGGCGACCTCTCCCCGGAGGAGCGGCAGGAGTGCCTCTACCTCGAGGGCGCGATCCGCGACGAGATCCGCGGGCGCACGCTCCTCAACGACGCCGTCCGCGAGCAGGTCATGCTCGCCCGCCGGCGCGGGACGGTCGTCACGCTCCTCGACGAGGGCGGCATCGACGACCTCGACGACGCCACGCGCGACGTCGTGCTCGACCGGTTGGCCGCGGCCGTGCGGGACACGCGGGCGGACAAGATCATCGCCCGGACGGTGCCCGAGGGATCCGACACGGCGATCACCGTCGTCGGCCTCAGCGTCGCGGGCGACGGCAGCGCGAGCCTCCTGGGCAGCGACGACCTGGACGACGAGGTCGACCTGTGGTTGGAGATCCCGCGCCCGCGCACGTGAGGCACCGCCGGCGCTGATGCTGAGAGGCGCGGGGGCCGGTGCCTGCACCGACCGCCCCCGCGCCTCTCCGGTCATCCCGACGACCCGAGCATCGGGATGATCCGCCCCCTGGCGTCGTCTGCTCACCACAGATCGACGACGCCGTGTTGGCTGACCCGCGATGCGGGCCCCCCAGCACGACGAGTCTCACGGAACGAGAGGGACGCGCCAAGTCGTCATTTGCGAGGACACGGTCGGGGACGGGCGCGCCCGCGGGACGCCGCGGACCGGGTCAGCCGGAGAAGCCGCGCCAGCGACCGGGACCCGGCACGAGCGTGCCGCGGACGCCGCGCTGCGAGCGCTGCCACGCGTCCGGCGCGCGGCGCGCGGGCTGCTCGGCGGCGGGCTGGGCCGCCAGCGCCGCGATGACCGCCGTGGCGGCGGCGAGCTCCTCCTCGGTGGGGGAGCCGCCGAGGACGCGGAAGCCGCCGAGCGCGGCGTCCGCCGATCCGCGGGCGTCGCTCACAGCGGGATGTTCCCGTGCTTCTTCGGCGGCAGGCTCGCGCGCTTGGTGCGCAGCGCCCGCAGGGCCTTGACGACCGACGCGCGCGTGGCGGCCGGCTGGATGACGTTGTCGAGCTCGCCGCGCTCCGCCGCGAGGAACGGGCTCGCGACGTTGTACGTGTACTCGTTGGCGAGCCTCGTGCGCACCGCCGCGACGTCCTCGCCGGCCTGCTCGGCGCCCTTGATCTCGCCGCGGTAGAGGATGTTGACGGCGCCCTGGCCGCCCATCACCGCGATCTCGGCCGTGGGCCACGCGAGGTTGATGTCGGCGCCCAGCTGCTTGGATCCCATCACGATGTACGCGCCGCCGTAGGCCTTCCGCGTGATGACCGTGACGAGCGGCACGGTCGCCTCGGCGTACGCGTACAGGAGCTTCGCGCCGCGGCGGATGACGCCCGTCCACTCCTGCTCGGTGCCGGGCAGGTACCCGGGCACGTCGACGAGCGTGAGGATCGGGATGGAGAACGCGTCGCAGAACCGCACGAAGCGGCTGGCCTTCTCGCCCGCCTCGATGTTGAGCGTGCCCGCCATCGCGTTCGGCTGGTTGGCGACGATGCCGACCGAGCGGCCCTCGACGCGCGCGAACCCGACGATGATGTTCGGCGCGAACAGCGGCTGGGTCTCCAGGAACTCGCCGTCGTCGACGATGCGCTCGATGACCGTCTTCATGTCGTACGGCTGGTTCGGGCTGTCCGGGATGACCGTGTCGAGCTCGTGGTCGCGCGCCGTCATCTCGAGGTCCACCGTCCGGGGGAACTCCGGCAGCTCGGCCAGGTTGTTGTCCGGCAGGAAGCCGAGCAGCGTGCGCGCGTAGTCCAGCGCGTCGTCCTCGTCGCTCGCGAGGTAGTGCGCGACGCCCGAGACCTTGTTGTGGGTGAGGGCGCCGCCGAGCTCCTCGAAGCCGACCTCCTCGCCCGTGACGGTCTTGATCACGTCGGGGCCGGTGACGAACATGTGGCTGGTCTTGTCGACCATGATCACGAAGTCGGTGAGCGCGGGGGAGTAGACGGCCCCGCCCGCGGCCGGGCCCATGATGAGCGAGATCTGCGGGATGACGCCCGACGCGCGCGTGTTGAGGCGGAAGATCTCGCCGTACTTGCCGAGCGCGACCACGCCCTCCTGGATGCGGGCGCCGCCCGAGTCGAGGATGCCGATGATGGGGACGCCCGTCTTGATGGCGAGCTCCATGACCTTGATGATCTTCTCGCCCGCGACCTCGCCGAGGGATCCGCCGAAGATCGTGAAGTCCTGCGAGTACACGGCGACCTGGCGGCCGTTGATGGCGCCCGTGCCCGTGACGACGGAGTCGCCGTAGGGCCGCTTCGCGTCCATGCCGAACGCGTGGGTGCGGTGGCGGACGAACTCGTCGAGCTCGACGAACGACCCGTGGTCGAGCAGCTGGTCGATGCGCTCGCGGGCGGTCATCTTGCCGCGCGCGTGCTGCTTCTCGATGGCGGCCTCGCCGCTCGCGGTGACGGCCTCGTGGTAGCGCCTCTTCAGGTCGGCGAGCTTGCCTGCGGTCGTGTACATGTCCGGGGCGCCGGCGTCCTCGTCTGGCTCGTGTGCAGTCACCCGCCTCACTGTACCGGCGGGTGCGTGCCCCGCTCTTGTGGACCACGCACAGAAGACGGCGCGTCCGGGGTGCGGTGTCCTCCTGATCCGCTCGGTACGGTGACGGCATGGACCTCCCGCTCAGCCGCCTCGCCGCCCCGCGCCTCCTCGCCCTGGACCGCGCGGGATCCACCAACGACGAGCTGTCCCGGCGGGCGTCCGCGGATCCCGCCGGGTGGCCCGACGGATCCGTCGTGCTCACCCTCGACCAGACGGCGGGACGCGGCCGTCGCGGCCGCGTCTGGGTGGCGCCGCCCGGGCGCACCCTCGCGGTGAGCGTGCTCTGCGTCCCCGGGCGCGCGGACCTCGACCCCGGGTGGCTGCCCCTCGTGGCCGGGCTCGCGCTCGTCGCGACCCTGCGTGACGTCGTGCCGGCGCCCGCCGAGGTGACGCTCAAGTGGCCGAACGACGTGCACGTGGACGGGCGGAAGGTGTCGGGGATCCTCGGCGAGCTCGTCGCGCCCGGCCGCATGCTGGTGGGCACGGGCCTCAACCTCACGCTCGAGGAGGCCGAGCTGCCGACGCCCACCTCGACGTCGGTGCGGCTGGCCGGCGTGCCGGATCCGGACGTGGACGCCGTCCTGGCCGCCTACCTCCGGGCGTTCCGCGCCCGGTACCTGGCCTGGGTGGAGGCCGACGGCGACGCGCGCGCCGCGGGGCTCGTCGACGAGCTGGCCCGCACGTGCGCCACCATCGGCCGCGACGTCCGCGTCGAGCTGCCGGGCGGCGGCGAGCTCCTCGGGCGCGCCACCGGGGTCGACGACGACGGGCGGCTCACCGTGGAGTCCGCCGGGGATCCGGCCGTGACGTCTGTCGCCGCCGGGGACGTGACGCATCTGCGGTATCAATGAGGCATGGCGCACACGGGTGACACAGAGCGGTACGCACCCGGAGAGGGCGGGCGGGCGCTCCCCGTCCGCGGCGGCCGCCGGGCCCGCCGCAAGGCCGAGAAGGAGGAGCGCCGTCGCGTCGCCGAGGACGGCGCCGGTCGCCTGACCTCGTCGCACGACGTGGATCCGCGCCTCGGCCGACCCGCCGCCCCGCCCGCCGCGCCGACCACGCAGGTCGCGGCCGCGGATCCCGAGCGCGTCCTCGTCCGCCTCCGGCCGCACGGCCGCGCGCTGACCCTTCCGGTGCTGCTGCTCCTCGCGATCTGCCTCACGGGCGGGTACTTCGGCGGCTGGTTCCCGGAGCCGTGGGAGAACGCGCTGCTCCTCGTGTCGCTCGCCGGCGTCGCGGTCTTCGTCACGCTGCTGCCCGTGCTGGTCTGGCTGAACCGCCGCTACACGGTGACGACGCGGCGCCTCATCGTCTCGCACGGGTTCTTCGTGCGCACCCGGCAGGAGCTGCTGCACTCGCGCGGGTACGACGTCACCCTCCGCCGCGGCCCCCTGCAGCACCTGCACCGCAGCGGCCACGTCACGATCAACGCCGGCCTCGAGTCGCCCGTCGTGCTCCGGGACGTGCCCTCCGCGGTGCTCGTCGTCCAGGCGCTGCAGGACCTCATGGAGGAGAACGCGAACATGGTGGCCGAGCGGCGCCGCCAGGAGGAGTCGCGCCGCGGCCGGCCGGGCGACCCGTCCTGGCGGCAGCAGGACGAGGCCCGCTCCGTGTGGCCGGACGACACGCAGCCCTGGCAGCGCGGCTGACCGGTCCCGCGTCGGCGCCCGGCCCCGCGTCGGCGGGAGCTAGGAGACCGCGACCCGGTCGGCGTCCTCGGTGCGCGCGGCCGCCTGCGGTGCGGCGTGGCGACGGGCGGGGGAGTAGACCCACTGGCGGTAGAGCACGAAGCGCACCGCGGATCCGAGCCCCAGGCCGATGACGTTGGCCGAGACGTTGTCCGCGAGCGGCGACGTGTACCCGAGCACGTAGTGCGAGACGTACAGGCACGCGAGCCCGATGACCATGCCGAGGAGGCTCACCGCCAGGAACTCGAGCGCCTCCCGGCCGCGGCGGGTGGTGCGCTGCTTGCCGAAGGTCCAGTAGCGGTTGCCCACCCAGTTGACGGCGATGGCGACCACGGTCGAGGCGACCTTGGCGAGCAGCGGGCCGGCCTCGACGGCGTCGGGGTGGAAGACCGTGGCGCGCAGCAGGTTGAAGACCGCGAGGTCCACCAGGAAGCCCGCGCCGCCGACGACGCCGAACTGCGCGATCTGGACGCCGAGCGACGCGAGGGAGCGACGGGGGGACATGGGCGGGGTCCGTCCTGGATGGGGGAGGATGGCGGGTGGCGTGACGGACGATGATACCGGCTGGTCCCGCCCACCGACCGTCCCCAGGCCGCCCGCGGGCGCCTGCGGGCCCACCCACCTGTACGAGGAGGACACCATGACGCCCACCGTCGGAGTCGTCGGAGGCGGCCAGCTCGCCCGGATGATGATCGCGCCCGCCGTGGAGCTCGGCATCGGGATCCGCGTGCTCGCCGAGGCCGACGGGATGTCCGCGGGGCTCGCCGCCACGGCCGTCGGGGACTACCGCGACCTCGAGGTCGTCCGCGCCTTCGCCCGCGACGTCGACGTGATCACGTTCGACCACGAGCACGTGCCGCAGCACGTCCTCCGCGCGCTCGTCGCCGAGGGCGTCGCGGTGCACCCCGGCCCGGACGCCCTGCTCGTCGCCCAGGACAAGCTGCTCATGCGCGAGCGCCTCGAGCAGCTGGGCGTCCCGGTGCCGATCTGGGCGCGCGTCGCCGACCGGCAGGCGCTCGCCGCGTTCCTCGCCGACAACGGCGGCGTCGCGGTCGTGAAGACGCCGCGCGGCGGCTACGACGGCAAGGGCGTGCGGGTGGTGCGCGCAGCCGACGAGGCCGACGACTGGTTCGCCGCGCTCGGCGCCGGGGACGCGCTGCTGGCCGAGGAGCTCGTCGACTACGCCCGCGAGCTCGCGCAGTCCGTCGCGCGCCGCCCCTCGGGCGACATCGCGGCCTGGCCCGTCGTCGAGTCGATCCAGCGCGACGGCGTGTGCGCGGAGGTCATCGCGCCGGCGCACGGCGCGAGCTCCCGCCTGCGCGAGGCGGCGGAGGAGATGGCGCGCGGGATCGCCGAGGGGCTCGGCGTCACGGGCGTCCTCGCGGTCGAGCTGTTCGAGACCGTCGACGGGCGCCTCCTCGTCAACGAGCTGGCGATGCGCCCGCACAACACCGGGCACTGGTCGATGGACGGCGCGGTCACGGGCCAGTTCGAGCAGCACCTGCGCGCGGTGCTCGACCTGCCGCTCGGATCCACCCGGCCGCTCGCGCCGTGGTCGGTCATGATCAACGTGCTCGGCGGCCCGGAGTCCGGCACCGTCGCGGACCGCTACCCGCGGGCGCTCGCCGACCAGCCGGACGCGCGCTTCCACTTCTACGGCAAGGACCCGCGACCCGGCCGCAAGGTCGGGCACGTCACGGTGGTGGGCGACGACCTGGACGAGACCGCGTACCGGGCGCGCGCGGCGGCGACGTTCTTCCGGGGCTGACCGCGCGCGGGCGGGCTGCGTGGCGTGGCGGTCCCGCAGGATCCGCCACCTAGCATGGAGCCCGTGAATCCCGACACCCCTGCACGCGTCGGCCTGGTCATGGGCTCCGACTCCGACTGGAACGTGATGGAGAAGGCGTCCCTCGCGCTCGACGCCCTCGGCATCGCCCACGAGGTCGAGGTGCTCTCCGCGCACCGCACGCCCGAGCGCATGATCGCCTACGGGCAGACGGCGCGCGAGCGGGGGATCCGCGTCATCGTCGCGGGTGCAGGCGGCGCCGCGCACCTGCCGGGCATGATCGCGTCCGTCACCACGCTGCCCGTCATCGGCGTGCCCGTGCCCCTCGCGACCCTCGACGGCATGGACTCCCTGCTGTCGATCGTGCAGATGCCCGCGGGCGTGCCCGTGGCCACCGTCTCCATCGGCGGGGCGGAGAACGCGGGGCTGCTCGCCGCGCGCATCCTCTCCACCTCGGACGAGCGCATCGCGGGCGCCCTCGCCCGCCACCGCGCCGAGCTCGCCGAGCTCGTGGAGCGGAAGAACGCCGCGCTGCAGCAGAAGGTCTCGTCGCGGACGTGAGCCTCACCCAGCCCATCCGGCACCCGGATACCCGGTCCCCGCGCATCATGACCACCCGGGCCTGGTGGCTCGTGGTGCTGAACGTCCTCATCCCCGGGAGCGCCCAGGTCCTCGCCGGGAACCGCCGCCTCGGCCGCATCGGCCTTGCCTCCACGCTGGTCGTGTGGGCGCTCGTCGTCGTCGTCGGCGGACTCGCGCTGTTCGCCCGCGGCGCGCTCATCCAGATCGTGTCGCAGGAGTGGCTGCTCCTCGCCGCGCAGGTGCTGCTGGCGGCCTACGCCGTGCTGTGGGTGGTGCTCGCGCTCGACACCCTGCGGCTCGCGCGCATCGTCCGCGTCGCTCCCCGGGCCCGCCCGGTCATCGCCGCGCTGTCGGTGCTGCTCCTGGTCGGCACGGCGGGATCCGCGGGCTACGCCGCCTACATCGTCGGCGTCGGCCGCGGCGCCCTCGGCGGGATCTTCGGCGACTACGCCACCGAGGCCCCGGTCGACGGGCGGTACAACATCATGCTGCTGGGCGGCGACGCGGGCAGCGACCGGGCCGGCCTGCGCCCCGACAGCATCACCGTGGTCAGCATCGACGCCGACACCGGGCGCGCGACCATGGTGGGCCTCCCGCGCGACATGGAGAAGGTCCCGTTCTCCGACGGCTCGCCCCTGAAGGAGCGCTACCCGAACGGCTACCAGCGCTGCGACGTCGACGCCTGCATGCTCAACTCGATCTACACCGAGGTCGAGGTCTACAAGCAGGACCTCTACCCCGACGCGAAGGCGAAGGGCAGCCTCCCCGGCATCGAGGCGATGCGCGAGGCCGTGCAGGGCGTCACGGGGCTCACGATCCAGTACTACGCGCTCATCGACATGCAGGGCTTCTCCGAGATGGTGGACGCGCTCGGCGGCATCGACATCGACGTCCAGCGCCGCATCGGCATGGGATCCGGGCACGACGACAAGTTCCGCCCGGTGCCCATCCCCGAGTGGATCGAGCCGGGTCAGCATAAGCTCGACGGCTACCACGCGCTCTGGTACGCGCGCTCCCGCTACCAGACCACCGACTACGACCGCATGTCGCGCCAGCGCGAGGTGCAGCAGGCGGTGCTGAAGCAGTTCGACCCGGCCAACGTGCTCACCAAGTTCGACGCGATCGCCCAGGCCGGCCAGCAGGTGGTCAAGACCGACATCCCGCGCGGCATGCTCGGCTACTTCACGCAGCTCGCGCTGAAGACGAAGGACCAGCCCATCGACGACCTGGAGATCGTGCCGCCGAGGTTCGACTCGCAGAAGCCCGACTTCCCGGCCATCCGCGAGGCGATCCAGCAGCAGTTCGCGAACGGCTCCGCGGGCTGATCCCCGGGGCGGGGCGGCGCCTACAGGTCGGCGTGCAGCTGCCAGACTTTCTCGGCCGAGTCGCGCCAGCTGAAGGCCCGGGCGCGGTCCTGGCCGACGACAGCGAGGCGCTCGCGTGCGGCCGTGTCGGACAGCAGGCCGCCGATGGCCTCGGCGAGGCGCAGCGGGTAGCCGGCGGCGTCCTCGCGTGGCACCACCACGCCCGCGTCCGCCGCGACCTCGAGGAGGGCCGGCGCGTCCGAGTGCACGACGGGCGTGCCGAACGACAGCGCCTCCACGACCGGGAGGCCGAAGCCCTCCGAGAGGCTCGGGTGCACGAAGACCGTGGCGCGGTCGAGGGCGACGGCCAGGTCGGCGTCCGTGAGGGATCCGAGGCTCCGCACGCGCGACGGGTCGACGCCCGCCTCGTCGGCGACCTGCGCGAGCTCGACGTCGCCCCATGTGGCGGGGCCGACGATGAGGAGCGGCAGGTCGCCGGTCTCGGGACGGGCCAGCGCCTCCACGAGCGCCTGGACGCCCTTGCGCGGCTCGAGGCTCCCGACGGTGAGCAGGTAGTCGGCGGGCAGGTCGAGCTCCGCGGCACGGGCGGCGCGATCCTCGGGCAGGGCGATGCGCGGGCTGACGGCCCCGCCGATCACCCGCACCCGGTCGCCCAGGTCGACGTAGCGCGCCAGCTCCTCGGCCAGCGCGTGCGAGGGCACCACGACGGCGTCGGCGTGCTTGCGCGCGCGCTTGGCCATGGCCTTCGTCCAGGAGACGGATGCGCTCGTCATGCTCTCGGGGTGCGTCCACGCGTTGACGTCGTGGATGGTGGCGACGATCTGGTCGTTCGTGTTCACGCGGTCGTGGCGGCGCAGCGGCGCGAGGAGGCCGGGCGCGTGGACCATGCCGGTCGTGCCGGGCGTCGGGAGGCCCAGCTGCCAGGCACGGGAGAGCTCGCGGCGGGGGAGCGGGACGCGCGTGATGCGCGCGAGGCCGGGCAAGCGCGCCTCGAGGTCGGCCGTCTGCTCGGGCGTGATCGCGGAGACGACCCCCTCGACCTCGCACCCGCTGGGCGTCGCGGCGACGATCGCGCTCGTCAGGTCCTCGGCGTAGCGGCCGATGCCGCCGGGCGTCGGGCCGGTCAGCTGGTCGATGATCACGCGCAGCGTGGTGGTCACGGTCCTCCATCGCGCGGGTGTCGGGTCGGCCCGCGGGAGGACCATCGTACCGGCGCGGCGCCCGGGAACCCGGGAGGGCGCGGCGCCGCCGGGCTCAGCTCCGGCGCATCCGCTCGACCGCGTCCTTGGACGGGCCGTCGAACGCGACCTTCCCGGACTGGATGAGGATCCCGCGCTCGCAGAGGTCCGACACCATGTCGAGGTCGTGGCTCACGACGACCAGGGTCTTCCCCTGGTCGTGCAGCTCGCGGATCTTCGCGAGGCACTTGCGCTGGAACGGCTCGTCGCCCACCGAGAGGATCTCGTCCACCAGCAGGATGTCGACCTCGGTGTGGATCGCGACCGAGAACGCCAGGCGCAGGAACATGCCCGAGGAGTAGTGCTTGACCTCGGTGTCGATGAACTTCTCGATCTCGCTGAACTCGACGATCTGGTCGAAGCGCGCGTCGATCTCGTGCTGCTCCATGCCGAGGATCGCGGCGTTGAGGTAGATGTTCTCGCGGCCCGAGAGGTCGGGGTGGAAGCCCGCGCCCACCTCGATGAGGCCGGCGATGCGCCCGCGCGCGAGCACCTCGCCGCTGTCGGGCTGGTAGACGCCCGAGATGAGCTTGAGCAGCGTGGACTTGCCGGATCCGTTGAAGCCCATGAGGGCCACGGACTCGCCGGGCCGGACGGAGAAGCTGACGTCGTCGAGCGCGTCGAAGGTGGAGGCCAGCGGCTTCCGGCGGACGGCCGCGATGACCGTCTCCTTGATGGAGTGGGTGTGGCGGAGGAGGAACGACTTCCGCACGTTCTCGACGATGATGCGCGGGAGCGCGTCCGACTCAGAGGTCCTGGGCAAAGCGCCCCTCCAGCTTCTTGAAGACGAGCTGCCCGAGCAGGAGGCTCAGGAGCGAGACGCCGAGGGCGATGAACCCGTACACCCAGAGGTTCGGCGGCAGCTCGCCGGCGCCGCCCGTGGTCGGGTACCAGAACGCGGCGTGGAACAGCTCGACCGCCGCGGTGACGGGGTTGAGCTGGTAGATCACGAGCAGCCAGTCGGGCAGCACCTTCGCGACCTGCGCGTAGGGGTAGAGCACGGGCGAGGCCCACACGACGACCATGACGATGAGCTCGACGAAGTTCTGCGAGTCGCGGAACGACACGTTGGCGGCGCCGAAGAGCATGCCGAGGCCGATGGCCAGCGTGCCGATGATGGCGACCGCGAGGAAGATCCCGAGCACCTGCACGGGTGTCGGAGCCCAGCCGACCAGCAGGCAGACGACGAGCAGGATCACGAGCTGCGGCAGGAAGTTGACGAGCGCCACGAACGTGCTCGACACCGGGAACAGCTCCCGGGGCAGGTAGATCTTCTTGATCAGCGCCCCGTTGTCCACGAGCGACTTCGTGGAGTTGGAGAAGGCCTCCGTGTAGAAGTTGATGAGGATGATCCCGGAGAACAGGTAGACGGGGTAGTTCACCTGGTTGCGGTTCAGCTGCAGGAACACGCCCATCGCCACGAAGAACACGGCGAACTGCGCCGCCGGCTTGACGTACGACCAGAGCCAGCCGAGGACGGATCCGCGGTACCTGACCTGCACCTCCTTCTTCACGAGGAGGGAGAGGAGGTAGCGGCGGCGGTACACGTCCAGGAGCCCCGCGCCCGTGCCGGGCCTCGAGAACTCCCGGGACTGGGAACTCGTCATGCTCGACACGTGATGGTGCCCTTCGGACTGCGTGGGGCCCGCGCGGGGCGCGGAGCGGGATCGGCTCGGGTGTCCGGGATCGGACCGGACACGAGTGTAACCGTCAGCGCGCCCGGAGGACGCCGTGCCGGGCGGCGTCGGACAGCGCCGCGCGCCAGTCGCGGAGCGGCACGAGGCCGACGCGGGCCCAGGCGTCGTGCCCGAGCACCGAGTAGGCGGGGCGCGGGGCGGGGCGCACGAAGGACGCGCTGTCGGTGGGCCGCACGCGCTCGGGATCCAGGCCCGCCTCCGCGAAGACGGCCCGCGCGAGCTCGTACCAGGTCGCCTCGCCGGTGGCCGTGCCGTGGAAGACGCCCGCGGGCGCGCCGGCGTCGACGAGCTCGACGATGCGCGCGGCGAGGTCGACCGTCCACGTCGGCTGGCCGCGCTGGTCGTCGACCACGGAGACCGTGTCGTGCGAGGCCGCGAGCCGCAGCATCGTGGAGGGGAAGGACGCGCCGCCCGCGCCGTACAGCCATGCGGTGCGGACGACGCTCGCGCCCTCCGGGTGGCCGTCGAGCACGAGCCGCTCGCCCTCGGCCTTGGTGCGGCCGTAGGCGGAGACGGGCGCGTGGGGCGCCTCCTCCGGGTAGGGGGAGGTCGCGGATCCGTCGAAGACGTAGTCGGTGGAGACGTGCACGATGCGCGCGCCCGCGTCGGCGGCCGCGCGCGCGAGCACGCCGGCGCCGGTCGCGTTGATCGCCCGGGCCGCGTCCTCGTGCTCCTCGGCCGCGTCGACCGCGGTGTACGCGGCCAGGTTGACGACCACGTCGTGCCCGGCGACGGCGGCGCGGACGGCGGCCTCGTCGGTGATGTCGAGCTCGGCGCGCGCGGGCGCCGTCGCGTCGTGCGCGGCGAGGGCCGGGAGGAGGTCCTGGCCGAGCATGCCGCGCCCGCCCGTGACGAGGATCCGGCTCACGCGGGCAGCTCGGCGCGCGCCTTCAGCGGCTCCCACCACGCGCGGTTGTCGCGGTACCACTGCACGACGTCGGCGAGGCCCTGCTCGAACGGCACCTGCGGTGCGTAGCCGAGCTCGCGCTGGATCTTGGAGATGTCGACGGAGTAGCGCAGGTCGTGGCCCTTGCGGTCCTCGACGCGGTCGACGTACGACCAGTCGCGGCCGGTGGCGTCGAGCAGGAGCTGCGTGAGCTCGCGGTTGGTGAGCTCGGTGCCGCCGCCGATGTTGTAGATCTCGCCGGGCGCGCCCTGCACGAGCACGAGCGCGATGCCGCGGCAGTGGTCGTCGACGTGCAGCCAGTCGCGGATGTTGAGGCCCTCGCCGTAGAGCGGGACGTGCTTGTCGTCGATGAGGTTCGTGACGAAGAGCGGGATGACCTTCTCGGGGAAGTGGTACGGCCCGTAGTTGTTCGAGCAGCGCGTGATGGAGACGTTGAGCCCGTGCGTGCGGTGGTACGAGCGGGCGAGCAGGTCGCTGCCGGCCTTCGACGCCGAGTAGGGGGAGTTCGGCTCGAGCGGCCGCTCCTCGTCCCACGAACCCTCGGCGATGGATCCGTAGACCTCGTCGGTGGAGACGTGCACGAAGCGCTTGAGGTCGTGGCGGAGGGCCGCGTCGAGGAGCTTCTGCGTGCCGAGCACGTTGGTCTCGACGAAGATGCTCGCGTCGCGGACGGAGCGGTCGACGTGGCTCTCGGCCGCGAAGTGCACGACCGCGTCGACCTGCGGGATCCACTCGTCGAGCACGGCGTCGTCGCGGATGTCGCCCTGGACGAACGTGTACCGCGGGGAGTCGCTGACGGGCGCGAGGTTCTCGAGGTTGCCCGAGTAGGTGAGCGCGTCGAGCACGACGACGTCGGCGCCCTCGAGCCCGGCGTAGTGGTCCTGGAGCGCGTGGCGCACGAAGTTGGAGCCGATGAAGCCGGCGCCGCCGGTCACGAGGATCCTCATGGGGATGTGTCCTGTCGTCGAGACGCCGGGCGGGTGGGCCGACGTCGGGGGAGAGTCCGCTGCTGTTCGGGGGCGGACCGCCTGCGAGTGTACCGGCGACGGCCCCCGTGGCCACGTCCCCGTGCGGGGGAGGCGCGGGCCGCACGGCGGATCCCGGGGGTGAGCGGGCAGGATGCGGGGATGGCCGCCTCCCGCATCCGCGCGCTCCTCCGCGACGAGCGCGTGGCGTTCCTCCTGGTCGGCGGCTTCAACACCGTCTTCGCGTTCCTCCTCTTCGCGGGGCTCGCCGCCACCGCGGGACGGGTGCTCGACGCGGCGGGGCTGCCGGTGCTCGGGTCGCTCGTCCCGCTCGCCGGGAGCTACGCCGTGGCCGTGCTCGTGGCGTTCGCCCTGTACCGGCGGCTCGTGTTCCGCGTCCGCGGCCACGTTCTGCGCGACCTCGCGCGCTTCGTGTCGGTGTACGCCGTGTCCATCGCGCTCAACGCCGTCTCGCTGCCGCTGCTCGTCGCGGCGGGCGTCCCGCGTCTCGTGGCCCAGGCGCTCATCGTGGTGGTGATCACGCTCATCAGCTACGTCGGGCACCGCTGGTTCTCGTTCCGCCGGCCCCCCGACGAGGGCCGGGCCGGCCGCTGACCGGCCCGTTGCTAGACTCCGACCCGTGCAGATCCGAGAGCTCGCCGTGCCCGACGGCTACGAGATCACCCCCGTCCAGCGCGCCGACGACCGGGGCGTGTTCCTCGAGTGGTACCGGTTCGACGAGCTCGAGCGCGTCGTGGGCCACCGGCTCGACCTGCGCCAGGCCAACATGAGCGTGTCGAAGCGCGGCGTGGTCCGCGGCGTGCACTTCGCCGACGTGCCGCGCGGCCAGGCCAAGTACGTGAAGGCCGTCTCCGGCGCCGTGCTCGACTTCGTCATCGACATCCGCGTCGGATCCCCGACCTTCGGGCAGTGGGACAGCGTGCGGCTCGACACCGAGACCCACAAGGCCGTCTACATCTCCGAGGGCCTCGGCCACTGCTTCGTCGCGCTGACCGACGACGCGGCCGTCACCTACCTCGTGAGCGACGTCTACAACCCGGGCGCCGAGCACGGGATCGACCCGCTCGACCCCGAGGTCGGACTCGTCTTCCCCGAGGAGGCGGGCGAGCCGCTCCTCTCCCCGAAGGACCTCGAGGCCCCGACGCTCGCCGAGGCGGCGGCCGCCGGGCTCCTCCCCACCTGGTCGGACATGCGCGCCTTCCACGAATCCCAGAAGGCGAGCTGACCCATGAAGGGCATCATCCTGGCCGGCGGCTCCGGCACCCGGCTCTGGCCGATCACGAAGGGCATCAGCAAGCAGCTGATGCCGATCTACGACAAGCCGATGATCTACTACCCCCTGTCGACCCTGATGATGGCGGACATCCGCGAGGTGCTCATCATCACGACGCCCGAGTACAACGACCAGTTCCGGGCCCTGCTCGGCGACGGATCGCACCTCGGCATGCGCATCGAGTACGCGGTGCAGCCCTCGCCCGACGGCCTCGCGCAGGCCTTCGTCATCGGCGAGGAGTTCATCGGCGACGACTCGGTCGCGCTCGTCCTCGGCGACAACATCTTCCACGGGGCCGGCCTCGGCACGAGCCTCCGGAAGAACACCGAGATCGACGGCGCGCTGATCTTCGCATACCACGTGGCCGATCCCACGGCATACGGCGTGGTCGAGTTCGACGACGACTTCACGGCCGTGTCCATCGAGGAGAAGCCGGCTCAGCCGAAGAGCGCGTACGCGGTGCCCGGCCTCTACTTCTTCGACAACGACGTGGTCGAGATCGCGAAGGGCATCCAGCCCAGCGAGCGCGGCGAGCTCGAGATCACCGCCGTCAACGACCACTACCTCCAGGCCGGCCGCCTCCACGTGCAGGTGCTCGACCGCGGCACCGCGTGGCTCGACACCGGCACGTTCGAGAGCATGATGCAGGCGTCCGAGTACGTGAAGGTCATCGAGGACCGCCAGGGCTTCAAGATCGGCTGCATCGAGGAGATCGCGTACCGCGCCGGCTGGATCGACCGCGACGCCCTCGAGGAGCTCGCGCGTCCGCTCATCAAGAGCGGCTACGGGCGCTACCTCGTCACGCTGCTCGACGCGTAGCGCCGCCCGGCTGGTCTGGCCGGCGTCAGCGGGCGGTGAGCTCGCCGGACTGCAGGCCGGAGATGAGGGCCTGCGCCGTGATGTGGATCCCGGCGGGCAGCGGCATCGTGTCGCGCTCGTCGAGGTCCGGCCACACGACGCTCTCGAGGCGCAGGTCGACCGCCTGGTAGCCCGCGAGCGGGGAGAGGCCGAGCATCACGTGCGGCCGCGCCTTGCCGAGGGCCGTGAAGTGCCCGAGCAGCGCGCTGATGGTGACGGGCTGGCCGGACGCCAGGATCTTGACGACGTGGGTGTCCGCGGGCAGCTCCAGGAGGCGCGCGGTCGCGTCGCGCACGAGGCCGGCGCAGTCGTCGGCGTAGAGGTAGTCGCGCACCGTCTCGAGCGGGACGTAGATCGACGCCGGGGTGGGGGAGAGGTTGGCGCGGGCCAGCTGCGTGATGAGGCCCTGCGGCTTGCCGACCGCCTGGCGCGGCCCGTACAGGTTCGCGATGCGCCCGATGAGCGTGCGCACGCCGGCGCGCTCGCCGAACGCCCGCACGAGGGCCTCCGCGCGGAGCTTCGCCTCCCCGTAGGGCGCGAGCGGCCGGGGCTCCGTGGCCTCCGTGAAGGGCGGGCGGGCCGCTCCCGCGTACACGCCGCCCGCGGACGACGAGTAGAACAGCGCGCCGCCGGGTGCCGGGGCGGTCTCGGCGGCCCGGGCGATCTCGTCGAGCACCGCCTCGAGCTGCCCGAGCTCGTGGTCCAGCTGCGCGCGCGTGCTCCCGGTGACCGCGGCGCCCGCGCACCACATGACGGCCCAGCGGCCGGCGGCGCGGCCCACCTCGAGGAGCCGCTCCGCCTCGGTGCGCGCGGCCGCCCGCATCACGGACTCGTCCGTGGTCGACCAGGGCAGCGGTCGGGCGGCGACGGGAGCCCACCGGGGATCCGCCGTCAGGGCGTCGAGCAGCGACGCGCCGAGGAGGCCGCGCGCGCCGATGATCCAGACGGGGACGGCGGACGTCATACGTGCCCGCGCGGCGGACGCCCGTGCGGGCCGTCCAGGGGGTCGCGCACGATCAGGTACGCGGGCCGGCCCTGCGCCATGCCGACCGAGACGCCGACGTACTCCGCGATGATCCCGAGGGAGAACAGGATGATGCCGCTCGACGCGAGGATCGTGACGATGGTCGACGCCCAGCCGGCGGGCACCGAGTTGTCGGTGAGGCGGCTGACGACGATGACGATCACGAAGATCAGCGCGACCACGAGGAAGAGCGCCCCGAGCACGCTCACGGCCCGCAGGCCCCGCGTGCCGCTGGAGAGCACCATCCGCCAGAAGTGCGAGAAGAGGCGGCGCGGCGAGTAGCCGGACTGCCGCTCGCCCTCGTCCCGGAGGGTGATGTCGCACGTCGAGATGCGGTTCGCGACCCAGCCGAGCGCGATGTCGAGGTACACGCCCGACCCCGCGTACGCGGCGACGCTCCGGCCGACGGAGCCGAGCACGAGCCGGTAGCTCTGGAACTGCTCGGCGTCCTGGTCGGAGGACATGGCGTTGAGGACGACCTTGGCGCCGCGCGACGCGACGTTCCGCAGGAACCCGTGCGACGGCGTGTTCGTCGGCTTCGCGTACACGACCGAGGCGAGGTCGCGCATGGCCACGTCGAGCATGTCGGGGATGAAGCCCGGGTCGTGCTGGCCGTCCTCGTCGAGGGTGACGATCCAGTCGCCGCCGGACGACGCCATGCCCGCGAGCGTCGCGGCGTGCTGCCCGAAGTTGCGGCTCAGCCAGATGGGACGGACGAAGGGGTGCAGGCGCTTGAGCTCGCGGAGGACGCGGGGGGAGCCGTCGCGCCCGTTGTCGAAGACGAGGAGCACCTCGGTCACGGCGTAGCTGTGGCCGTCGCGCGTGATCTGCGGGACGGTGAAGGGCTGGATCTCGGCGATCAGCGCCTCGAGCGTCAGCTCCCCCTGGTACACGGGGATGACGACGGAGACGGAGTGGTCGGGGGGCAGCACGTCGGCCCCCGCGTCCCGCGGCTCGACGGCGCTCACGCGGCGCTCCCGGCCGAGCGCGACATGCGCCGTCCGAGGTAGAGGTACACGAGCCGGCGGGAGAGCGCCTTGGCCCGGGCCATCATGTCGCCGAGCCGGACGTCCGCGCGGGAGACGACGCCGGGGTGCGCCTCGAGCACCCAGCGGTGGAACCCGGCGGCGGCGCTGGCCTGCTCGCCCGCGAGGCGCACGCTCCACTGCGAGTCCGAGATGCGGAAGCCCGCGAGGGCCTTCGGCCCGACGGACGCGAAGTCGCCGCGGAGCAGCACCTTCGCGTACGTGGTCTCGTCGATGAGGTAGGGCCAGCGGGAGTCCCACCAGCCCACGGCCTCGAGGTCGGCCCGGCGCATGAGCACGCAGCCCGGCTCGCCGAAGATGTTGGTGCCCGAGCGGATGGTGCGGCGGACGGCCGCGGCGCCCGTGATGGCGATGCGGGATCCGGAGACGCCGTGGTCGCGCACCACCGGCCGGCTGTCGGCGTCGACGATGTCGCGCGGACTGGCGACGAGCACGACCGACGGCGACGCGTCGAGCTCGGCCACCTGCCGCTCGAGGATGGTGGGGTAGAGGAGGTCGTCGCCGCAGACCAGCTTGATCAGCTCGCCCCGGGCCTCCTGGCTCACGCGGTTCCAGTTGCGGAGGGCCCCGCCGCCCGCGTCGGTGCGGAGCAGGCGGACGCGCGGCTCGTCGGCGTAGCGCTGCATCACGTCCCAGGTGCCGTCGGTGGAGGAGTGGTCCGCGATCACGACCTCGAAGTCGGCGAACGTCTGCGCCAGCACGGAGTCCACCGTCTCCTGGAGGTAGTCGGCGTTGTTGTAGGCGGGGATGACGATCGAGACGCGTGGGGGCACGTGGCTCTCCTTCGGCGAGGCAGGAGGGGACGCGCCCGGGTCGAGGCCCACCCGGTGCACGTCATCGTGCGACGTGCGACGGAGACCGTGGGCGACCGCGGTGCGCGTGCGGACGGGGGCCATCCTCTCACGGCGCCCGCCCGCGACCCGGGAGGCCGCGGTGCGCACCGGGTGGTGCTCACGGGGCCGGGAGGACCCAGGCGTTAGGGTGAGTCCCGCCCCCGCCGACCCAGCCGGTCCGGGCGGCACACGACGAACGGATTCCTCTCCCCATGCGCAGCAAGCTCCTGTGGCCGACCGCCGCCGTCGCCGCCACGGTGGTCGGCGCGATCATCCCGATGCTCTTCTTCACGGGCTACTACTTCGTGAACGACACGGAGGCGGGGGCCTACGGCCAGTGGTTCGAGATCGGCCGGCGGATCCTCGACGGCAACTGGTCCCTGCTCAACCCGACCGTGTGGCAGTCCGGCAACTACCAGGCCGAGGGCGCGTGGGGCATCTACAGCCCCTTCCTCTGGGCCGTCGGCCTCGGCTCGCAGCTCATGTCGAACGCCGCCCTGTACTCGACCATCGTCAAGCTGGTCTGCCTCGCCATCGCCTCCGCCGGCCTCTACGTGCTGGCCCGCGCCTACGGCGTGACCCGCCCCTGGTCCGCGGTCGTGGCCACCGCCGTGCCCCTGGCCGGCTTCACCCTCTACTTCGACGCCCCCTCGTGGGTCAACGGCCTCATGGCCTGGGCGTTCTGGCCGCTCGCCGTCGGCCTGTCGCGACGCGTCGTGCGCGCCGGCGCGAACCCCGTCGGCGCGGTGCTCGCGGCCGTCACCGTGGTGGGCATCGGCTACGCCGCCGCCACGCTCATGCTGGCCGGGGCGCTCGGCGCGCTCCTCGTGGAGGCGCTCATCCGGCGCCGCCGTCCCGAGGTGCTCCGTGCCCTCGGGCTCTCGGTCATCGCCGGGCTCTTCGCGGTCCTGGTCCACCTGCCCGGCGTGCTCACCTCGTCCGTGTCGGGGCGCTCGAACTCCATCGGCAACGACGGCTTCCTCACGGTCGACCTGAGCGACCTGGCCATCTCGGGGATGCCCATGGGCAGCCCGTTCATGGACTACTACGTGGGGAACATCCCGGGCGCCCCCATCACCTACATCTCCTGGCTGCTCCCGCTGCTCGTCCTCATCGACTGGCGCCGGCTCTGGGCCCTGCTGCGCGGGCGGCCGTCCATCCTCATCATCGGCGTCGCCGCGATCGCGGGCGTTCTCGCCCCGTCGGAGATCGGGCCGCTCCGCTACCCCGTGCGCATCGTCCCGTACCTCACGGCCGTCATCCTCGTCGTCCTGGCGCTCGGCTTCTCGCGCAGCATGCGCCGCGTCCTCACCCGCCGCCACCTCTACGCCGCCTGGGCGATCGTCGCCGTCGACGGCGCGCTGCTCCTGACCCAGGATCCGCGGGCGCTCAAGCCGGCGATCGTGGCCGTCGCGCTCGTCGGCGCCCTCGTGCTCCTCGTCTACGGGCTCGCCGTCGGCTGGCGCCCGCGTCGCGGGCCCGCCGCCCTCGGCCGCGTCGCCGACCGCGCCCGCGCCACGCGCCGGTCCCGGTCCGCGGCCATGGCCGTCGTCGCGATCGTCGGCACGGTCGCCCTCCTCGTGCCGCAGCACTACCGATCGCCGAAGTCCCCGCTGGAGACGTACGACCTCCCCGCGGACGTCAGCGCCTACAGCACGCAGCTCCCGCGGGCGGAGGGCGACATCCTCGTCGTCGGCTTCCCGCAGACCACCGACTACGCGGAGACCCTCCTCGGCAACTCCTGGTACGTCACGGGCAAGCCGGTCCAGAACGCGTACTCCTCCGTCTACTACCCGGGCTACGGCAACAAGGTCTGCATGCAGTTCAACGGGCTCACCTGCGGGGCGCTGTACGAGCGCCTCTTCCAGCCCGTCAAGGGATCCGACACCGGGGTCGACCTGGTCGACCTCATCGGCGCGAGCACCGTGCAGGTCATCAAGGCCCAGCGGGGGAGCGACCCCGCGAAGACCGTCGCGCGCAGCGACTGGGAGGACGTCCCGGCCGGTTGGAGCGTCGTCGAGGACACCCCGACCACGCGCACGATCGTCCGCGACACCCCGCTGCGGGGCGCGGGCGGGGTCGCGTGGACGTCGGACGGCACGCGGGTGACGCTGCTGCACGACGACCCGATGGGATCCACCTTCCGCGTGGACGCCGCCCCGGCCGACGGCGGCACGGTCGCCATGGCCCTCATCCCCTGGCCGGGGTACCAGGTGTCGGGCGCCGAGCTGCGCGCGAAGCCGGTCGACGGCTTCCTGCTCGGCGTGGACGTCTCCGCGGCGGATGTGGGGAAGACCGTCACGGTGTCGTTCTGGAGCCCGGGCTGGCAGGTGCAGGTCGCGTCCGCCGCCCTCGTGATCCTCCTCACGGCGGCATGGGCGATCGGCCGCCTCGTCGTGCGCCGCCGCCGGGTGACCGCGCGATGAGCGGGCTGCCGCCGCGCGTCGTCGCGGTCGTCGTCGCCTGGAACCGCCGGGAGCTCGTCGTCGAGACCCTCGCGGCGCTGGCCGCGCAGACGGTGCCGCTGCACGACGTGGTCGTCATCGACAACGCCTCGACGGACGGGTCGGCCGACGTCATCCGCGCGCGCTTCCCGGAGGTCGCGCTCACGACGCTGCCGACGAACACCGGGGGAGCGGGCGGGTTCACCGCGGGCATCGAGCGCGCGCTCCGGGTCCACGACGCCGAGCTGGTGTGGCTGATGGACGACGACACCGTCCCGGATCCCCCCGCGCTCGAGGAGCTGCTGCGCGCGCGCGCCGCCGCCCCGCGCGGCACCGTCGTGCTCGCGTCCGCCGTGCGCTGGACGGACGGGCGTCCGCATCCCATGAACACGCCGCGCACGAGGCCGTCGGCGTCCCGGGCGAGCGTCGCGCGCGCCGCCGGGCACGGCTGCACGCCCGTCCGCACGGCGTCCTTCGTGTCGATGATGATCGAGGCCGAGGCCATCCGCGCCCACGGCCTGCCGATGGCCGACTACTTCCTCTGGAACGACGACTTCGAGTACTCGGCGCGCCTCCTGCGCCGCGGCCGCGGCTACCTCGTGCACGGGAGCACGGTGGAGCACCGCACCCGCACGTTCGGGTCGACGGACGTGGATCCCGGGGCCCGCTTCGTCTTCGAGGTGCGCAACAAGATCTGGATGCTGCGGCTCTCCCGCGCCCTCTCGCCCGCCGAGCGCGTGCTCTACGCGGGTGCAGCGCTCGTCAGCTGGGCGCGGACGATCGCGCGCTCCGCGGACCGGCCGCTGCTGATCCGCGGCCTGGTCGACGGGATCCGCCAGGGCCTGGGGAGCCAGCCCCGCCCGGCCGCGGAGGTCCTCGCCGGCCTCGGCGGCATCACCGAGGGCGTCCGCCGCATCGAGGCGGGCGCCGGTCGCGCCTGACCGCTCCCGCGCCGGACGGCACGGCGTCGGCGGCCCGTCGTCCGTCCCGTCCCGCCGGGCGGCACGGGCGCCGGGCCGCATCGCCGCCGGGATCCCCAGCCCGGCTCCCGGTAGACTCTGGTGCTCGACGCGACCCGGCCCGCCCGGCCGCCCGTCCGGCACCGACGGCCCCGCTGCGCACGCAGCACGGAACATGATGGAGGACCCGTGCCCACCGAGGCCTTCTCGCTCCTCCTCCCCGTGTACCGCGGCGACCGTCCCGAGTTCCTCCGTCGGGCGTTCCGCAGCAGCGTCGACGACCAGGCGCTCCGACCGGACGAGGTCGTCGTCGTCCGCGACGGCCCGGTGTCGGCCGAGCTCGCGCGCACCATGGCGGAGCTCGCGGAGGCGTCGCCCGTCCCCGTCGTCACGGTCGAGCTCCCGCGCAACATGGGACTCGCCTATGCCCTCGAGCGCGGGCTCGAGGCCTGCGCGCACGACGTCGTGGCCCGGATGGACGCCGACGACATCAGCCTCCCCGAGCGCTTCGCCCGCCAGCTGGCGCTCATCTCCGGCGGCCTCGACCTGGTCGGCACCGGCATGTACGAGTTCGCGGACGACGTCGGCACCATCGCCGGACGCCGCACCCCGCCGGTCGGCGCCGACGCCATCTCCCGCTACGCGCGCTTCCACGACCCGTTCAACCACCCCACCGTCGTGTACCGGCGCGCCGCGGTGAAGCGGGCCGGCGGCTACATGCCGCTCGGCCTGATGGAGGACTACTACCTCTTCGCGCGCATGATCCAGTCGGGCGCGCGGGTGGAGAACCTCCCGGATCCGCTCGTCATGTACCGCGTGAGCGCGGGCGCCTACGCCCGCCGCGGCGGCGTCGCGCAGCTCGTCGCCGAGCTGCGGCTCCAGCGGGAGTTCCGCCGCCGCCGCTTCACGTCGCCCACGCAGGCCCTGCGCAACGTGCTGGTCCGCGGCAGCTACCGCCTCATCCCCGAGGCCGTCCGCCGCGGGCTGTACCGTCGCCTGATCACGCGCGACCGGACGGTCCCGCGGGCCCGCGCCTGATCCCCCGTTACCCTTGACCAGTCCCGTCGAGCGCCCGTCGAGCGCCCGTCGGGCGCCACCCCAGCAAAGGAATGTGCCATGAGCCCTGATCTCGTAGTGGTCGGGTCCGGTTTCTTCGGACTCACGATCGCGGAGCGCGTCGCCGAGGAGCTGGGCCTCAAGGTCCTCGTCATCGACCGCCGCGACCACATCGGCGGCAACGCGTACAGCGAGAAGGACCCGGAGACCGGCATCGAGGTGCACCGCTACGGCGCGCACCTGTTCCACACGTCGAACGAGACGGTGTGGGAGTACGTCAACCGCTTCACGGACTTCACGCCCTACGTGCACCGCGTCTACACGGAGCACGAGGGGGAGGTCTTCCCGCTGCCGATCAACCTCGGCACCATCAACCAGTTCTTCCGCTCCGCCCACGGCCCCCAGGCCGCGCGCGACCTCATCGCCGAGCAGGCCTCCGAGCTCGACGCCGGCGAGGCGAAGAACCTCGAGGAGAAGGGCATCTCCCTCATCGGGCGCCCGCTCTACGAGGCGTTCATCCGCGACTACACCGCGAAGCAGTGGCAGACGGATCCCACGGACCTGCCGGCCGAGGTCATCAGCCGCCTGCCCGTGCGCTACACGTACGACAACCGCTACTTCAACGACACGCACGAGGGCCTGCCCGTCGAGGGGTACACCGCCTGGCTCGAGCGCATGGCCGACCACCCGAACATCGAGGTCCGCCTCGAGACCGACTTCTTCGACGAGACGCAGGAGGTCAACCGGGCCTCCGTCGTGGGGAAGGTGCCCGTGGTCTACACGGGCGCCATCGACCGCTACTTCGACTACTCGGAGGGCGCGCTGTCGTGGCGCACGCTCGACTTCGAGCGCGAGGTGCTCCCGGTCGGCGACTTCCAGGGCACGCCCGTCATGAACTACGCCGACTCCGACGTGCCGTTCACGCGCATCCACGAGTTCCGCCACTTCCACCCGGAGCGCGACGCCCCGGCTGACAAGACGGTCATCATGCGCGAGTACTCGCGCTTCGCCGAGGGCGACGACGAGCCGTACTACCCGGTCAACACGGCGGCCGACCGCGAGGGCCTGCTGAAGTACCGCGAGCTCGCCAAGCAGGAGGAGGGCGTCTTCTTCGGCGGCCGCCTCGGCACGTACCAGTACCTCGACATGCACATGGCGATCGGCGCGGCGCTCTCGATGTACGAGAACAGGCTCAAGCCCGTCCTCGTGAAGGACGCGTCCTGATGGCCGCCGCCGGCGAGGGGGCTCCCGGGGAGCTCGACCTCATCCAGCGCGTCATCCTGCCGTCCGAGCACGACCCGGACATCGTCCCGCTGTACGTCGACGCGGACTACTGGACGAGCATCCCGGTCGCCCCCGAGAAGCGCCGGCGCTCGCCGCTGCGCGTGGTCGACTCGGACACGCACAACGCCGTCGTCCGCCTCAGCGACATGGGCATCATCAGCGCCATCCGCGGCGACCGCGGCTTCCAGGTGCCCCACCGCAGGAAGGTGTCGTTCGGCACCTACTTCAACGCGTTCCCCGCCTCCTACTGGCGCGCGAGCACCACGCTCGACGGCGTCGTGCTCGAGGTGGAGACCCGCGGCGAGGGCCAGGTCATCGTCTACCGCTCGAACGCGCGCGGCGTGATCCAGAAGGTCGACGGCGCCGCGGTGTCCGGCTCCGCCACCTCCCGCTTCGAGCTCCCGTTCACCTTCTTCGCGGACGGCGGCTGGTACTGGTTCGACCTGATGGGCGAGGAGGCCGACTTCGCGCTCGTCCAGGCCGGCTGGTACGCCCCGGAGGGATCCGCCCCCACGGCGGGTGCCGCGGGATCCGTCAGCATCGCCATCACCACGCTCAACCGCGCCGAGTACTGCGTGAAGCTCCTCACCGACATCGGCGACAAGCCGGACGTGGCGGCGCTCCTCGACCACGTCTACGTCACCGACCAGGGCACCCAGAAGGTCGCGGACCAGCCCGCGTTCCCGCGCGCGCAGGAGCTGCTCGGCGCGAAGCTCCGCGTCATCGACCAGGCCAACCTCGGCGGATCCGGCGGCTTCTCCCGCGGCATGTACGAGACGCTCAAGGAGGGCGCGAGCGACTACGTCCTCGTCATGGACGACGACATCACGCTCGAGCCCGAGAGCATCCGCCGCGCCGTGAAGTTCGCGGACTACGCGCGGACGCCCACGATCGTCGGCGGCCACATGTTCGACATGTACGACAAGAGCAAGCTCCACGCGTACGCCGAGGGCTTCGACATGTGGAACTTCATGTGGGGTCCCGTCACGCCCACGCGCCACGACTTCAGCGCCTCGAACCTCCGCCAGACCCGGTGGATGCACCGCCGCGTCGACGCCGAGTACAACGGCTGGTGGATGTGCCTCATCCCCGTCTCCACGATCAAGCAGGTCGGCCTGTCGCTGCCCGTGTTCATCAAGTGGGACGACGCCGAGTACGCGCTGCGCGCCAAGGAGGTCGGCGTGCCGACCGTCACGCTCCCGGGGGCCGCCGTCTGGCACGTGTCCTGGGTCGACAAGGACGACTCGCAGGACTGGCAGGCGTTCTTCCACGCGCGCAACCGCCTCATCGCGGCGCTGCTGCACTCGCCCTACGAGCGCGGCGGCCGGTTCCTCACCGCCAACCTCGCCACGGATGTCCGGCACCTGGTCTCGATGCAGTACTTCGCGCTCGCCGCGCGGCACGAGGCGTACCGGAACATCCTCCGCGGGCCGCGCGGCCTGCACGAGGACATGGTGACGCGCCTCGCCCGCACGCGCGAGCTGGCGCAGGGCTTCACGGACGGCGTCCCCATCAAGGACCGCGCCGCCCTCCCCGAGATCGTCCCGCCGGACAAGCCGCAGCGTCGGCGCGGGGGAGGCGCCCCCGCGGGCATCGCCCGCCTCGTGTGGCTCGCCCGGACGGTGGCGCGCCACGCGTTCGCCCCGCTCAGCAAGGCCGCGACGCGCGGGCCGGAGGCGCACCTCGCGTTCGAGGACGCCCGCTGGTGGGTCGTCCCCTCGTTCGACAGCGTCCTCGTCTCCAACGCGGAGGGGTCGGCCGCGCTGCTGCACCGTCGCGATCCCGTCCTCTTCCGCCGCATGCTGTGGACGAGCATCGTGCTCCGCTGGCGCATCCTCGCCCGCTGGCCGCAGCTCAAGGCCGCGTACCGCGCGGCCCTGCCCACGGTCACGAGCCCGGAGACCTGGGCCCGCACGTTCGGCGTCGACCAGCCGCAGGCCGGCCGCCGGAAGAAGTAGCAAGCCGCGGATCCATCGTCCGCTGAGCGCCGAGGGGCATCCGATCCGCACCACGGTGCGGCGGACGCCCCTTCGTGTGTGAGAATCGCATCTCACGGCACGGGGACGCAGGGGGACGCACTTGTTCGACAACGGGGTGGACACGATGCGGCGCGCGCGCCGACGCTCACGGCTGATCGCCTGCCTGGCCGTCTGGGCCGTCGCGCTCGGGCTCGGGCTCGTCGGCACGGGCACCATCGGCGGCTCGGCCGACCCCGCGCAGGCGGCGTCCGGCGCGGACTTCGACCCCGGCATGATCATCAGCGACGCCAAGTTCTACGACGGCGACGCGATGTCGCAGGGCGACATCCAGTCCTTCCTGCAGGCGCGCGTCCCGAGCTGCGCCTCCGGCTACGTGTGCCTCAGGAACTACGTGGAGAGCACGCCGGCGCGCGCCGCGGACAGCCGCTGCTCGAGCCTCCAGGCGTCGCGCCTCAGCGGTGCCGACATCGTCTACTGGGTCGGCCGCGCGTGCGGCGTCAGCCAGGCCGCCCTGCTCGTGCTCCTGGAGAAGGAGCAGGGGCTCGTCACCGACAGCACGCCCAGCGACCGCCAGTTCCGCAGCGCCACGGGGTACGGCTGCCCGGACACCGCCGCGTGCGACTCCCTCTACTACGGCTTCTTCAACCAGGTCTACAACGCGGCGCACCAGTTCAAGGTGTACCAGTCCACGCCGACGCGCTGGAACTACCAGGCCGGGCGCAGCAACCGCATCCTCTGGCACCCGAACGCCGACTGCGGATCCTCGCAGGTCACCATCCGCAACCAGGCCACGGCCGGCCTCTACATCTACACGCCGTACCAGCCCAACACGGCCGCGCTCCGGAACCTCTACGGCACGGGCGACTCGTGCTCCTCGTACGGCAACCGCAACTTCTGGCGCCTCTACTCCGACTGGTTCGGCAGCACGAGCGACGGGCCCGTGTCCGCCTTCGTCAAGGTCGCGACCGACGACAGCGTCTACCTGGTCAGCGGCGGGCAGAAGCACCCGGTCACCGACTTCGCCGTCTACCAGACGCTCTCCGCGCTCGGCGGGATCAGCACGGTCGGCCGCTCGTACCTCGACGCGCTGGCCACGGGCGTCCCCGCGTCCGAGCTCGTGCGCGACCCGTCCGACGGCACGATCAGCCTCGTGCAGGGCGACAGGCAGCACGCGTTCTCCTCCTGCGACCTGGTCGCGTCATACGGCTACAGCTGCTCGGCCGCCGTCCCGCTCGACCCGGGCCAGCTCCGTGCGGTCCCGCAGGCCGGCGCCATGAGCGCGTTCTTCACGCTGCCCGGCGACGGCACGGCGTACCGCCTCGACAGCGGCGCCAAGTACCCGGTGTCCAGCTGGTCGGCGCTCGTCGCGCTCAACGGCGGCGCGTCCGCCTTCGTCGCGCAGATGCGCTCCCAGGTCGGCGCCCGGTACTCCACGGGCCACGTGGCGCTGGAGCCCGGGACGCTCGTGAAGTCGGCGAGCAGCGCCGACGTCTACGTCGTCGACGGGCTGAACCGCAAGGTCGGCGTGCTCGACTTCGCCGTCACCCGCGAGCTCGGCCTCGGCCGGGCCTACAGCACCGTGACCCAGGGCACCCTCGACGGGTACGCGCGGTCGGCGGCGAACCTGTCGCTGCTGGTGCGCTGCGGCGGCACCTCGTACCTCGCCACCCAGGGCAGCATCGTCGCCCTCGCGAACCCCGGGTCGACGGGCCTCCCCGTGACGGACCTCGTGCCCACCACGTGCCGCACCCTCGACGCGACGGGGGGCACGGTGACGGGGTCCGTGCTCGTGAAGAGCGCGGCCGACCCCAGCGTGTACGTCCTCCAGGGCGGCCAGGCCCGGCCGGTGTCGAGCTGGGCCAAGCTCGTCGCCCTCGCGGGCACGTCGTCGCCGACCATCACCACGATGGGCGCCGCGGCCCTCGCCCGCATCCCGGTGGGCGCGGCCTACTGATCCTCGCCCGGCCGAGCCCGCCGCCCGCCCGCCGGTGGAGCGGCGGGCGCGGAGGGTCCACCGGATACAGTGGGGCCGCACCGGACGACCACGGCGCGGCCCGCCGGCCGGCGCCTCGAGCGCCCGGCGCGGCGAGGAGAGCCCATGGACCAGCACGCGCCCGACGTCGACGCTCCCCGCGAGCCGACCCCGCCCCCGGGGATCCTGCTCCGGCTCATCAAGGACGAGCGCGTCGCGTTCCTGCTGGTCGGCGGGTTCAACACGGTGCTCGGCACGGCGTGGTTCGCGCTCTTCTACCTGCTGTGGGGCCACGCCATCCCGTACCCCGTCGTGCTCGTCATCGCATGGGCGGTGCAGCTCCCCATCGCGTTCACCCTGCACCGCAAGCTCGTCTTCAAGGTGAGCGGCAACCTCCTGCCGGACTTCTCGCGCTACACGCTCGTGAACCTCGTGCCGCTGCTCGCCAACATGCTCCTGCTGCCGCTCGTGGTCGAGACCACGCCCCTGGAGCCGATCGTCGCGCAGATCCTCGTGACCATCGTGATCACCGTGGCGACCTACACGGGCCACAAGTTCTTCTCGTTCCGACGGCCGCGCGACGACGCGGTCCGCTGATCCCGCGACCCGCTCGCGTGCTCAGCGTCACCCGGGCCGGTGCTGCTCCGGGAGCCCGTGCCGCCAGCTGCGGCCCTGGGCGGCCTTGACGGCGCAGATCACGAGCAGCACCCAGCCCCACTCCACGATGGTGACGCTCTCCGCGAGCGACGCGACCACGAGGACGACGAGCACGAGGGCCGTCCAGACGTAGCCGACGCCGCGCTTGGTGGTCGCCAGCACCCAGGAGCGCCCGAGCGCCAGGGCGCAGAAGGCGGCGAACAGCACGAGCCCGACGAGCCCCGCCTGCAGGTAGAGGTCGAGGTAGGCGTTGCGACCGGTCTCCTGCGCGCCCCGGCTGACGAGGTCGAGCGCCGTGTACGGGTAGGCGTCCCGGCGCCAGATGCCGACGAAGCCCCAGCCCTCGATCGTGTTGAGGTCGATGAGGCGCAGCATCTCCCGCCAGAGCGCCACGCGCTGGAGGTAGTCGGGCCGCGCCTGCAGCACCTGCAGCACGGGGGACCGGAACGCCACGACCAGCACCCCCGCGACGGCGGCGAGCACCAGGACGGCGCTGTTCGCGAGCGGCCGCGCCTGCCGCGCGAGGTGGCGGAGGCCGAGCAGCGCGAGGGCGGCGACGGCGAGCACGAGGAACGTGCCGAGGATCACCGACGACCGCGTGAGCGACGCCACGAGGAGCGCGACGACCAGGGAGAAGACGCCGCGGCCGCGCGAGACGGACCGGGTCATGAGCTCGACCGCGAAGGTCACGGCGGCGACGAGCGCCACGATCCCCAGGGCGTTGCGCTCGCCGAGGAGCCCCTGGATCGGGCCGAGGCGCTCGAGGGCGCCGCGGATCCCGAGGAACGGGAGGGGACCGTCGATGAGGAGCCCCGCGAGCACCTCGAGGACCAGGGACGACACCAGCACCAGCCGCAGCACGTCCCCGGCCGCGCGCACGATCTGGATCAGGTCGCGGACGACGCCCACGTACACCGCGAGGAACGCGGACGCGGCGAGGTAGAGCACGCCGCCGACCGCGTCCGGCTGGTACGCCGTCCAGAGGAGCGTCGCGGCGCACCAGCCCACCAGGACGAGCAGGGAGATCGGGAGGAGGCCCCGCCACTCCCAGTCGCCCCGCTTCGCCGCGAGGGATCCCGCCGCCATGGCCACCAGGGCCGTGACGATCGCGACGAGCCCGGCCCAGCCCACGGTCGACCGGAGCGCGTGGGACAGGACGGCCGTGCCGAGGATGCAGTGGGTGAGCGCGGCCGAGAAGCGCGCCGACCCGAGGAGGTCGGGCAGGCGCTCCGGGAGCGGCAGCCGGTTGGGACGGGTCATGCGTCGGCCTTCACGGGCGGTCGGCGGGGCACCGGGCGGCCGCGCGGATCAGACGACGCGGGGGTCGGGGGCGGCGGACGGCGCCGAGGCGGACGGGACGGCCGCGGGGGTCGGGGCGTCGACCGGGGGAGGCGACGCGACCGCGGCGGCCCGCGGTGCCTCGGCGCGCACCGGACGGCGACGCGCGTCGTCGGGACCCGGGACGTCCTCGCGCGCGACCATGCCGGACTTCGTGGCGATCGCGATGACGACGAGCAGCAGCCAGTTGCCCTCGTACAGCAGGCGGCTCTCCGCGAGGCTCTGCACGACCAGCGCGGTCATGAGCAGCAGCGGCGCGAGCGCGAGGGTGGAGTACGGCTCGACGCGGTCCCTGCGGTGCTGCGGTCGGTCGATGGCGGCCCACCAGGAGCGCACGTAGGTGGTCACGATGACGCAGGCGAAGGCGAGCAGCCCGATGGCCCCCACCTGCAGGAGCACGTCGAGGTAGGCGTCGTGGGCTTGCAGGTACGTGACGCCGCTGCGGACGGCGAGCCCCTGGAACGGGTGGACCCAGGGGGCCCAGTAGCCGATCCAGCCCCAGCCGACGACGGGCTGCTGCTGCGCGAGGCCCAGCACGGACTCCCAGATCTGGAACCGGCCCGTCAGGTCGGGGGAGCGGCCGAGGAGCTCGAACACCTCGGCGGTGCGCGTGGCGACGATGCCCGCGCCGACCACGGCCGCCACGGCGACGCCGCCCGCCAGCACGAGCCGCCCGCGGATGCCGACGCGTCGGGCGACGAGCGCGAGCGCGGCGACGACGCCGGTCATGAGGAGCGCGACCAGGACCGTGGAGCTGCCGGTGAGGGTCAGGGTGAGGAGGGCGACGAGGATCCAGATGCCTGCGTCACGCCGGCGGACCGTGCGCGCCGCGTACTGCAGCGAGAAGACGATGAGGCCGAGCAGCGCCACCATGGCGAGCAGGTTCGCGTTGCCGACGACGCCCTGGATCCGGCCGCCGCTGAGGAGCTCGCCGCGGGTCCACGCGAAGGCGGCCGGCGATCGGGGCCCGTAGTCGGTGAAGAACGGCATGACCGGCCCGCGCACCACGACCGCGACGAACAGCTCGAAGGCGAGCGACAGCCCGAGGATGATCCGGTACGCCCGGCCGAGCGCCTGCACGATCTCGGACCACGACAGCAGCGCGACGAGCGTCAGCGCCGCGATGGACGTCGACAGCTGGATGAGGACGCCGAGCGCCGACTCCGGCCGGTACTGCGACCACGCGATGGAGAGCACGGCGATCCCCGTGAACGCGAGCAGCGGGATCGGCAGCACGCGCACGCGCGGCAGGGGCCGCGAGCGGACGAGCAGGGTGACGCAGGTGACCAGCACGGCGAGCGCGATGGCGCCGAAGCCCCACCAGCTGAGGCTGTCGCGCCACATGTCACCGGCGAACGTGGTGACGAGGACGAAGGTCGCGAAGCTCCGGAGGGCTCGGCGGCTGGCGGTGGGCATGCCCATCAGGGTATCCGGCCTCGAGGCCGCGTCCCGCCGCCTGGGCGGAGCGGGGGCGGCGGCGCGGCGATCGCCTGCGCGCCGCGCGCCCGCGCTGTCCATCAGACGAAGGCCGCGTGCCCCGTGATCGCGCGGCCGACGATCAGCGTGTTCATCTCGCGGGTGCCCTCGTAGGAGTAGATGGCCTCGGCATCAGCGAAGAAGCGCGCCACGTCGTAGTCGAGCACGATGCCGTTGCCGCCGAACGCCTCGCGGCACCAGGCGACGGTCTCGCGCATCCGGCTCGTGGCGTACGCCTTGGCCAGGGCCGAGTGCTCGTCGGACTGCGTGCCCTCGTCGACCATCTCGGACGCGCGCGTGGCCAGCCCGATGGAGGCCGTGATGTTGCCGAGGCTGCGGACGAGGAGGTCCTGGATGAGCTGGTGCGCGCCGAGCGGCTTGCCGAACTGCTGGCGCTCGCCCGTGTAGGCGACGGCGGCCTCGTACGCGCCGACCGAGATGCCGATGGCGGCCCACGCGACCTCGGCGCGCGTGAGGCGCAGCACCGCGGCGGTATCGGCGAAGGAGCGCGAGTTCTGGAGGCGGTTCCGCTCCGGCACGATGACGCCGTCGAGCTCGATGTCCGCGTTCTGCACGATGCGCAGAGCCTGCTTGTCCTCGATCCGCGTCGCCCGGAAGCCGGGGGAGTCGTTCGGGACGAGGAAGCCCGTGACCTGGCCGTCATCGGCGTCCTTGGCCCAGATGACGGTGACGTCGCTCACCGTGCCGTTGCCGATCCAGCGCTTGGATCCCGTGATGCTCCACTCGTCGCCGCGACGCGTGGCCACGGTGCGCAGGCCCCGGGCGGAGTCGGATCCACTCAGCGGCTCGGTGAGCCCGAACGAGCCGAGGATCTCCCCGGAGGCGAAGCGCGGCAGCCATTCGGCGCGCTGCTCGGGGGATCCGGCGACGGCGACGCTGCCCATCACGAGCCCGCTCTGCATGCCGACGAGGGTCGCGATGCTCGCGTCGATGCGGCCGAGCTCGAGCGCCGCCCAGCCGCGGTACACGGCCGAGTTCTCGAAGGGGCGCGTCTCGGGGTAGGGCATGCCGAAGATCCCGCGCTCGGCGAGGCCGACGACCACGTGGCGGGGGAACTCGGCGCGGGCCCAGAGCCCGTTGACGTGCGGTCGGACCTCGGCCTCGAGGTAGGCGCGCAGGTCGGCGAGGGACTCCTTCTCCCGGTCGCCGAGGCGGGACTCGTAGCCGTAGAAGTCGGCGATGAGGGGGGTGAGGGACACGATGCTCCGTTGCGGTTCGTCAGCGCCCTCGGGGACGGGCGCCTGCGGCCGAGCCTAGGTCGGCGTCCCGGCGGCGCCCGCATCGGTTGGTACTTTGGTCGCGTCCGCACCGGACGCGCCCGCTCGGGCGTTGTAGGTAGCCGCCAAGCCCGACAGGATCCCGACGTGTTCACTGCCCTCGCCAACACCCCCCGCGACTACGCCTGGGGGTCGACGACCGCCATCGCTGGGCTCCTCGGCCGCGAGCCGTCCGGCGGCCCGGAGGCGGAGCTGTGGCTCGGAGCGCACGACGGCTCGCCCACGCGCGTGGTCGACCCGTCGACGGTCGGCGGCGCGGGGACGCTGGCCGAGTGGATCCGCGCGGACCCCGCGACCACCCTCGGCCCGCTCGCCTCCGGCCTCCGTCCGGGCGACGGCCCCGGCCTCCCGTTCCTCCTCAAGGTGCTCGCCGCCGACGGCCCGCTCTCGCTGCAGGCCCACCCGGACCTGCACCGCGCGCGCCGCGGCTTCCGCGACGAGGAGGAGCGCGGCATCCCGATCGACGCCCCGCACCGCAACTACAAGGACCCGCTGCACAAGCCCGAGCTGATCTTCGCGCTCAGCGACGAGTTCCACGCGCTCTGCGGCTTCCGCCCGCTCGCGGAGGTGCGGGACGTCTTCACGCTGCTGCTCACGCTCGACGCGTCCGGGCCCGACTCCGAGCCGGCCGTGATCCGCACCGTCCTCTCGCGCCTCACCGGCTCCGAGGCCGACGTGCTGCGCGACGTGTTCGCCTTCCTCATGGGCGGCGGATCCGAGGTGCGCCGCCTCGTCGACCGCGTCACGCTGCTCGCGAGCCTCGCCTCCGACCGGCAGTGCCGCGAGTTCTCGACGGAGATGCGCACGGTGCGCGAGCTCGCCGCGGCGTACCCGGGGGATCCCGGCATCGTCACGTCGCTCCTCCTCAACCGCGTGACCCTCCGCCGCGGGGAGGCGCTCTACCTGCCCGCCGGCAACATCCACGCGTACCTGCACGGGCTCGGGATCGAGCTGATGGCCGCGTCCGACAACGTGCTGCGCGGCGGCCTCACGCCCAAGCACGTGGACGTCCCCGAGCTCCTGGACGTGCTCGAGTTCCAGGCGCTGCCGGTCCCGTACCTCGCGCCCGAGCACGCCGCACCGGGCGTCGAGCTGTACCGGCCGGACGTGCCCGACTTCCTGCTGGCGCACGTCTCCCCGGCCACGCGCGACGCGGCCGACGGCGACGCGGGCGCGAGCGTCGTCGTCGTCGACGGGCCGGCCATCCTGCTCTGCACCGCGGGCGAGGTGACGCTCCGAGGCGAGGTCTCGTCCGTCGTGATCCGCCGCGGCGACGCCGTCTTCGTCACGCCCGACGAGGGCCGCCTCGTCGTCACGGGGGAGGGCGAGGCCTTCCTCGCGACGACCCCCGCACCCGTCGCCGACGCGGACGACGCGGACGGCGCCGACGCGTGACCGGCGGCCGGACGCCCGTCGATAGGGTTGCCGCATGACATGGTTGGTCACCGGCGGCGCCGGCTACATCGGTTCGCACATCGTCTCCGCGTTCGCGCGGGCGGGCATCGACACGGTCGTCCTCGACGACCTCTCGAGCGGGCACGCGTCGTTCGTGCCCGATGGCGTGCCGTTCCACCGCGGATCCGTGCTCGACCGCGAGCTGCTCGCCCGCGTCCTCGGCTCGGGCGACATCCGCGGCGTCGTGCACGTCGCCGGCTACAAGTACGCCGGCGTCTCCGTCCAGCGCCCCCTGCACACCTACGAGCAGAACGTGACGGCCACGGCCGTCCTGCTCGAGGAGATGCAGCGCGCCGGCGTCGACAGCATCGTGTTCTCCTCCTCCGCGGCCGTGTACGGGACGCCCGACGTCGACCTGGTCGACGAGCGGACCCCGAAGGCCCCCGAGTCGCCGTACGGCGAGTCCAAGCTCATCGGCGAGTGGCTGCTGCGGGACCAGGGCATCGCGGCCGGCCTCCGCCACGCGTCGCTCCGCTACTTCAACGTCGTGGGATCCGGCGAGGAGGGCTACTTCGACACCAGCCCGCACAACCTGTTCCCGCTCGTCTTCGACGCGCTGCTCGACGGCCGCACGCCGCGGATCAACGGCGGGGACTACCCGACGCCCGACGGCACGTGCGTGCGCGACTACATCCACGTCGTCGACCTCGCCGCCTCGCACGTCGCGGCTGCCCGCCGCCTCGAGGCGGGCGATCCCGTGGAGCCCGTGTACTGCCTCGGCAGCGGGGCGGGCGTGAGCGTCCGCGAGATCATGACGGCCATCGCCCAGGCCACGGGCATCGACTTCGAGCCGGAGGTGCGCGACCGCCGCCCCGGCGACCCGGCCCGCATCGTGGCCTCGGGCGAGCTCGCCGCGCGCGACATCGACTGGGCGATGCGCCACTCCCTGGACGACATGGTGCAGAGCGCCTGGGCCGCCCGCCAGGCCGGCGCCGCGGCGTAGCGCCGGCCGCGAGCGGCGGCGCGTCGCAACCCTCGAGGAGCGGCTGAGGGTTTACCCTCCGCGGCTTGACGCGAGCGAGTTACACCGGTGTAATTATGACGATGAGCTGGGGCCGGCCGGGCGCCTCGGCCGCGTGGGGAGATCGTGACATGGCACTACCTGAGTACCACGCCGGAGTCCCCGACGACTGGTTCGTCGACCCCGTGCGACTCGGGGTCCCGGGCGTCCGCAGCGTCGACGACGGCAACCCGCTCGCGTGGCAGGCCGACTCTCTGTGCGCCCAGACCGACCCCGAGGCGTTCTTCCCCGAGAAGGGCGGCTCCACCCGCGACGCCAAGAAGATCTGCGGCTCGTGCGAGGTGCGCAGCGAGTGCCTCGAGTACGCGCTCGAGAACGACGAGCGCTTCGGCATCTGGGGCGGCCTCTCCGAGCGCGAGCGCCGCAAGCTCCGCAAGCGCGCGGTCTGACCCGGCCGCTCGCGCCTCCGCGGCGCCCGCCTTCCGGCGCGCCGTCCCGCTGCGGCGGATCCCCACCACGCACCACGTAGGGTCTCCCCTGTCATGCAGCCACGAGTAACCGCGATCCTCGTCGCCCACGAGGGCGCGCCGTTCCTCGACCGGACCCTGGCGGCGCTCGCCGCGCAGACCCGGCGGCCCGACCAGGTGGTCGCCGTCGACCTCGGCTCCCGCGACGGATCCGCCGCCCTCCTCGCGGCGTCCGACCCCACCCGCATGCTCCAGGCCCCCGCGCGCATGACCTTCGGGCAGGCCGTCGACCAGGCCGTCCGCGTGATCCCCGCGCCCGAGGGCGACCACGAGCTGCTCTGGCTGCTCTCCGCCGACAACGCGCCCGCGCCCGACGCGCTCGAGCGCCTGCTCGCCGCGATCGAGGCCTCGCCGAGCGTCGCGGTCGCCGGCCCGAAGACCATGGAGTGGGACCACCCCGGCTACATCCACGAGATGGGGACCACGCTCACCACGCTCGGCGCGGCCGTGCCCGTCGTGGACGTCGAGCTCGACCAGGCGCAGTACGACGAGATGAGCGACGTCCTCGGCGTCGCCGCGGGCGGGATGCTCGTGCGCCACCGCCTCTGGGACGAGCTCGGCGGCTTCGACGACGCGCTCCCCGTCATCGACGACGCGCTCGACCTCTGCGTCCGGGCCCGCCTCGCCGGCCACCGCGTCGTGGTCGTCCCCGCCGCGCGCGTCGCCTCCGCGGGCGACGCCGCCCCCGGCACCGCGTTCCTCGGGAAGCGCACGCCGCGACGACGTCGCCGTCGTCTGCGCCGGCAGGCCCAGCTGCACCGCCGCCTCGTCTACGCGCCGCCCGCCGCCGTCCCGTTCCACTGGCTCTCGCTGGTGCCGCTCGCCATCCTGCGCGCGCTCCTGCAGCTGCTCCGCAAGCGGCCGACCGCGGCGCCCGGCGAGATCGGCGCGGCCGTGCGCGTGGCCGTGGCGCCCGGGCGGATCCGCGCCAGCCGCCGCCGGCTCGCCGCGGCCCGGACGGCGCCGTGGTCGAGCATCGCGTCGCTGCGCCAGCCGCTCGCGGTCGGCCGTCGACGGCGGTCGCTGGCCCGCGAGCAGTACCGCGTCGAGCACATGGGCGTCTCCGACGGCGTGGAGTTCCTCGCCACGGGCGGCGGCTGGACCGTGCTCGCCGCGCTCGTCCTCTCCGCCGTGATGTGGCTGCCGCGGCTCACCGGCACCGCCCTCGTCGGCGGACAGCTCCTGCCGCTCGGCCCGAGCGCCGGCGCGCTGTGGGCGCAGGTCGGCATCGGCGTGCGGGGATCCGGCGCGGGACCCGTCGCCCCCTCCGACCCGTTCGCGTACGTGCTCGCCGTGCTCGGCAGCGTCACGGCGTGGGAGCCGTCGCTCGCCGTCCTCGGGCTCTTCGTCGCTGCCTTGCCGCTCGCCGCCCTCGCCGCCTGGCTGTGCGCGGCGCAGCTGACCCGCAACGCCTGGCTGCGCGCGCTGGCCGCCCTCGTCTGGACCCTCGCGCCCACCCTGCTCATCGCGCTCGGCGAGGGCCGCCTGCCTGCCCTCCTCGCGCACCTGCTCCTCCCGTGGCTCGCGCTCGCGGTGCTGCGCGCGCCGCGTTCGTGGTCCGCGTCCGCCGTGGCGGGGATCCTGATGGCCGCCGTCGGCGCGTCCGCCCCGTCGCTCGTGCCCGCGGTGCTCGTGCTCTGGCTCGTCGCCACGGTGCGCGCCGGGCGCCGCGCCGGGCGGCTCGTCACGATCCCCGTGCCGCTGGTCGCCCTCGTCGCGCCGCTCGTCGTCTACCGCGTGATGCAGGGGCAGCCGCTCGCCCTGGCGGCCGACCCCGCGGTCCCCGCCGCGTTCACGCCCGCCGACGTGCCCGGCCTCGCGCTGGGCTTCCCGACCTCCGGCCTCGGCGGCTGGTCCGCGTTCGTCGACGGCCTGGGCGCGGGCATGCCCGCCGCCGTCCCGCTCGTCGTCGTCGCGGTGCTGGTGGCCCCGCTCGTGCTGGGCGCGATCGCGGCCCTCTTCCTCCGCGGATCGCACCGCGCCGCCCTCGCGCTCGGCGTGACGGTGCTCGGCTTCGCGACCGCCGTGCTCGCCGCGCGCACCGTGGTGCAGTCGACCGGATCCGACGTCGTCGCGGTCTGGCCGGGTTCCGGCCTCAGCCTCCTCTGGCTCGGCCTCGCCGGCGCGCTCGTGCTGGGGTTCGCGACGCTCGGCCGGCGCTCGGTCGCCCCGGGGATCGTGGCCGCCGTGACCCTGGTCGTGCTCGCGCTGCCGCTCGTCTCGACCGCCGTCGCCGGATCCACCGCGGTGCGCGCCACCACGGACACCTCGCTGCCCGGGCTCGTCGTGGCGGAGGCCGCCACGGATCCCGCGGTCGGCACGCTCGTCCTGCGCGCCGCGGACGACGGCTCGCTGTCCGCCGACGTCGAGCGCGGCGCCGGCCGCACGCTCGAGCAGGTGTCCACGGTCGACTCCACCATCGGGTCGCTGACCGACACGCAGACCCGCGTCGTCGAGCTCGCGGGCAACGTCTCCTCCCGATCCGGCCTCGACGCGACCGAGGACCTGCGGCGGCTCGGCATCAGCTACGTGCTCCTCGAGACGCCCGCGGGCGACGCGGAGGCCGCCGTGCACGACCGTGCCCGCGCCGCCCTCGACGACGACCCCGTGTTCACGGCCGTGGGGCAGACCGAGGCCGGGCTGCTCTGGCGCTTCGTCGGCAGCGACGACCTCGTCGCCCAGGTCGCCGGTCCCGGCAACCTGGATGACCCGGGGCGCGCGGGCGTGCTCGCCGCGCAGGCGCTCGTGTTCGCGCTCACCCTGCTCCTCGCCGTCCCCACCGGCGGCCTGGCGGCGCGCAGCCGCCCGCTGCCGGCCTACCGCGAGCCCGTCGTCGCGCCCGACGCGCGCCCGGCGGACGCCGAGGAGCCGCGGCCCGCGCACGACGACCGCGGCACCCCCGCCTACATCGACGAGCCGACGGGCGAGGCCGGGGAGGCCGCCTCCTTCGGCGACATCCGCCAGGCGGGGGAGCGCCGCGCCGGCGACGACGGGGAGGCCGACGACGTCGCGCCCGCCGCCGAGGAGGACGATGCCCGGGCCCGCGCCACCGACGAAGACGACGACGACCGCAGGGGGACAGATGGCCAGGCGTGACGCCGTGCGCATCGCGACGCGCGTGACCACCGGGATCGTCGGCGTCGCCGTGCTCGGGGTCGTCGTGACGGGCGCGCTCCTCCTCCCGCCGGCCTCCGGTGACGCGAGCGCCCCGTCGGTGCTCGTGACCCCCGTCGCGACCGACCAGCTGCGCGTCTGCCCCGGCGCTCTCCTCCGCCCGCCCGCGGCGGACGCCGCGTCCTCGACCACCGCGGTCGCCGTCGGCAGCGCCGCCGTGACGAGCGGATCCGCGGCGACCGGGGCGACCGGCGCCGCCCCCGGCGTCCGCACCTCGCGCCTGCAGGCCCCCGAGGTGCAGGGGGCGGCGTCGAGCGCGCCGTCCGTGCTCGCGGTCGCGGGCGCCGTCGACGACGCGCCGACCGACCTCGCGGGCGCGGCGTCCGAGATCGCGACGGAGCCCGACCTCGCGGGCCTCGCCGCCACGTCGTGCTCCGAGGCGACCGCCGACGCGTGGCTCGTGGGCGGCGCGACGACCACCGGCCGCACCACCTTCGTCGTGCTCGACAACCCGTCCGGCGTCTCCTCCACCGTCGACCTCGCCATCACGGGCGAGGACGGGGCCGTCAGCGCACCCGGCGCCAGCGGGATCTCCGTCCCGGCCGGCGGCCGCCGCGTGCTCAGCCTCGCCGGACTGGCCCCCGACCTCTCCTCCCCGGTCGTGCACGTCCAGAGCCGCGGCGGCCAGGTCGTGGCCCGGCTCGAGCAGAGCACGGTCCGCGGGCTCCTCGCGGGCGGCGTCGACTGGATCGGCCCGGCCGCCGCCCCGGCCACCGCGCTCACCATGACCGGCCTCCGCATCGACTCCCAGGCGGCGCCCGTCGCACCCGTCGAGGGCGCGGACGCTCCCGCCGCCGACGAGGGCGGATCGGCTCCTGGAGCGGGCTCCGACCCCGGCACCGACCCCGACCGCGAGACGGCCGTGCGCATCGTGGTCCCCGGATCCGACGACGCCGACGTCAGCGTGAGCGTCGCCCCCGAGGAGGGCACCGACGGCACGGGCACCACCTTCACGGTGCAGGCCGACGCGGGCCGCACGATCGACGTGCCGGTCGCCGACCTGCCCGACGGCCGCTACTCCGTGACCGTGCAGAGCTCGGTCCCGGTCACGGCCGCCGCGCGCAGCGTGTCCGGTGCCGCGGAGAGCGGCGCGACCGACTTCGCCTGGCTGCCGTCGGCCGAGGCGCTCACGCGCGATGCGCTGGTCTCCGTGCCCGCGGGTCCTGCGCCGCTCCTGCACCTGCGCAACGCCGGCGACCAGGCGGCCGCCGTCACGGCGCGGCCGACCGACGGCTCCGCGTCCGTGTCGCTCGACGTGCCCGCGGGATCCGAGGTCTCGGCCGCCGTCGAGGCCGGGCGCACCTACCTGCTCGAGGGGGCGACCGGCCTCACGGCCACCGTCACGCTCGCCGAGCCCGGGCGATCCGCCGCGATGCCCGTCGTGCCGGTGCTGCCGGCCGCCGACCCCCTGCGCGTCCACCCCTGAGGCCGGGCGTCGCCGACCACCCGGACGCGCTTCGCGGCCGTCGCCCGGACGCCTGACGGCCGTTGAGGATCCGCGGCTAGTGCGGGTCGTACCTGTCGGGGGCGAGGTCCCACGGGTCCTTGCCGAGCAGCTCGGCGACCGCGCGGTACACGCAGCCCTCGACGAGCGCCCGCTGGTGGTACTCGTCGTCCTCGTGCAGGTGCGCGAGCCGCTCGATGGGGAGCCGGTAGAAGATGACGCGGCGCTCGTCGGCGAGGACGCTCCACCGGTCGATGCCGTCCCGCTCGCTGTTCTCGGCGGGCAGCGCGGCGACCTCGAAGGAGACGCGGTCGAGCTCGTCGGGCCAGAGGCCGCGCAGGTACTCGGCGGCGGACGCGATGGTCTGGTCGAAGACGTCGGCGCGCGTGCGCAGCACCGGCAGCTCCGGTCCGGTGACAGGGGAGCGGAGGCCGCGGCCGTGCCGATCCCGCCAGGAGCCCCGGATGGAGACGTGGCCTCCCCGGCGGCGCGATCGTGGCATGGCCCCATCGTACGGCCACGGGGTCGGCGGTAGTGTGGGGCCGACATGACGAACAGGCCCTGCTCCCGCGTCGGCTGCACCGGCGGCGCCACGACCACCCTCACCTACGTCTACGCGGACTCCATGGCCGTCCTCGGTCCCCTCAGCCACGACTCCGAGCCGCACAGCTACGACCTCTGCGACCGTCACGCCGCCCGCCTCTCCGCCCCGCAGGGCTGGCAGATCGTGCGGCACGGCGTGCTCGGTGAGGTAGGTTTCGGAGCATGACGACGACTGCCGCCGAGACGCTGACCGCCATCGTGAAGACCTACGACGTGCGAGGTCTCGTCGGGAGCCAGCTCACCGAGGAGCTGGTCACCGCCCTCGGCGCCGGCTTCGTCGACGAGCTCGGCGCCGCCGGGAGCGAGATCGTCGTGGGCCACGACATGCGCGACTCCTCGCCGTCCTTCGCCCAGGCCTTCGCCCGCGGAGCCACGGCACGCGGCGGGAACGTGCTCCTCATCGGGCTCTGCTCCACGGACGAGACCTACTTCGCCTCGGGATCCCTGGACGCCCCCGCGGTCATGTTCACCGCGAGCCACAACCCCGCCACCTACAACGGCCTCAAGTTCTCCCGCGCCGGCGCCCAGGGCATCAGCCTCGACACGGGCCTCGCCGCCATCCGCGACCGCGCCATCGGCTTCCTGTCGGACGGCATCGCGCCCGTCGAGCCCGCGGGCGTGGTGCGCGAGCGCGACGTGCTCGCCGATTACGCGGGCTACCTCCGCCAGCTCGTCGACCTCTCCGGCATCCGCCCGCTGCGCGTCGTCGTCGACGCGGGCAACGGCATGGGCGGCATGACCGTCCCCGCCGTTCTCGGCACCGCGGCCGGCCTCCCCGAGCTGCCCATCGAGATCATCCCGCTGTACTTCGAGCTCGACGGCACCTTCCCGAACCACGAGGCGAACCCGCTCGAGCCCGCCAACCTGGTCGACCTGCAGAAGGCCGTCGTCGAGCACGGCGCCGACCTCGGCCTCGCCTTCGACGGCGACGCCGACCGCTGCTTCGTGGTCGACGAGAAGGGCCAGGCGGTTACGCCCAGCGCCGTCGCCGCCATCGTCGCGCTCCGCGAGATCTCGCGCGTGAAGGCCCAGTCGCCGGAGGAGGACGTCACGGTCCTGCGCAACCTCATCACCTCGCGCATCGTGCCCGAGACCATCGAGGCGGCGGGCGCCACGGCCGTCCGCACGCGCGTCGGCCACTCGCTCATCAAGGACCAGATGGCCGCCACCGGCGCCGTCTTCGGCGGCGAGCACTCCGCGCACTACTACTTCCGCGACTTCTGGGGCGCCGACAACGGCATGCTCGCCGCGATGCACCTGCTTGCCGAGTTCGGCCAGACCGACGGCCTCATGTCCGACCTCTCGGCGCGCTACACGCCGTACGCGCTGTCGGGCGAGATCAACAGCACGGTCGACGACGTGCCCGCCGCCTACGAGCGCATCGTCGAGGCCTTCCGCGGCCGCGGCGAGTTCGACGAGCTCGACGGCCTCACGGTCGACGGCCCGGTCGCCGACGACGGATCCTTCTGGTGGTTCAGCGTCCGCCCCTCGAACACCGAGCCGCTGCTGCGCCTGAACGTCGAGGCGTCGACCGAGGAGAAGATGGCCGCCCTCCGCGACGAGCTCCTGGGGCTGATCCGCGGGGCCTGATCCCGCGACCCGCACCGCATCCGCCGCCGCGTCCCTCCTCGAGGGGCGCGGCGTCGTCGCGTCCCAGGCTGTTCACGAGGCCATACCCCCGGGGGGTTACTTCTGGTACCCCCAGGGGGTACCATGGATGGGAACGGGAGGTGGCCGCCATGGTCGGGTACAGCGAGGGCAAGGACGACATCCTCAAGCGGCTGCGGCGCGCGGAGGGGCAGGTGCGCGGGATCGAGCGCATGGTCGAGTCCGACACGTACTGCATCGACGTGCTCACGCAGGTCTCGGCGGTCACGCGCGCCATGGAGACCGTCGCGCTGAAGCTGCTCGACGACCACCTCGCCCACTGCCTCGCGGAGGCCGCGCGCGAGGGCGGCCAGGTCGCGGACGACAAGGTGCGCGAGGCCTCCGCGGCCATCGCGCGGCTCGTCCGCTCCTGATCCGCCCGCGCCCCATCGACATCGCACGACACGAAGGAGACCCCTTGACCACCACGACCTTCCCCGTCACCGGCATGACCTGCGCGCACTGCGTCGCGAGCGTCACCGAGGAGGTCGGCGAGCTGCCGGGCGTCGCGTCCGTCGCCGTCGACCTCGTCGTGGGCGGCGACTCCACCGTCACCGTGGAGAGCGACCGGCCGCTCGACCCGGAGGCCGTGCGCGCCGCGGTCGACGAGGCCGGGTACGTCGCGGGGCTCTGACGTGACCGACCCCGCATCCGGATCCGCGGGCGCCACGGGTCCCGTCGCCGCCCCGCCCGAGGATGGTGCTGTGCTGACGCGCGTCGACCTCGACGTGCAGGGCATGACGTGCGCGTCGTGCGCGATGCGGATCGAGCGGAAGCTCGGCCGGATGCCCGGGGTCGAGGCGGCCGTCAACTACGCCACCCACCGGGCGCGCGTGCAGCTGCCCGCGGGCACGAGCGTCGAGGACGCGATCCGCACCATCGAGCGCACGGGGTACCGTGCGTCGGAGCGCGCCGGGTGGGGGAGCGCGGCGGCGGATGGCGCGTCCGCGCCCGTCCCGTCCCGATCCGCGGAGCCCGCGCCCGTCGCGGTCGCGGCTCCCCGCGTCCGCTCCGACGCGGCCGACGCCGGCGCAGCGGATCCCGCATCCGCGCCGTCGCCCATGCCCGCCCCGGCCGCGCCCGCCGCACGCCGCCCCGACGCCGACGAGCTCGCGCTCCGCCAGCGCCTCGTCGTCTCCGCGGCGCTCACCGTCCCCGTCTTCCTCATGGCGATGATCCCGGCGCTCCAGTTCGACGACTGGCAGTGGCTGTCCCTCGCGCTCGCCGCGCCCGTCGCCGTGTGGGGCGCCTGGCCGTTCCACCGGTCCGCGGCCGTCAGCGCGCGCCACGGCGGCGTCGGCATGGACACGCTCGTCAGCATCGGCGTCGCGGCCGCGTTCCTGTGGTCGCTGTACGCGCTCTTCCTCGGCGACGCGGGCGAGCCCGGCATGCGCATGACCATGAGCCTCGTCGGCGAGCCCGGCGGCGGATCCGGCGACGTCTACCTCGAGGTCGCCGCGGCCGTCACGGTCTTCCTCCTCGGAGGCCGCTACCTGGAGGCGCGGGCCGCCCGCGCGTCCGGCGCCGCCCTCGCGGCGCTGCTCGACCTCGCCGCCAAGGACGTGGCCGTCCTGCGCGACGGCGTGGAGACGCGGATCCCCATCCGCGACCTGCGCGTCGGCGCGGAGTTCGTCGTGCGCCCGGGCGAGCGCATCGCCACCGACGGCGTGGTCGTCGACGGATCCAGCGCGGTCGACCGCTCGCTCCTCACGGGCGAGTCGCTGCCCGTGGAGGTCGGCCCCGGCGACGACGTCACGGGCGCGACCCGCAACGCCGGAGGCCGCCTCGTCGTGCGCGCCACGCGCGTGGGGGAGGAGACCCGGCTCGCCCGCATGGCCGCGCTCGTGGAGGAGGCGCAGACGGGCAAGGCGCGGATCCAGCGCCTGGCCGACCGCGTCTCGGCCGTCTTCGTGCCCGTCGTGCTCGTGCTCGCCGTCGGCACGCTCGTCGGCTGGCTGCTGCTCGGCTTCCCCGCGGAGGCCGCGTTCACCGCGGCCGTCGCGACGCTGATCATCGCCTGCCCGTGCGCCCTCGGGCTCGCGACGCCGACCGCGCTCCTCGTGGGCACGGGCCGCGGCGCCCAGCTCGGCATCCTCATCACCGGCCCCGAGGTGCTCGAGTCCACCCGCCGGATCGACACCGTGCTGCTCGACAAGACCGGCACCGTCACCACGGGCGTCATGTCGCTCGTGCGGGTCGTCCCCGCGACGGGCGTCGACGCCGACGAGCTCGTGCGCGTGGCCGCCGCCCTCGACGCGCGCTCGGAGCACCCGGTCGCGCGCGCCGTCGTCGAGGCCGCGGGCGCCGCATCCTTGCCTGATGTCGAGGGCTTCGTCGCCACCGCGGGCCTCGGCGTGCACGGCGTCGTCGACGGCCGCGCGGTCGCCGTGGGCCGCCCGTCCTGGCTCGCGGAGCGGTGGGCCGCCGAGCCCGACGCGTCGCTCGCCGCGGCGCTGCGGGACGCCGAGGCGGGGGGATCCACCGTCGTCGCGGTCGCGTGGGACGGCGCCGTCCGCGGGATCCTCGCCGTCGCCGACGCCGTCAAGCCCACGAGCGCCGAGGCCGTCCGCCGCATGCGCGCGCTGGGCCTCCGTCCCGTGCTCCTCACGGGCGACACCGCGGGCGCCGCGCACCGCGTCGCCGTCGACGTCGGCATCGACGAGGTCATCGCGGGCGTGCTCCCCGAGGGGAAGCTCGACGCGGTCCGTCGCCTGCGGGCCGAGGGCCGCGTGGTCGCGATGGTCGGCGACGGCGTGAACGACGCCGCCGCCCTCGCGCAGGCCGACCTCGGCATCGCGATGGGGACGGGCACCGACGCGGCCATCGAGGCGGGCGACATCACGATCGTCCGCGGCGACCTCGTGCTCGTCGCCGACGCGGTGCGCCTCGCGCGGCGCACGCTCGGCACGATCCGCGGCAACCTGTTCTGGGCCTTCGCCTACAACGCCGCCGCGATCCCCGTGGCGATGCTCGGCCTCCTCAACCCGCTCGTCGCCGGGCTCGCGATGGCGCTGTCGTCCGTCTTCGTCGTCACGAACAGCCTGCGCCTGCGCCGCTTCCGCTAGCGGGATCGCGCCCTGTCGTCATCCACGGCCGGGCGTCACGCGTCGGATGCGAGACTGGACCCATGACCCTGCTCCCGGACGCCACCAGCACCGCCCTGCCCTTCCGCGTCGCCGACCTCTCCCTCGCGGAGTCCGGCCGCCACCAGATCCGCCTCGCCGAGAACGAGATGCCGGGCCTCATGGCCCTCCGCGAGGAGTTCGGCGCGTCGCAGCCGCTCGCGGGCGCGCGCATCGCCGGATCCATCCACATGACCGTGCAGACGGCCGTGCTCATCGAGACCCTCACCGCCCTCGGCGCGCAGGTGCGCTGGGCGAGCTGCAACATCTTCTCCACGCAGGACGAGGCCGCGGCCGCCGTCGCGGTCGGCGCCGGGACCCCGGACGCGCCCGCGGGCGTGCCCGTCTTCGCCTGGAAGGGCGAGACGCTCGAGGAGTACTGGTGGTGCACCGAGCAGATCTTCGACTGGTCGGGCGAGGCGCAGGCCGCCGACGCCGACTGGACGGGCCCGAACATGATCCTCGACGACGGCGGCGACGCCTCGCTCCTGGTGCACAAGGGCCGCGAGTACGAGCTCGCCGACGCCGTGCCCGAGACCCCCGAGGACGCGAGCCACGAGTACCGCGTCATCCTCGACACGCTCCGCCGCAGCCTCGCTGCGTCCTCCGACCGCTGGACCCGCCGCGCCGCCGACATCCAGGGCGTCACCGAGGAGACCACCACGGGCGTCCACCGCCTGTACGAGCTGGCGCGCGACGGCGAGCTGCTGTTCCCCGCCATCAACGTCAACGACTCGGTCACCAAGAGCAAGTTCGACAACAAGTACGGCATCCGCCACTCCCTGCCCGACGGCCTCAACCGCGCCACCGACGTGCTCATCGGCGGCAAGGTCGCGTTCGTCGTCGGCTACGGCGACGTGGGCAAGGGCGCGGCCGAGGCGCTGCGCGGCCAGGGCGCGCGCGTCATCGTCTCCGAGGTCGACCCCATCTGCGCGCTCCAGGCGGCGATGGACGGCTACCAGGTCGCGAAGCTCTCGTCCGTCATCGAGACGGTCGACATCCTCGTCACCGGCACGGGCAACGTCGACGTCGTGCGCGTGGACGACATCCAGCGCATGAGGCACCAGGCGATCATCGCCAACGTCGGCCACTTCGACAACGAGATCGACATGGCCGGCCTCGAGCGCCTCCCGGGCGTCGAGAAGGTCGAGATCAAGCCGCAGGTGCACGAGTGGCGTCTGCCGTCGGGCCGCAGCGTGCTCGTGCTCTCCGAGGGCCGCCTGATGAACCTCGGCAACGCCACCGGGCACCCGTCGTTCGTGATGAGCAACTCGTTCACGAACCAGGTGCTCGCGCAGATCGAGCTGTGGGTGCGCAACGAGCAGTACCCGATCGGCGTGTACGTGCTGCCGAAGCACCTCGACGAGAAGGTCGCGCGCCTGCACCTCGACGCGCTCGGCGTGGAGCTCACGGAGCTCCGTCCCGAGCAGGCCGCCTACATCGGCGTGCCGGTCGAGGGGCCGTACAAGGTGGACCACTACCGGTACTGATCCGCGAGCTCAGGCCGACGCCGCCCGTCCCTCAGCAGGGGGCGGGCGGCGTCGTCGCGTGCGGCGTGCGGCGGCTCAGGAGGGCGGGGATCCGCCGCGCGCCGGGAACCCGTGCGGCAGCCCCGCGAGGATCGGCTCGAGCGACGCCATGCGCTCGCGCTCCAGCATCAGCGCCCGGTGCTCGCGCTCGCGGCGGACGGCGCCGACGGCCGTCACGAACGACTCGGGATCCGTCGCCGGCAGGGGCGACACGTGGACCGCGGCCTCGTCCGCGAGCTCCGCGGCGAGGCGTGCGCGGGAGGCCGGCGTCATCGCCGCGCGCTGCGCGAGGAAGCGCGCCAGGCGGCGGCCGAGCGCGTCCGGCAGGCGGCCGACGTCCGCCTCGGACGCCCACGCGACGAGGTGCGGCGGCACGGGCGGCAGGGGAGCGGGGTAGGCGGGGACGCGCTCGTGCTGGGAGCGGGTGCCGGCCACGAGGTCGCCGAGGCGCTGGGCGCGTGGGCTGAGGAGGCCCACGAGCGCGGCCAGCCCGCCGAAGGTGAGGTAGATCTCGAGGATCCCGACGAGCGCCCGCGCGACCGCGTGCCGGAGGCCGATGCCTCCGCCGTCCGCCCGCACGATGCGCGCGCCCACGGCCCAGCGCCCGAGCGAGCGGCCGCGCGACGCGACCTCGACCACGACGGGCATGACGACGATCGCCAGCACGACGGCGGCGATGGCGCACGCGGCGCTCGACGCGTCGTCGAGGAGGCCCGCCCCGGCGAGCCGGCCGACGAGGAGCACGAGCAGGAGGCCCACGACCAGGGACGCGATCACGTCGATCGCGGCGCCCGCGGCCCGCAGCACGAAGCCCGCGGGACGGACGTCGAGGGCGACGGCCTCGCCGACCACGAGCGCGTCGGGACCGTCCGAGAGGATCGGGTCGTGCGCGTCGGCTGCCGCCATGCATATAGTCAAGCAGATGGACCTCGACGCCTACACCGCCGCCCACCGGGACGACTGGGACCGGCTCGCCCGCCTCGCAGGTCGGCGCCGGCTCACCGGACCCGACGCCGACGAGCTCGTCGACCGGTACCAGGCGGGCGCGGCCGAGCTGTCCGCGATCCAGGCGGCGGCGGGATCCACCGCGCAGGGCGACCGGCTCTCCGTCGCGCTCTCGCGGGCCCGCATGCGCTTCACCGGGCAGACCACGAACGTCGCGGCGCGCATCCCCGTGTTCCTCGCCGTGGACCTGCCCGCTGCCCTGTACCGGATCCGCTGGCTGACGCTCGCGGTCGCGCTCGTCACGGTGGCGATCGTCGCGCTCTACGCCACCTGGATCCTCCGCGACCCGTCGATGATCGCGAGCCTCGGCAGCGACGCCGACCTCCGGAAGTACGTCGAGGACGACTTCATCGACTACTACAGCGAGAACCCGGCGGCCTCGTTCACGGGCCAGGTCTGGACGAACAACGCGTGGATCGCCGCGCAGTGCGTGGCCTTCGGGATCACGGGGCTGTGGGTGCCGTACGTGATCCTGCAGAACGCGCAGGGCCTCGGCACGACGACCGCGGTGATGTTCTCCTACGGCGAGGGCGGCACGTTCTTCTCCTACATCCTCCCGCACGGCCTGCTGGAGCTGACGGCGATCTTCGTGGCCGCCGCCGCGGGCCTGCGCATCTCGTGGGCGTGGATCGCGCCCGGCGCCCGCACGCGCGGCCAGGCGCTCGCCGAGGACGGGCGCGCGCTCATCACGGTGGCGTTGGGGCTCGTGCTCGTGCTGCTGGTCTCGGGGATCATCGAGGGCTTCGTGACGCCGCAGCCGTGGCCGGTGGCGCTCAAGATCGCGATCGGCGCGGTCGCCCTCGGGGCGTTCCTCTTCTACATGGTCGTCGTCGGCGGCCGGGCCGTGCGCGCGGGCGCCACGGGCGACCTCGACGAGTTCGAGGCGGGCGGCCGGCGGATCGTCGCGGGCTGAGCCCACGGATCGGCCGCGCCGCCCGCCTCGCGGTCGGGCGGGCAGCGGGTCAGGCCGCGGGATCCACCTCGGCCTCCAGCGGCGTCGCCACGACCGAGGTGCCCACGTGCAAGCGGAACGCGCCGGGCTCGCGCTGCCAGCCGCCGTCCCAGTGCGCGAAGGCCCGCGCGCCGATCGCGATCTCGACCTCCGCGGACGCGCCGGCCTCGAGCTGCGCGGACGCGAAGCCCGCGAGCCAGCGGACCGGCCGGTCGACCGCGGATCCCGCGCGCGACAGGTAGGCCTGCACGACCTGGTTGCCGGCGCGGTCGCCCGTGTTCGTCACGGTCACGGTCGCGGTGATCCCGCCCGCGCCGTCCTCGGCGACCCGCAGGTCGTCGATCTCGTGCGTCGTGTAGCCGAGGCCGTGCCCGAGCGCGTAGGCCGGGGTCGCGCCCGAGCGGAGCCACGCGCGGTAGCCGACGTGGATCCCCTCGTCGTAGACCACCCTCCCGTCGACCGGCGTGACGGAGCGGACGGGCACGTCCTCCTCGGTCGCGGGCCACGTCGTGGGGAGGCGGCCGCCGGGCTCGACGGCGCCGAACAGCACGTCGGCGAGGGCGCCGCCGAACTCCTGGCCGCCGAACCACGCGAGGACGAGCGCCTGCACGTCGTCGCGCCAGGGGAGCAGCACCGGGGATCCGGAGTTGACGACCACGACCGTGCGCGGGTTCGCGGCGGCGACGCGGCGCACGAGCTCGTCCTGGCGGCCGGGGAGGGCGATCGAGTCGCGGTCGAAGCCCTCGGACTCGACCTGCGCGTTGGTGCCGACGACGACGATCGCGACGTCCGCGCCGGTCGCGGCCTCCACGGCCTCGTCCAGCAGGCGCTCGGGCGCCGACTCGTCGGCCTCGATGCCCACCGTGATCCCGAGGATCCCGGCGAGGCCGCCGGGCGCGCTGGTCAGCTCGAGCTCGATCTTGAGGTCCACCGGCTGCCCCGCGGTCGGCTGGAGCGGCGCGGAGATGGAGGGCGGCGACAGGAGGCTCGCGCCGAGGTCCATGCCGATGGGCGCGGCGCCGTCCTCGCGGAGGAGGGCGCCGTCGGCGTACACGCGGCCGCGGCCCGTGGCGCTGAAGCCGACGAGCACCTCGCCGGTGGTCGCGGGCGTCCACCGGGTCGTGATCTCGATGACCGCCGTCGTGCCCGTGGGCGCGTCGCCGCCGAAGTGCATGAGCGTCGTGGCCCGGCGGTCCTCGGTGAAGACCTCGCCGCCGTCCGCGTCGAGGAAGCGCACGAGGGCGCCGTGCTCGCCCGTGCGAGGGTTCCGGATCTCCGCGAGCGGCAGCTCCTGGATCCCCTTCTGCACGACCGCGCCACGCGCGTACCGCACGTCCACGCCGTCGCCGAGGGCGTCGCGGATCCCGTCGAGCGGCGTCACCACGTGCTCGGGGATGACGGTCGCGCTGCCGCCGCCCTGCGTGCGCGCCTCGACGGCGTTGTGGTCGATGACCGCCACGGAGCGGAGCGCGGATGCGTCGAGCGGCAGGATCCCGCCCGCGTTGCGCACCAGCACGGTGCCGGCCGCGGCGGCCGTGTTCGCCACGTCGGCCTGGGGGACCCCGAGGTCGTCGATGAGGGAGAACGCGAGGTGGTTCGTGGCCGTCACGGCGCCGGCCGTGAGCAGGAAGCGCATGAGCCAGGCCCAGCCGGAGTCGGGGTTCCGGCGCGGGTCGAACACGAAGGACCCGAGCACCTCCCTCACGCCGAGGCGCGCGGTCGGGCGCTCGGTGAGCACGCGGTCGCGGAAGACGAGCGCGACGGCGATGACCACGATCACGCCGATGGCACCCGGCACGAGCACCTGCTGCGTCGTGGTGGTGAACAGCTGCACGATGAAGGTGCCGACCACGAGCGAGCCGTTCTGCGCGACGCCGATGGCGGCGGCGACCCGGCCGCGGTTGCGCGGGCGGGCGGAGTCGGCCATCACGGCGATGAGCGCGGCGATGGCGGCGTTGAAGCAGCCTGCACGAGCATCCCGGCGGCCACGAGCGCGAGCACGGTGGTGGCCTGGGTGAGCAGGAACGGGGCGCCGTAGCCGAGGACGACGCCGCCGATGATCCACGGTCGGCGCATGCCGAACCGGCCGGGCGTGCGGTCGGAGAGGCGGCCGGCGAGCGGGTTCACGACCAGGGCGACGAGCGCGCCGAGGCCGAGCACGAGGCTGAGGGTGCCGGCGGTGCTGTCGGGCGCCACCTCGGCGACCTTGAGCGCGAGCGACACGATGATCGGCGGCAGCAGGGCCACGAAGAGCCCGAGGAGCGCGATGGGCATCCCGATCTCGGCACGGCGGCATCCGGGTGGGCGGGCCCCGTCCGGTCGCTGGCTGCGGGCGCGCGACGCGCCCTCGGTCTGCTGGTCTCGGACTGCGTCGGCCACTTCGCCGCCAGGTTCCCGTCCACCCTCATCGGTGGATCGGCACGACGGTAGCACCGGAAACCGACCTGCGGTAGGTATTGGGGGCCCTCCCGGATCGCTAGGGTCGACCCATGGCAGTCGACGAGGGTCCGCGGCGGTACGCCAAGGGCGCCGCCCGGCGCCGCGAGATCCTCGAGGCGGCGCTCGCCCTCATCGCCGAGCGCGGCTACTCCGCATCGTCGCTGCAGGAGATCGCCGACGCCGTGGGCATCAGCAAGGCCGGCGTGCTGCACTACTTCGACTCGCGGGAGGCGCTCATCGCCGCCGTGCTCGAGGAGCGCGACGCGCACTCCGCCGCCGACTACCGCCAGGCGGTGCCCGACGGGGATCCCGCGGACATGGTCGGCATGCTCCTCCGCGCGAGCTCGCACAACGCCGCGACGCCCGGCCTCGTCGCGCTCTACTCGCGGCTCGTCGTGGACGCGGCCGGCGCCGAGCATCCCGCGCACGCGTACATCGCCGACCGCTACGGCCGCGTCGTCGGCGCGGTGGCCGACCAGGTGCGCGCGCTCCAGGTCGAGCTGCCCGGCGGCATGGATCCGGAGGCGTTCGCGCGCATCGCGGTCGCGGTGAGCGACGGCCTGCAGCTGCAGTGGAGCTATCGGCCCGAGATCGACATGCGCGACGCGCTCGAGCGGGCGATCCGAGCGCTCAGCGGCGGGGTGCTCCCCGTGCCGTCGGCCGATCCGGCCGCCGCGACCGCCTGACCGTCGGCCTCGGCCTCGGCGTCAGAGCCGCCCGGTCGCCTTCAGCCGGATGTATCGGTCGGCCAGCGCGGGCGGCAGGTCCGCCGGCGCGCCCGTGACGACGTCCGCCCCGAGCCGGCGCACAGCTGCCTCGACGCGCGCGACGTCGAGGAGCGCGCGCTCGGCGGCGGCCGCGCGGTAGACGGCGGCGCGGCCGGAGCGGTCGGCGGCGCGCTCCGCGAGGCCGGGATCCACGACCGCAGCTACGAGCACGTGGTGCGTGCGCGTCAGCTGCGGCAGCACCTGCAGGAGCGCACGCGCGCTGCCGGGGGAGTCGATCGCGGTGAGCAGCACCACGAGCGAGCGCTGCGACACGATGCGGCGCACGAGCGCGGGCACGGCCGTCCAGTCGGTCTCGAGGAGCTCCGGGTCCACGGGCGCGAGGGCGTCGACCATGCGCGAGACGACGTCCCCGCCGGATCCGGCCCGCACCCGCGCGCGGACGCGGCGGTCGTGCGCCACCATGTCCACCCGGTCGCCCGAGCGCGTGGCGAGCGCCGCGAGCAGCAGCGACGCCTCGAACGCGGTGTCGAGGCGCGTCTCGTCCCGGATCCGACCCGCGGCCGTGCGGCCCGTGTCGAGCACGAGCACCACGCGCCGGTCGCGCTCGGGCCGCCAGGTGCGGACGACGACGTCCTGGCGCCGGGCGGTCGCGCGCCAGTCGATGGAGCGCACGTCGTCGCCGCGCACGTAGTCGCGCAGGCTGTCGAACTCGGTGCCCTGGCCGCGCACCATGAGGGCCGTCCGGCCGTCGAGCTCGCGCATGCGGGCGAGGCGCGAGGGCAGGTGGCGGCGCGAGCGGAACGGCGGCAGCACGCGCACGGCGCCGGGGGAGAGGAGCGTCGCCTGGCGCGCGGCGAGGCCGAGCGGGCCGGCCGAACGGATCGTCACGCGCTCCGTGCGGCGCTCACCGCGACGGGTCGGCGTGAGGGAGAGGCGGATCGCGCGGCGCTCGCCGGCGGGGATCCGCACCCGGTCACGCGTGGAGGACGCGCCCGCGGACGGCTGCCAGGCGTCGCGCACCACGCCGCGCAGGGTGCGGGATCCGCGGTTCGTCATGAGCAGCACGCTCTCGCCCGTCTTGTCGAGCCGGATCCGCGCGGGCAGCACGCGCTCGAGCGCCACGGCCCGCGGGCTGGCCGCGAGGGCGAGGTCGGTCGCCACGAGCACGGCGACCAGGAGGATCCACCCCGCGAGGAGCGCGTAGGCCGCGTCCGACCCGTCGCCGAGCGCGACGAGCGGCGCGATCCCCAGGAGGAGGAGCGCGACCGTGCGTCCGGTGAGGGCCACCTAGCGGCGCGCCACTAGATCGGCACCTGCACCTGCGCCATGACCCCGCGGAGCATGGCGTCGACGGAGACGCCCTCCAGCTCCGCCTCGGGCCGCAGCGCGATGCGGTGGCGGAGCACGGGCAGCACCATCTCCTGCACGTGGTCGGGGGTCACGGCGTCGAAGCCGCTCAGCCACGCCCACGCGCGGCTCGCGGCCAGGAGGCTCGTGGATCCGCGCGGCGACACCCCGAGCTGCACCGACGGCGAGCGGCGGGTGGCCCGCGCGAGGTCGACCATGTAGGCGAGCACGTCCGCGCCCACGCGCACCTCGCGCACGGCCGCCTGAGCCCGGCGGAGCCCGTCGGCGTCGAGCACGGGCCGGACGCCCGCCGCGTGGAGGTCCCGCGGGTCGAAGCCGGTCGAGTGCCGACGCAGCACCTCGACCTCGGCCTCGCGCTCGGGCAGGTCGAGCACGAGCTTCAGCAGGAAGCGGTCGAGCTGCGCCTCGGGGAGCGTGTAGGTCCCCTCGTACTCGACGGGGTTCTGCGTCGCCGCGACGAGGAAGGGATCCGGCAGGGCGTGGCTCTCGCCGTCGACGGTGACCTGCCGCTCCTCCATCGCCTCGAGCAGCGCCGACTGCGTCTTGGGCGGCGTGCGGTTGATCTCGTCGGCCAGCAGGATGCTCGTGAAGACCGGGCCGCGACGGAAGGAGAAGGCGCCCTCGCGGGAGTCGTAGACGAGGGATCCGGTGATGTCGCCCGGCATGAGGTCGGGCGTGAACTGCACGCGCGCGGTGTCGAGGCGGAGGGCCTCGCTGAGCGCGCGGACGAGCAGCGTCTTCGCGACGCCGGGCACGCCCTCGAGGAGCACGTGGCCGCGGGCGAGGAGGGCGATGATCATGCCGGTCACGGCGCCGTCCTGGCCGACGACGGCCTTCCCGACCTCGGTCCGGACGGCGAGCAGGCTGGTGCGGAGGTCGTTGGTCATGGATCCATTCTCCTGGTCGGGACGGTCGGGTCGGTCGGGTCGGTCGGGTCGGCGGCGCGGGCGACCCGGTGCTCGAGCGCGGCGAGGCGCCCGGCGAGGTCGACGAGGTCGCGGTCGGTGCGGGGGCGGTCGTCGAGGAGCAGCGCACGGATCCCCGCGGGGTCCTCGTGGAGGGCGGCGGCGGACGCGGCCACGACGTCGTCGACGGAGGCGAGGCGGCCGAGCGCCAGCGTCGACGCGATCCGGTCAACCGTGCCGACGCGCAGCGCGTCGAGGGCGTGGCCGCGCGCGTCCGCCCGCTGGTAGAGGCGGGCGCGGCCCTCGGCGGTCTCGTCGGCGCGCACCACGACGGGCAGCCGCTCCACCACGAGCGGGCCGAAGCGGCGGCCGCGCCACACGGCGGCGGCGAGGGCGGCGGCGCCCGTCAGCAGGATCGCCGGGGTCACCCACCCGGGCGTCAGCTCGCCGAGCGTGGGCGGCGCGTCGCCCGCGGCGTCGTCGGGCGACGGCGTGTACCAGACGAGCCGCGGTCGCTCGCCGAGCACGCCCAGGGCGAGGGCGGCGGAGCCCTGCTCGGCGATGCGGTCGTTGGTGAGGATCGGATCCGCGCCGAGCACGGTCACGGTGCCGCCGGGCGCGAGCGTCGCCGGCACCTGGAGGAGCGCGGACGCGTCGCCGGTGTCGTCAGGGAAGCACGCGACGGCGGCCGCCCTGTCGTCGCCGAGGTAGCGGAACACGGGCGCGTCGTCGGGCACGGATCCCGCGGCCGTGGCGGCCGGCAGCGCGCACGCGGCGTCGAGCGCGCGGTCGGCGGACTCGGCCGCGCCGCCCGCCGCGACGTCGGGCGCGATCGCCTGCAGCGTCCGGAAGTCGGGGGCGAGGAGCACCGTGCGGGTGGACAGGCGGCCGACCTCCGCCAGCCGCTCGTCGTCGAGGCGGTCGGAGGTGGCGCCGAGCACGAGCGTCGCGTCGTCGCCGTCCCCGACGGCGGCCCGCGCCTCCTCGAGCGTCGTGGCGAGCGTGACCTCGACGCCCTCCGCCTGGAGCACGCGGGCGAGCGCCTGCGTGCCGCCGGGCGCCGGGTTGTCGGGCGCCAGCGCGTCGCCCTGGCGCGCGGCGCCGGAGACCGCGAGCGAGGCCACGGCGACGAGCACGGCGAGGGCGGCCAGCGCGATCCACGTGCCGGCCCGCTGCAGCGCCTGCCGGGGCGTCCGGGTCTCGGGAGTCGCGAGGTCGGCGGCCGCGGGCGCGGGCGCGCTCACCGCGGACCCGCGCCCACGGGCTCGTGCAGCACGGGCACGGCCGTGCGCAGGTCGCGGTCCAGCGCCGCGAGCCGGTCGAGCATCTCCTCGGTGCCGGGGCGGCCGAGGTAGCGGACGGCGTCGAATTCGTCGGCGGCCACGACGAGGCGCGTGGCGTGGGCCGGGTGCGCGGAGCCCGCGCGCCGGGCGAACCCGCGGGCCGTGGTGCCCGGATCCACCGCCACGATCGTGCGCTCGGCCTGCTCGCGCGCGATCGCCCGGAAGAGGTCGGACGCGGCGGCGGCCAGGTCGCCCGCCCGCCGGGACGCCTCGGCGGCGCGCCGCAGCTCCTCGGCGGAGCGCCGGTCGTCGGATCCGAACAGCCCGTCGCCGCGCGCCGCCGCCCGCCTGCGGTCCCGGCGCGGCGCCCCGAAGACCAGGAACGCGGCCACGACCACGGCGAGCACGAGCACGCCGATCACCACGGGCGCGAGGTCCGCGAGGCCGCCGCCCGCGCCGCCGAGGAGCGAGGCGATCCAGTCGCCCACGGCCTGCGCCGCGAGGTCGAGCGCGTTCGGCCGGGCCGCCTCGTACTCGGGCTTCGCGAGCTCGTCGAGGAGGAGGCGGCGCGCGTCGTCGGCGTCGGGATCGAGCGGCACCGCGGCCGCGCGCGCGGCCGTGTCGAGGAGGAGGGAGGCGGTCACGCGCGTCCCGGGCCGCCGGGGGTCGTGCCGGGTGCGCCCGCGGGCGCCGCGTACGGGTCCCGCGCGTCCGGCCCGGTGGCCGACGCCGCGCCCGCCGCGCGCTCCTCGGCGAAGCGCGCGAGCTCGAGGTCGAGCCCCTCGCGCCGCATCCGCAGGTCGATGTAGAGGATGGCCGCGTTCGCCGACGTGACGACCGCGCCGATGCTCCCCACCACCACGCTCACCACGAGGGTCACCAGCTGCGAGCCGATGTAGAAGGCCATGGAGGCGTCGAAGGTCTGGAAGTCGAGCTCCCCGTTGGGGAAGAGCACGGTCTGCAGGATGGAGGTCACCAGGGTCAGCGGCACCGTCACCACGTTCGTGGCGGCGGAGACGATCACGGCGGTGAGCAGCAGGATCCCGAGCACGCGCCAGAACGACCCGATCGTGAGCGACCACGACCGCCGGGCCGCCGCCAGCGGTCGCAGCCGCTCGATCACGATGGCGCTCGGCACGAGGGCGAGGCGCGTCGAGACCCAGGCGGCGACGACCACGAGGCCCATCACGCCGAGCACGCCCACGATGATCCCCACGGCGATGCCCGCGCCGCCGGCGAGCACCAGCAGCGTCACGATGCCCGCGAGCACCGCGAAGACGAGCGTCCACGCCGCCGTGAGGGAGAGGCTCCACAGCACGAGCGGCACGATCCGCGGCCGGGCGAGCCGCCACAGCGCCCGCATCCGCAGCCGCTCGCCGAGCGTGCCCCGCGCCACCTCGCTCGCGACGACGCCCTGCAGGAACGCCGACGCGACGATCGACAGCACGATGGTGACGGCGGCGGCGACGATGACCGCCGCCACGCCGCCGGCGATGAGCGGCCCCTGGTCCGCCTCGCGCGCGGAGAAGACGCGCGTCACGACGAACCCGGTCACGCCCCCCACGATCACGAGGGTCACGATGCCGACGAGCCCTTGGATCAGCAGGGCGCTGCCGACCGTGGCGCCGGGGTTCCGGCGCAGGGTCTCGAACGAGCCCGCGAGGATCGCGCTGAGGCCCAGCGGCCGCAGCGGCAGCAGGCCGGGCTTCGGCGGCGGCGTCCAGCCGGGCGCGGCGCCCCAGCCGGGCGACGGCGGGAAGCCGCCGCCGGGCGGCGACCCGGGCGGCGGAGCCGCGGGTGAGCCGGGCGCCTGCGGGGCCGCGTGTCCCGCGTCCTGCCGCGCGCGATCGGGATCCGGGGACCCTCCCTGACCGGACGGTGCGCCGCCCGGGGCCTGCCAGCTCTGGTCATCGGTCACGCTCGCCAGCCTCCCACAGGCCGCGCGCGAAGTCCCGCGCCGGGCGGCCCGGCCGATCCCCGCGCATGCACCGGCTACCCTGGGGGCCTACGAGGACAGGGAACACCTTCAGATGACAGCACGGATCCTGGTGGTCGACGACGACACCGCGCTCGCCGAGATGATCGGCATCGTCCTGCGCACCGAGGGGTTCGAGCCCTCGTTCTGCGGGGACGGCGGCCAGGCGCTCGCCGCGTTCCACGACGCGAAGCCCGACCTGGTGCTCCTCGACCTCATGCTCCCCGGCCTCGACGGCATCCAGGTGTGCGACCTCATCCGCGCCGAGTCGGGCATCCCCATCATCATGCTCACCGCGAAGTCCGACACGGCCGACGTCGTCAAGGGCCTCGAGTCCGGCGCCGACGACTACATCGTCAAGCCCTTCAACCCCAAGGAGCTCGTCGCCCGCATCCGCACGCGCCTGCGCCCCGCGGCCGCGGCGTCGCCCGGGCTCCTGCAGGTCGGCGACCTCGTGGTCGACGTCGAGGGCCACGAGGTGCGCCGGGGCGAGGAGCGGATCAACCTCACGCCCCTCGAGTTCGACCTCCTGCACGCGCTCGCCAGCCGCCCGCAGCAGGTCTTCACGCGCGAGATGCTCCTCGAGCAGGTCTGGGGCTACCAGTACAAGGCCGACACGCGCCTCGTCAACGTCCACGTGCAGCGCCTGCGCGCGAAGGTCGAGGACGACCCGGACAACCCGCGCATCGTCATGACCGTCCGCGGCGTCGGCTACCGCGCGGGGGCCGCGGCCTAGACCCATGCGCCCGTTGCCCGTGTGGCTCGTCGACTGGAGGTCGTGGCCGCGCCGCCTCACCCGGATCTGGGCGGTCTCCCTCCAGTTCCGCACCGTCCTCATCACGGTCGCGCTCTCCGGCGTCACTGTCCTCCTCATCGGCGTGCTCATGACGCAGAGCATCTCGAGCGACCTCTTCCGCCAGCGGCTCGACACCGTGCTGCAGCAGTCGAACAGCGCCACCAGCCGGATGCAGGAGCAGTTCACCTCCTCCGACGCCAGCGACCAGACCGAGCTCGAGCAGCTCCGCACGCAGGTCTTCGACGAGCTGCGCGGCAGCGCCATCAACCTCTCCGACTTCGCGTTCCGCCGCACGCCCGGCACGGAGGCGCGCAACGTGCTGCAGAACGCGTCCACCGCCGACTACGTCGACAGCCTCCTGAGCGCCGACCTCCGGCGCGCGGTCGGCGAGGGCACGGGCACGCAGCAGTGGCAGTCGGTGGCGATCCCGGTGGGGGACCAGGGCGCCACGAGCCCCGGCATCGTCGTCGGCTCGAGCATCGACATCCCGTCGGCCGGGAGGTACGAGCTGTACCTCGTCTACGACCTCGGCGACATCCAGCAGACCCTCGACTTCGTGGCGGGCACGATCCTCCTCGCGTTCCTCTTCCTCATCGTGCTCATCGGGGCGATCGCGTGGCTCGTGGTGCGCCTCGTGGTGGCGCCCATCCGCGTCGCCGCCGACACGAGCCAGAAGCTCGCGGCCGGGCAGCTCGAGGAGCGGCTGCCGGTCAAGGGCGAGGACGTGATCGCCACGCTCGCGCGCTCGTTCAACGGCATGGCCGACTCGCTGCAGTCGCAGATCACGCAGCTCGCCGACCTCTCCCAGCTGCAGCAGCGCTTCGTCTCCGACGTCTCGCACGAGCTGCGCACGCCGCTCACCACGATCCGGCTCGCCGGCGGCGTGCTCTACGACCTGCGCGAGGACTTCAGCCCGCCGGCCGCCCGCAGCGCCGAGCTGCTGCACACGCAGGTGGAGCGCTTCGAGACGCTGCTCGCCGACCTGCTGGAGATCAGCCGCTTCGACGCGGGCGCCGTGGACCTCGTGACCGAGCCGACCAACCTCGTGCGGCTCGTCGAGGACTCCATCGAGGAGTTCGAGGGCCTCGCCGCGCAGAAGGGCTCCGAGCTCAAGCTGGTCGCCCCCGGCGGCTACTTCGACGCCGAGATGGACGCGCGCCGCGTGCGCCGCATCGTCACGAACCTCGTCGGCAACGCGGTCGACCACGGCGAGGGCCGGCCCATCGTCATCACGGTCGACAGCGACCGGGACGCCGTCGCGCTCGCCGTCCGCGACTACGGCGTCGGCATGACGCACGAGGAGATGGGCCACGTCTTCGACCGGTTCTGGCGGGCGGATCCGTCGCGCCAGCGCACCACGGGCGGCACCGGCCTCGGCCTCGCCATCTCCCTGGAGGACACGAATTTGCACCACGGCTGGCTGCAGCTGTGGTCGCGGCCGGGCGAGGGGTCCTGCTTCCGCCTGACCCTGCCCCGACGCCCCGACGTCCCCCTCGACGGCTCGCCCGTCGCGCTGCCGCCCGACGATCCCGCGGACGACCGCGCCGACGAGGAGGACGCCCGTGTCCCCAGCACCTGATCCCCGCCCGCGCCGGGCGCCCGGACGCGCGGCCCGCGCGGCCGCCGTCGCACTCGTCGCCGCCTGCGCCGTCCTCCTCTCCGGCTGCGTCTCGATCCCGTCCGGCGGCCCCGTCTCCGAGGGCGACCCCGCCACCGTCACCGACGAGTCGGGGGTCAGCTACCAGCCGGACGGCCCGCAGGCGGGCGACGGCCCCGACGACGTCATCGCCGGCTTCGTCGACGCCGCCACGAGCTCCGCCGACCAGTACGGCGTCGCGCGCCAGTTCCTCTCCTCCGACTTCGCGTCCCGCTGGGACCCGTTCGCGAGCGTCGTCGTCTGGGAGGGCCAGGCGAGCACCTCGGAGGAGGTCGACGGGACCTACAGCTACTCCGTCACGACCATCGCGACGGTCGACGGCCAGGGCCACTACCGCGAGGTCGGCAGCGACCAGGAGACGCGCCTGTCCTTTCAGCTCGTGCAGGAGCGCGGCGAGTGGCGCATTGCGAAGGCGCCGGACGGCATCGCCCTGCGCTCCACCTACTTCCGCGAGATCTTCAGCGCGCACGCCCTGTACTTCTTCGACCCCACGTTCTCGTTCCTCGTGCCGGACCTCCGGTTCTTCGTCACGCGCGCGTCCCAGAGCGTCAGCACGCGCATCGTCAAGTCGCTCCTCCAGGGCCCGTCGCCGTGGCTGTCCCAGCCCGCGGTCGTCACGGCCTTCCCCGAGGGCACGCGGCTGGCGTCCTCGGCCGTCACGACCGCGGGCGGCACGCCGCAGGTGGACCTCTCGACGGAGGCGCGCGCCGCCGACGGCGTCACGCAGCAGCGGATGAAGCTCCAGCTGCGGCAGAGCCTCTCCAACATCCCGTCCGTGCTCGACGTGCAGATGCTCGTCGACGGGACGCCCCTCACCGTGGCGGACCTCGGCGGCCGCGGCCCCGTCAAGGACCCGCAGGCGGAGTCGCGCCCGCTCGTCCTCGCGCAGGGCGCGTTCGGCTACCTCGGCGGGGGAGAGGTGGCCCCGCTCGGCACGCTGGGCACGCGCGTGACGGCGCTCGGGGCCGACGCGGCGACCCTCAGCGCCGACGGCCAGCAGGCGGCGGTGCGCAACGCGTCCGGCGTCTGGTCGGTGGGGGACGGCGACCGCGACGCGGTCCTCCTGGACACGCGTCCGGGCCTCGTCGCGCCGTCCCTCGACGCGCAGGGCTACGTCTGGTCGACGCCCGCGTCGGATCCCCGGGGGCTCGTCGCGTGGGGCCCCGACGGCGTCGGCCACCCCGTCGCCGTGAGCTGGACCGCCACGGGCCGCGTCGTCTCCCTGGAGGTCGCGCGGGACGGCGCCCGCGTCCTCGTCCAGCTCGAGACGGGCGCCGGGCCGCAGCTGCTCGTCGCGTCGATCGTGCGCGACGACGGCGTCCCGACCTCCCTCACGACGACCCCGCTCGAGCTCCTGGCGTCGCCCGGCACCCCGCTCGACGCGACGTGGGTCGACGAGCTCGACGTCGCCACCCTCACCCTCGCGCCCGACGGCGAGCGCCAGGTGGAGCTGCACCAGGTGGGCGGTCCGTCGAAGGACATGGGGTCCGCGGCCGACGGCGTCTCCATCACCGGCGCGAACGACGAGAGCGGCCTGCGGGTCCTCACGAGCGCGGGCGCCCTGCTCACGCCGCGGGGCAGCACGTGGCAGCAGACCGCCACCGGCGTCTCCTTCGTGGCGACCAAGCGCTGACGCCGTCCACGGATCCGCCGCGCCAGTCCGCCCCGCACCGGCCGCGTGCGATCCTCCGCGCGTGATCCCCGTTCCCGGCCCGCTCGCCCCGTCCCCGTCCCCGTCCTCCCGCATCCCGTCCGCGCTCCGCGCAGCCCTGCTCGACGCCCTCGCGGTCGTCGCCCCGGTGGCCTGCGCCGGGTGCGGCGCCCCCGACCGCGCCGTGTGCCCGGCCTGCCGGGCCGCGATGCCCTGCCCGCCCCTCGTGCGGCCCCTCGCGCTGCCCGCCGTCCCGTCGCCCCGGGGTCGTGTCCCGGCCCGCGTCGTGCCGGTCGGCTGCGGGAGCGCGTACGCCCCGCCCTGGCCCGCGCTCCTGTCCGGCCTCAAGGAGGACGGCCGCACGGACGCCGCGCGGGCGATGGCGGCGACCCTGATCCGCGCCGTCCGCACGGCCGTCGCCGCCGCCGAGCGCGAGTCCGGTCCCGCGACCGCCGCCCCCGCGTGGCCCCTCGACGTGATCCCCGTCCCCGTCCCCGCGCCCGCCGCCTCCCTCCGCCGTCGCGGCTACGCGCCCGTCGAGGTCCTGCTCGCCCGCGCCGGCATCGTCCCGCTGCGGGCACCGGGCCTGCCCGGGCTGCGCCGCCACCCGCTCCGCTTCACCCGACGGCCGACCGACCAGGCCGGCCTCGGGGTCGCCGCGCGCGCGTCCAACCTCGACGGCTGCCTCGCCGCGCGCATCGACCTCGCGGGCCGCCGGATCCTCGTGGTCGACGACGTCCTCACCACCGGCGCCACGCTCCGCGAGACCTGCCGTGCCGTCCGCGCCGCGGGCGGCGAGGTCGTCGCGTGCGCCGTCCTCACGGCCGTGCCCGCCCGCTCCCGCGGCGGGGCGCCGCGCGCCCGATGACGGCCCCGTCGCTCCCTGTGCATGTCCGATGCGCGCGCGGTCCACCCGCCGGATGCCTCGCGCTGCGACGAGCCCGAGGTCTAGGCTCGCCCGAAAGGCGTGAAAGTGATCGCCCTCTTCCAGCGGGCGACGCGTCATGATCTGGAGGTACGTCATGGACATCAACATCACCGGCCGCAACGCGGAGATCACCGACCGATTCCGCGTGTACGCCACCGAGAAGGCCGACAAGATCGTCCAGCTCGCCGAGAAGTCCATCTCTCTCGACATCAAGGTCTCGCGGCACAGCGAGAAGTCCGGAGGATCCGCCGGCGACGACCGCGTGGAGATCACGCTCGTGGGCCCGGGCCCCGTCATCCGCGCCGAGAGCAGCGCCGCCGACAAGTTCGCCGCCTTCGACCTGGCCCTCGGGCGCATGCTCGAACGGCTGCGCCGTGCCAAGGACAAGAAGAAGATCCACCGTGGCAACCACCGCCCCGTCTCCCTCCACGAGGCGGCCACGGAGGGATTCGCGCAGATCGACCTCGACCCGGCGGACGCCGAGCTCATCGAGCGCGTCAACGGGAAGAGCGTCGCTCCCGTCGACCAGCCCGTCGACGAGGACGACTACTGCCCGGTGGTCATCCGCACCAAGGTCTTCCCGTCGCAGTCCATGACGGTCGACCAGGCCCTCGAGCACATGGAGCTCGTCGGCCACGACTTCTTCCTCTTCATCGACGCGGAGACCGACCGCCCGAGCGTCGTCTACCGCCGCAAGGGCTGGGACTACGGCGTCATCGGCCTGGCCGACGGCGAGCAGGAGCTCGCGGGCGCCGGCGCCGGATCGCGGTCGCTGCGCCGCTGATCCCCCTCCTCCCCATGAGGCCCCGCGCGCTCCGGCGTGCGGGGCCTCGTGCGTGACGCCGGGTCCCCGGATCAGGGCGCTCCCGGGAAGGGCGCCGGACGAGTCGGTACTATGGCGATGCTCGTCGGCGGCGACATCCGCGCGCCGTCACGGCGGTCGTCGTCATCCGGCGCCCGCCCATATACGCAGGGAGACACCGATGGCCTCAGTACTCGAGAAGGTCCTTCGCGTCGGCGAGGGGCGCACGCTCCGCAAGCTGCAGAACTACGCGAAGGCGGTGAACCAGCTCGAGGAGGACTTCACGCACCTCACCGACGAGGAGCTGAAGAACGAGACCGTCGAGCTGCGCGAGCGCCACGCCAACGGCGAGTCCCTCGACGACCTGCTCCCCGAGGCGTTCGCCGCCGTCCGCGAGGCGTCCCGCCGCACGCTCGGCCTCCGCCACTTCGACGTCCAGATCATGGGCGGCGCGGCCCTCCACCTCGGCAACATCGCCGAGATGAAGACGGGCGAGGGCAAGACCCTCGTCGCCACGCTGCCGGCGTACCTCAACGCCATCGCGTCGCGCGGCGTGCACGTCATCACGGTCAACGACTACCTCGCGAGCTACCAGAGCGAGCTCATGGGCCGCGTCTTCCGCGCCCTCGGCATGACCACCGGGGTCATCCTCGCGGGCCAGACCCCGCAGCAGCGCCGCGAGCAGTACGCCGCCGACATCACCTACGGCACGAACAACGAGTTCGGCTTCGACTACCTGCGCGACAACATGGCGTGGCAGGCCGCCGACATGGTCCAGCGCGGCCACTTCTTCGCCGTGGTCGACGAGGTCGACTCCATCCTCATCGACGAGGCCCGCACGCCGCTCATCATCTCGGGCCCGTCCGCGGGCGACGCGAACCGCTGGTTCACCGAGTTCGCGAACGTGGCGAAGCGCCTTGTGCCGGAGGTCGACTACGAGGTCGACGAGAAGAAGCGCACGGTCGGCGTCCTCGAGGCCGGCATCGAGAAGGTCGAGGACCACCTCGGCATCGACAACCTGTACGAGTCCGCGAACACCCCGCTCATCTCCTTCCTGAACAACTCGATCAAGGCCAAGGCCCTGTTCAAGAAGGACAAGGACTACGTCGTCATGAACGGCGAGGTGCTCATCGTCGACGAGCACACGGGCCGCATCCTCATGGGCCGCCGCTACAACGAGGGCATCCACCAGGCGATCGAGGCCAAGGAGGGCGTGGCGGTCAAGGCCGAGAACCAGACCCTCGCCACCGTCACCCTGCAGAACTACTTCCGCCTCTACAAGAAGCTCTCGGGCATGACGGGAACGGCCGAGACCGAGGCCGCCGAGTTCATGAGCACCTACAAGCTCGGCGTCGTCCCGATCCCCACGAACCGGCCCATGCAGCGCAAGGACCAGTCCGACCTCATCTACAAGAACGAGAAGGCGAAGTTCGAGCAGGTCGTCGAGGACATCGCGGAGCGCCACGCCTCAGGCCAGCCCGTCCTCGTCGGCACCACGAGCGTCGAGAAGAGCGAGTACCTCTCCAAGCTCCTCGCCAAGAAGGGCGTCCGCCACGAGGTCCTCAACGCCAAGAACCACGCGCGCGAGGCCGCCATCGTCGCCCAGGCGGGTCGCCTTGGATCCGTCACGGTCGCCACGAACATGGCCGGCCGCGGCACGGACATCATGCTCGGCGGCAACGCGGAGTTCCTCGCGGTCGCCGCGATGAACGCGCGCGGTCTGAGCCCCGTCGAGACCCCCGAGCAGTACGAGACCGAGTGGGACGACGTGTTCGCCCAGGTCAAGGCCGAGGTCGACGAGGAGGCCGCGAAGGTCATCGAGGCCGGCGGCCTCTACGTCCTCGGGACCGAGCGCCACGAGTCGCGCCGCATCGACAACCAGCTCCGGGGGCGTTCCGGCCGCCAGGGCGACCCGGGCGAGAGCCGCTTCTACCTGTCGCTCACCGACGACCTCATGCGCCTGTTCAACAACGGCGCCGCCGCGAGCCTCATGGGCCGTGACAGCGTCCCGGACGACGTGGCCATCGAGTCGAAGGTCGTGAGCCGCGCCATCCGCAGCGCGCAGGGGCAGGTCGAGGCGCGCAACGCCGAGATCCGCAAGAACGTCCTCAAGTACGACGACGTGCTCAACCGCCAGCGCGAGGCGATCTACGGCGACCGCCGCCACATCCTCGAGGGCGACGACCTCCAGGAGCGCTCGCAGCGCTTCCTCGAGGCCGTCATCGACGACGTGCTCGACTCGCACATCGGCGAGGGCAACGGCGACGACTGGGACTTCGACGCCCTGTGGACCGAGCTCAAGACGCTGTACCCGATCTCGATCACCATCGACGAGGTCATCACGGAGGCGGGGAGCAAGGGCCGCGTCAACCGCGACTTCGTCCGCCGCGAGATCCTCTCCGATGCGAAGCTCGCCTACTCGAAGCGCGAGGAGCAGCTCGGCGAGGCCGCGATGCGCGAGCTCGAGCGTCGCGTGGTGCTCTCGGTCATCGACCGCCGCTGGCGCGAGCACCTCTACGAGATGGACTACTTGAAGGACGGCATCGGCCTCCGCGCCATGGCCCAGCGCGACCCGCTGGTCGAGTACCAGCGCGAGGGCTTCGCGCTCTTCCAGCAGATGATGGGCGCGATCCGCGAGGAGACCGTCGGGTTCCTGTTCAACCTGGAGGTCGAGGTGCAGGCGCCCGCGGATGCCGAGTCCGTGGGACCGCGCATCCAGGCGAAGGGCCTTGCCGCGAACCAGGCCACGGCGGACAAGCTCCGCTACACCGCCCCGACGGATGACGGCGGCATCGAGGTGCGGAACCAGCGCGGCCAGATCGAGAAGGCGGCGACCGCGAAGGCTCAGAAGGACCAGCAGGCCGAGGACGTCGTCCTGGTCGGCGAGGACGAGCCGGAGACCCCGCAGGGTCCGCCCGCCCGCGGCGCCTTCGGCCAGGCGACCGGTGCATCGTCAGCCGCTCCGCAGAACCGCGAGGAGCGTCGCAAGGCCGATCGGCGCAAGTAGGCCCTCCCCGGGTCGGCGGGTTACCCGTCGTCCCGGGGGACCGAGCGTCGAGCGCACGACGAAAGGCGCGTCTCCCGCGGGAGACGCGCCCTTCGTCGTGCGACGGGTGGCTACAGGACGTTGATGGCCGTCGCGCGCCAGCGGCGGTCGAGGCCCTCGAGCCGGATGGCGACGGCGCGGGCACGTGCCCGGCCGTGGACCACGATGACCGCCTCGATGACGCCGTCTCGGGGGGGAGAACGACGTGACCGTCCCGATGGTGAACACCGGTCGGGTCACCGACTGCCCCTTCGTGCGCCGGGCCCGGGCGCTGAGCACCACGCGCTTGAGGAGGTGGCGGTAGACGTCGTCGCTGACCCAGCGGGCGATCTGGTCGAGCTCCCGGGCTCCCGCGAGGATCTCGATGACGCAGCGGGTGAGGTTCTCGAGCAGCGGCCCCGACGGGGGAAGGTCCTGGCTGCTGCAAGGCTGGCGCCCGAAGAAGTCGTCGACGTCGAAGCGCTTGCGGACCGTTCCCCGCACGGTGGCGGTCGTCGCGGGCGCGGTCGCGGAGGACGGACCGGCTGCGCCGCTCGTCGCCTGCGAGGGCGCTGCGGCGGGCTTCCGAGCACCGGACCGCCGGGTGGAGCCGCCCTCGGCGTCACCGGCTATGGTGCTCCGGCGGTCGGGGAGATCCTCCCGTGGCACTGCTTCACTCATGCGTCACTCCCATCCCGGTGCTCCCCCCGATCGGGGGGACCACGATGCCTTGTCAACTGTGACAGTGCGCGAGGCTCGGCGCACGTCCAGCGCACAAGATGTGGAGAACTGAGAGCGGATCTCAAGGAAGGGACCCAAGGTGACCCGGATGTGCCAGCCGTCCCCGCCGCCGCGCCGCTCCCTCCGAACGCCCGGGACCGGCGACCGATGAGGTGGGAGAACCTCTTCGACGACCTCGAGGGTCAGTGGGAGACGGCGCGGCTCGCCGAGGAGCGGGACCAGCGCGACGAGGAGGAGCGCGTGCGCGTCGCGCGTACCGTCATGCGCGACCGCCTGAGGGCGCTCACCTCGTCCGATCAGGCGCGACCGCTGCGCCTGTCGCTGTCGGACGGCACCTGGATCGACCTCCGCGCCAAGGTGCTCGGGCGCGACTGGCTGTCGGGGGAGCTGACCGTCCCGGGCGATGCGCCGTCGCACGAGGAACGGGCGTGCATCCTCCCCCTCGCGTCCATCCACGCGCTCGCCCTGGACCGGGAGCAGGTGCGGTCGAGCCTCGCGCCCGCCGCGGAGCTCCCGCCCGAGCGCGGCATCGTCGATCGGATCGGCCTGCCGTTCGTCCTCCGCGACCTCTGCCGACGTCGCGCGCGCGTCGAGCTGCGGCTCCGGGACACCGTCGTCGGGGGCACCCTGGATCGCGTCGCCCGCGACCACGTCGACGTCGCCGTCCACGAGGCGGGGAGCCCCCGCCGGGAGTCGGCCGTCTCGGGGTACCGGCTGGTGCCTTTGGCGGGGATCGTCCTCGTCCGGGTCTGATCGTCGCCGTCGCGGCAGCATGTGGACAACGCACGACGCCCGCGCGCGCCGTCCCCGACATTGACCGGCATGCCTGCCACCCCTCGTCCCGCGCGTCCGGCGCGCCGTCCTGTCTGGTTGGATCCCCGCTTCATCGTCGGGCTGGTCCTGGTCCTCGTGTCGACGGGTGGCGTGGTGGCGCTCCTGCGCTCCGCGGACTCGTCGGTGGTCGTCATGGCCGCGGGGTCCGCCCTGGACGCGGGGACCACGGTCCACGCCTCCGACCTCGTGCCCGTGCGCGTGCGCATCGACGGCGCTGCCGACCTCTACGTCTCCCCGGACGCCGCCGACGGGCTCGTCGTCACGCGCTTCGTGGGCGCCGGGGAGCTCGTCCCGCGGTCGTCCGTCTCCTCGTCCGACGCACGCACCACCGCATCGGTCGTCATCCCCACGGCCGCGGGCGCCGACCACCTCGTCGCACCGGGCACCGTGGTCGACATCTGGGCGGCCGCGGCGAAGGGCTCGGGCACGAACGCCTACGACGCGCCACGGGTCATCGTCTCCGGGGCCACCGTCACGCAGGTCATCCGACCCGAGGGCTTCGTCGCGGATCAGGACCACACGCAGGTGCAGGTGACCGTGCCGCGTGAGGACGTCGCGGCGGTCCTCTCCTCGACCGACGCGCGCGACCAGATGACTCTCGTGCCCGTCGGCGATGCGGGGGCCTGAGCGTGGCGTCCCTGATCCTCGCCCTCCCGCCTCGCGTGGAGGACGCGCTCCTCCGCGACGTCGTCGAGGCCGGTCACACGGTCCTGGCCCGCGTCACGGGCGCGGCGGAGGTGCTCTCCGCCGTCCGGGCGACGCCGGTCGAGCCCCTGCACCTGGTCATCGCGGCGTCCCCGACGACGCTGGACCGCGACGTGCTCGCGGCGCTCGACGAACGGGGCGCGCGAGCGGTGGCGGTGGCGTCGAGCGAGGCCGACCGCCGCAACGCGCAGTCGCTCGGACACCACGAGGTCGTGGACGAAGGGGCCACCTGGCGCGAGATCGAGGAGCTGCTGCTCTCGGTGCGCCCGCTCGGGGTGGCCGGCGGGACGGCGGCAGGCGTCCGACGTGCGGACGCCGTCGCTGCGCACCTGGAGATCGGCCCTCCCGAGCACGTCGGCTCGGGTGATGCACCCGATCGGGTCCGCCTCGACGGCGCCGGGACCCGACGGCCGGCACGTGACCCCGATGCCGGTGCGGACCCGCTCGGCGGCCGGGACGGAGCCGACCGCCCCTCGCGCTCCCGCGAGAGCCCGCGCACGCATCCGGCGAGGGATCGGCGAGGTCGACCGCTGCGCGAACGTCTCGGGCCCGTCCGACGCCCGCGCGTGCCGGCTCCGGTCCGCCCCGAGCAGGATCGGGACGCCGACGTCGCCGGACGAGCGGAGCCGGTCGGCCGGGTGATCGCCGTCTGGGGTCCGCAGGGAGCCCCGGGGCGCACCGCGACGGCGCTAGCCGTGGCCGGCGAGGTCGCGGCGGCGGGTCGATCAGCCGTGCTCGTCGACGCCGACGTCCACGGCGGCACGGTGGCTGCCACCCTCGGTCTGCTCGACGAGGCGCCGGGCTTCGCCGCCGCCTGCCGCCTCGCCGCGGCCGACAGCCTCACGGTGGAGGAGCTGAAACGGATCGCGCAGCACCACCCGTCCACGCGGGCCCCGGGGTTCTCGGTCCTCACGGGCATCTCGCGCCCGGACAGGTGGCCCGAGCTCGCGGAGGGCCGGGTCTCCGCCGTGCTGCAGGCATGCCGGGGCTGGCGCGACTACACCGTGGTCGACGCCTCGTTCAACCTGGAGGACGACGAGGAGATCTCGAGCGACATGTTCGCGCCCCGCCGCAACGCGGCGACGCACGCGGTGCTGCGCGGCGCGGACCACGTCGTCGCCGTGGTCTCGGCCGACACGGTCGGTCTGTCGCGCTTCTTCCGCGCGTACGTGCAGCTCCTCGAGATCGTGGAGCCGTCGCGGGTCTCCGTGCTCGTCAACCGGGTCCGCCCCAGCGCAGGGGGCTGGGACGCCGCCAGTCAGGTACGACGCACGCTCTTCCGGTTCGGGAGCGTCGAGGCGGCGGCGTACGTCCCCGAGGACCGGGAGTCCCTCGACGCCGCGGTGCTGGCCGGCGCGACGCTCCGCGACATCGCGCCGCGGTCGCCCGCGCTCGTCGAGTGGTCGCGCTTCACCCGCACGACGCTCCTGCCTCCCGAGGACGCGCCGCGGCGGGTGCGTCGTGCGGCCGCGTCCCGGCGTCGAGGCGGCGATCCGGCGGGGGAGGTGCCCGTCGCGCCCGCATAGGCTGTAGCCGTGTCCACGCTCAGCGATCTCGTGCATGCCCAGGGTCTGTCCTCCGACGCGGACGTCGAGTGGCTGCACCTCCTCGTCGGCGACTGGCAGCTCCTCGCCGATCTCGCGTTCGCGGACATCGTGCTGTGGGTCCCCACCGTGAGCGGCAGCTTCGTCGCGGTCGCCCACGCCCGGCCGTCGAGCTCGGCCACGCTGTTCTACCGCGACTTCGTCGGTCAGCCCATCAAGGCGGAGTGGCGCAAGCAGGTCACCGACGCACACGAGACCGCTCGCATCATCGACTCGTCCGCGCCGGACTGGTACGAGGAGACGCCGACCCGCGTGCGGGCCGTGCCGGTGCTGCGTCGCCTGGCCCAGGGCAGCCCCGAGGTCACGGACACCCCCATCGCCGTGATCACGCGCCACACCAACCTCAGCGAGACGCGGACGCCGAGCCGCCAGGAGCTGACGTTCAACGAGTGCGCCAACGACCTGTTCGCGATGATCGCCGATGGCGACTTCCCCGACCTGGGCTCGCCGACCGGGCCCCGGCGGGGGGCGCCTCGCGCGTCCGACGGACTGCTGCGTCTCGACGTGGACGGCATCACGACCTTCGCGAGCCCCAACGCCCTGAGCGCCTTCAACCGCATGGGCTTCTCGGAGGAGCTCGAGGGGGAGTCCCTCGCGGACGCGACGTCCAGCCTCCTCACCGGCAAGCGGCTGACGGTCGACGAGTCGCTGCCGCTGATCGTCGCCGGCCGCGCGCCGTGGCGCACGGACATCGAGTCGCGGGGCGTCACCGTCTCGCTCCGCGCGATCCCGATCCGCAGCCACGGCGAACGGGTCGGCGCGGTCGTGCTCTGCCGCGACGTGACGGAGCTGCGCCATCAGGAGCGCGAGCTGATCACCAAGGACGCGACGATCCGCGAGATCCACCACCGGGTCAAGAACAACCTGCAGACGGTGGCGAGCCTCCTGCGGATCCAGGCACGCCGGTCGCACACGGAGGAGGCGCGCGAGGCGCTCGGCCACGCGCAGCGCCGGGTGGGGGCCATCGCCGTGGTGCACGACACGCTCAGCGAGGGGCTGAACCAGAACGTCGACTTCGACGCGGTGTTCGACCGCGTCCTGCTGCTCATCGCCGAGGTGGCGTCCGCGCACAACACCCGGGTGCACCCGAAGATCCTGGGCAGCTTCGGCGTGCTGCCGAGCGCCTACGCGACGCCGCTCGCCCTCGCGCTCACCGAGCTCGTGACGAACGCGGTCGAGCACGGCCTGGCGGGGCGCTCGGGCGAGGTGGCCATCGAGGCGGCGCGCACCGAGGAGACGCTCACCGTCAGCGTCCGCGACGACGGCGTGGGCCTGCCCGAGGGCAAGGTCGGGACGGGGCTGGGGACCCAGATCGTGCGGACGCTCATCCAGGGGGAGCTGGGCGGCACGATCGACTGGCACACGCTCATGGGCAGCGGCACCGAGGTGACCATCGAGGTGCCGCTGCGCTGGCTGGCTCCCGTCACGGCCTGAGCCGGCGCTCCGACCGGTCGACCAGCGCCAGACGACGAGAGCCGGGCTGCCCGTGGGCGGCCCGGCTCTCGTCGGTGGTGCGTGGTGCGTGCGTCAGCTGGCGCGGCGGGCGCGTGCGGCGCGGCGCTTGAGCGCGCGGCGCTCGTCCTCGCTGAGGCCGCCCCAGACGCCCGAGTCCTGGCCGGTCTCGAGGGCGTACTGCAGGCACATCTCGGTGACGGAGCAGCGGCCGCAGACGGCCTTGGCCTTGTCGATCTGGTCCACGGCCGGGCCGGTGTTCCCCACGGGGAAGAACAGCTCGGGGTCCACAGTCAGGCAGGCTGCCTTGTCACGCCAGTCCATAGGGATGCTCCTCGGGTCGGTACTCGTTGCACGGCAGATCTGCCGCGGGATGGGGTGGGGCGAGGCGTCCGGGAACCGCATCGGGACGGGGCACGTGGCCCCTCCTCGTGAGATGCTCAGCTTCGGGGATGCGCCCCTTGTAAGCTCGGTTCCGGATCTGCTCACCACCCTGTGAACGAACTCGACCTCGAATATCGTCGCATAGAGCCAACGATCAATCAATAGCTTTGTATGGGAACGTGCTGTGACCGGAACCGGTGATGCCCTCGATCCGCGCGAGAACGCGGATGCGTCCCGTCGATCGCCCGCCGTGATCCTCCTCGTGGTGCTCGTCGCGCTCGAGGCGCTGGGCATGGCGGGCGTCACGGCCCTCCTCGTCGTCGACCTGCTCACCTCGACGCCGGCGTCGCTGGCGAGCGCCGTCGCGCTGATCGCCCTGGCCGCGCTCGCCGCCGTGTTCCTGGGCGCCGTCGTCCGGGGGATCCTGCGGGGCCGGAGCTGGGTGCGGCCGGCGGCCGTGACGTGGCAGGTGCTGCAGATCGCCGTCGGGGTGGGCAGCCTGCAGGGGCAGGATGCCCGTCAGGACCTCGGCTGGGGCCTCATCGTCCCGTCCGTCCTCGTGTTCGTCCTGCTGCTCACGAGGTCGGTGCTCCTCGCCACGCGTCGTCGCGACTGAGCCGAGGGGCGCCGCACCCGCACCCGGCCGTCAGGCGTCGACGCCGAGCTTCTTCCGCAGCGACGCCACGTGCCCCGTCGCCTTGACGTTGTAGAGCGGGAGGGCGACGCGGCCCTCGCCGTCCACGACGACGGTGGAGCGGATCACGCCGGTCACCTTCTTGCCGTAGAGCGACTTCTCGCCGTAGGCGGCGTACGCGCGGTGCACCTCGAGGTCGGGGTCCGACACGAGCGTGAAGCCGAGGCCCTGCTTCTCGCGGAAGCGGGCGAGGTCCTCCTGGGGGTCCTTCGAGATGCCGAGCACCCGGTACCCGGCGGCCTGGAGGGAGTCCATGCTGTCGCGGAAGTCGCACGCCTGCGTCGTGCAGCCGGGCGTGCCGGCCGCGGGGTAGAAGTACACGATGACGTCCTGGCCGCGCAGGTCGGAGAGGGTGACGGGCGTGCCGTCCTGGTCGGGGAGGGTGAAGTCGGGGGCGGCCTGCCCCTTCTCGAGGCGGGTGGTCTCGGTCATGGGGGAGCCTCTCGTTCGCGGGTGTCGACGACCATGCTAGGGCCGCTCGCCCGACGCCCGAACGGGCGCTCCACGGCCTCGATTCGCGTCGGCCCCGACCGTGGTGCTAGTGTCATCTCTCGGTCCGGTACCCCGTTCGACAGGGTCCTCACCTGCACCTCTAGCTCAATTGGCAGAGCAACTGACTCTTAATCAGTGGGTTCTCGGTTCAAGTCCGAGGGGGTGCACCACACGCTCCCGGCGGGGCAGCCCGTCCCGAGGCCCTCCTCTCGGCCTCGCTCCCTCGCGTCCTCGGGCGGGGGAGAACCGTGAGAGAATACGGGTCGGACCATCACCGCGGACGCCCCTAGCCGAGCGCCGCGGCGGCCGGTGATCTCGGTGCACCGGCCACGCACCACGGCCACGCCCACGGCGTGCGACGCGGTGCGGGACGTCGGCGCCCACGCGGCTGTGCATGCGCGTGCGCGACATCTCCGGCACACATCTCGAGGTATCGAAGGACAGCACTGCATGATTTTCGAAGTAGGGGAGACCGTCGTGTACCCCCACCACGGCGCCGCCACGATCACCGCGGTCAAGACCCGCACCATCAAGGGGGTCGACAAGAAGTACATCACCCTCCAGATCCACCAGAGCGAGCTGGTCATCGACGTGCCCGTCGACAACGCCGAGCTCGTCGGGCTGCGCGACGTCATCGACAGCTCCGGCGTGGAGGCCGTCTTCGACGTGCTCCGCGGCGACGTCGAGGAGGAGGCCGGCAACTGGTCGCGCCGCTTCAAGGCCAACACCGAGAAGATGGGCTCCGGCGACGTGCGCCGCGTCAGCGAGGTCGTCCGCGACCTGTGGCGCCGCGACCAGGACTCGGGCGTCTCGGCCGGGGAGAAGCGCATGCTGGCCAAGGCCAGGCAGATCCTCGTCTCCGAGCTCGCGCTCGCGCAGAAGTCCACCGACGAGGAGGCGTCCGTCGTCCTCGACGGCGTCCTCGCGCAGAGCATCTCCGCCTCGCCCGCCTGACCCACCCGACGCGCCCTCCGGGACGCGCCACCGCCGACGGGCGGTCCCCCGACCTCGGGGGACCGCCCGTCGGCGCATCCGGGGAGCCCGTCGATCGACGGAGCCATCGGCGTAGGGTGCGATCATGCGCGATCACCCCGAACGACCCGACCACGACGGCCCCCTCGAGCAGAACCCGCTGCAGCCCGCCCGCCGCGGTGTGCGGATCTGGATCTACGTGATCGCCGCGCTCGTGGTCATCGCCGTGATCGCCTTCGCGCTCGTGCGCCTCGCGACCGCCGGGCAGAACACGCCCGGTCCGTCGTCCCTGGGCGCCATGCTCCAGCTGGCCGGGGCGGCGCGGGCCCTGATCTGATCCGATCCCGTCCGGGGTCGGGTGCGGCCGGCGCCCCCTCCCCGCCCCCGGTGCCGTCCTGCGTGCCCCCGGTCCCCTCGACGGCGTGATGGCAGTCGCGCCGGTGGTGTACCCCTGTCCCGGGACGGGGGAGCGATGGGCGATCGAGGGCGGCGGAGCGATGGCGGAGCGCGAGCCGCAGGGCGGCGCGTGCTCGTCCGGCTCCTGCGGGACAGGCGACAGGCGGTGCGCGTCCTCCTCGGGGTCGTCGCCGCCGGCATCGTCCTCGGCGCGGTGCTCGTGGGGGCGCGCGAGGCGGTCCTCGGACCGGACGCGGGCGGCGGTCACCTCAGCGCGGAGGTCCCGGACGGCGCGGTCGTGCGCACGCTCGCGGGGGCGGGGCTCGTGCGGGACGGCCGGATCGACGTGGCGGCCGCGCGCGCGATGGACGCGGCCGTCCGCACGGACGGGCGCGAGCGCGACCCGCGCTACGACCGCGACGCCTTCGGCCCGGCCTGGGCGGACGCCGACGGGAACGGCTGCGACCAGCGCGACGACGTGCTCGTCCGTGACCTCGTCCGCGTCGCCTTCGCGTCGTCCGACCCGGGCTGCACGGTGGTCGCCGGCCACCTCGACGACGCGTACACGGGGCGCGGCATCGACTTCGTGCGCGGGCCGCGCACGAGCGCGGCCGTGCAGATCGACCACCTCGTGCCGCTGTCCTGGGCGTGGCAGCACGGGGCGTGGTCGTGGACCGACGAGCGACGCGAGCGCCTCGCGACGGACCTCGACGAGCTGCAGGCGGTCGACGGCCCCACCAACCAGGAGAAGTCGGATCAGGGGCCGGCCACGTGGCTCCCGCCGGGCGCGGCCTACCGGTGCCTCTACGTGACCCGCTTCGCCTTCGTCGTGAGCAGGTACGGCATGACGATCGACGACGCGGATCGGAGCGCCATCGACCGCGTCCTCCAGGCCTGCTCGTGAGGCGGCTCCCGGAGGACGACGTCGGTGCGCGCGCGTACGCTCGGGTCGACGCGGCCGGGCGTCGACGCGGGCGCGGGGTCCGGGTCGGACGACCCCGAGGGGATCCGCATGTGGAGCAAGCAGAGCGGCGACGCGACCGGCGCGATCAGCCCGGTGCCGGAGCATCCGCACGCCTACCCCGTCCGCGGCGCGTGGCTCGTCCGCGTGGGCGACGGGCCGGCGCTCGGCTGGGTGCTGCGGCATCGGGACGACCTCGCGGCGCCCTTCACCTTCGAGGTCTACGCGTGCGGCCTGGGATCCGACGGGCTGCGGGTGTGGGTCCAGCGGCGGGAGAGCCTCAACGCCGCGGTCGCGTGGGTCATGCAGCACGACGCCGAGCTGCTGGCGTTCGGGCGGCGGCTGCGGCCGGATCCCGCGCAGCCCGCCGACCGGGCGGACGCGGACGCCGGCGCCCCCGTGGCGGGGGACGGCGGCGTCGGGCCGGCCTGAGGGGCGCCGGTCAGCGCTTCCGCTGGTCGGCCGCGTCGCGGCCGGTCACGGGGAAGGGGCCGGTGATGCCCTCGCGCAGGCGCGCGATCTCGAGGATCCGGTCGCGCTGGAGGTACCAGCCCACGACCAGCAGCGGGATGATCACGACGAGCGAGGCGACGGTGAGCGTGCCGATGGGCCAGTCGATGGCCATGAGCACGAGCACGCTGACGAGGAATGCGAGCGTGAGCCACGAGGTCACGGGCGCGCCCGGCAGGCGGAACGTCGGCTCCTTCGCCTTGCCCTGCTTCGCCCAGGTGCGCAGCCGCATCTGGCACAGGATGATCGTGCCCCAGCCCGCGACGATGCCGAGCGCGGCGACGTTGAGCACGATCTCGAAGGCCTGCTTGGGCACCAGGGCGTTCAGTCCGACGCCGAGGAGGGTGATGGATCCGGTCAGCATGATGCCGCCGAAGGGCACGCCGCCCTTGGACATGACGGTCGTGAACTTCGGCGCCGACCCGTTCATGCCCATGGAGTGGAGCACGCGGCCCGTGCTGTAGAGGCCTGCGTTGAGGCTCGACATGGCGGCCGTGAGCACGACGAAGTTCATGACGGAGCCGGCGATGGCGCCCACCTGGGGCGACCCGAGGCTGGAGAAGAAGGTGACGAACGGGCTCTGGTCGGCGCTGTATGCCGTGTAGGGGAGCAGGAGCGAGAGCAGGACGATGGATCCGACGTAGAAGACCGCGATGCGGAAGATGACCGAGTTGATGGCGCGGGGGATGACCTTCTCCACGTCTGGCGTCTCGCCGCTCGCGGTGCCCACGAGCTCGATGGCGGCGTAGGCGAAGACGACGCCCTGCACGACCAGGACGACGGGGACGAGGCCCTGCGGGAAGACGCCGCCGTTCTGCTGGAGGACGGTCCATCCGGTCTGCACCTCGGCGCCGCCGACCGTGACGGGGAAGCTCCAGGCCAGCCACACGATGCCGACGATGAGGAAGACGACGAGGGCCGCGACCTTCACGAGCGCGAACCAGAACTCCATCTCCCCGAAGACCTTCACGGCGACGAGGTTCAGCGCGAGCACGACGGCCAGCGCGATGAGGGCGAGCAGCCACTGCGGGGCCGCGGTGAACGCCGACCAGTAGTGCATGTAGAGCGCCACGGCGGTCACGTCGACGATCGCGGTGGTCGCCCAGTTGAGGAAGTACATCCAGCCCGCGGCGTAGGCGAACTTCTCGCCGTAGAACTCGCGGGCGTAGGAGATGAAGGACCCGGAACTCGGCCGGTGCAGCACTAGCTCGCCGAGCGCCCGGAGGATGAAGAAGGCGAAGACGCCGCAGATCAGGAAGACGATCGCGAGAGCCGGGCCCGCGGAGGCCAGCCGGCCGCCCGCGCCGAGGAAGAGGCCGGTGCCGATCGCGCCGCCGATGGCGATCATCTGGAGCTGGCGGGGTTTCAACCCGTGCTGGTAGCCCTCCTGCTCGTGGCTGAAGTCCTGCGCCACGAAATCCGGATCGGGCGTGATGGTGCTGCGGTCGTTCTCGCTTCGTGTCATCCGAATACGGTAGTGCTCCGGGGCATTCGCCCTGACACCCGCGTCGATCGACTTCCGTGGGGCAGATCACCTGTGATAGGCGCCGAGGAGGCCCGCATGGCCCGTACGCCCAGACCCGCACGCCGGATCCGATCGTGGGCGCCGGTGATCGCCGCCGCGGCGGGAGCGCTCGTGCTCGCCGGGTGCACGACCGGGACGGAGGCCCCCGCCCCGTCGGCGACGACGCCCGCCGCCGGCGCGACCCCGGACGTGGGAGCGGCTCCCGACGGCACCACGAGCCCCGAGCCGACCGCGACGCGCGCGCCGGGCCCGCCGACCGAGGACGAGCTCGCCACCTGCTCGACGCTCGCGCAGGTGCTGCCCGACTCCACCAAGCTCGTGCAGGCGCTCGGCGACGGGAAGCAGGTGGATCCGACCCTCCTCGACCGCGTGAAGCAGGGCGACGCCGCCCTCGCCGGCATGGCCCCCGAGAACATGAAGCCGCTCGTGGCGTCCTTCTCGACGATCGTCGACGAGCTGGACGCGCTGCGCTCGGGTGCGGACACGGACGGCGCCTCGCTCGACACCGGGCAGTACCTGCGCGCGACGAACGCGTTCCTCGACTACTGCCTCGACGACGTCGGCTACGTGCCGCCGAGCGCGACGCCGACGCCCGCGCCCTGAGACCGGGCCCGGCGGACGCGCGCCGCGTCAGGTGCGGCGGGCGACCGCTTCGTCGGCCTCGATGTCCTCGCGCGCGTCCTCGCGGCGGTCGCGGCCGTCGCCGTCGTGCGTGACGAGCAGGTGCGGCGTGCGGTGGATCCGGTACGAGACGCGCAGGTGCCGGTGCAGCACGAGCCATGCGATGGCGATGAGGGCGGCGACGATGCCGCTGGCCACGCCCACCATGACGGCGGCGCGCGGGCCCCACGTGTTCGCCACCCAGCCGACGATCGGCGCGCCGAGGGGCGTGCCGCCCACGAAGATCGCCATGTAGACGGCCATCACGCGGCCGCGCATGCGCGGCTCGACGGTGAGCTGGACGGTGCTGTTGGCGCTCGTCATGAGGGTCTGCGAGACGACGCCCACGATCACGAGCGCCCCGGCGAAGAGCAGGTACGTGGGCGCGATGGCGGCTAGGCCGGTCGCGATGCCGAAGAGCGCGGCGCCCACGAACACGAGGCGGATGCGGGGCCGCTCGCGGCGGGCGGACAGCAGGGCGCCGGCGACGGATCCGACGGCGAGGCTCGAGGAGAGCAGGCCGAACTCGGTCGCGCCCTTGCCGAACTCGACGCTCGCCATGGTGGAGGTGAAGATCGGGAAGTTGTAGCCGAACGCGCCGACGAGGAAGACGATCACGAGGATCACCATGATGTCCGGCCGCCCGCCGATGTAGCGGAAGCCCTCGCGCAGCTGGCCGCGCGACCGGGCGACGCGCTCCGGGCGGCGGAGCTCGCCGACGCGGAGGCGCGTGAGGGCGATGAGCACGGCGATGAAGCTCACGGCGTTGATGAGGAAGACCCAGCCCGTGCCGACGCCCGCGATGAGCACGCCGGCGACGGCCGGCCCGATCATGCGCGCGGCGCTGAAGGACGCCGAGTTGAGCGCGACGGCGTTGGAGAGGTCGTCGTCGGAGACGAGCTCGGAGACGAAGGACTGGCGGGCGGGGGCGTCGAGCGCGGAGGCGATGCCCAGCAGGAGCGCGAAGAGGTAGACGTGCCAGAGCTCGGCGCGTCCCGAGAGCACCACGAGGCCGAGCCCGAGGCCGAGCACCGCCATGGTGCCCTGAGTGATCATCAGCACGCGGCGCTTGTCGTAGCGGTCGGCGATGAGGCCGGCGTAGGGGGAGAGCAGGAGCATGGGGCCGAACTGCAGCGCCATGACGATGCCGACCGCGGTCGCGTCGTAGCGGGTGAGCTCGGTGAGGACGATCCAGTCCTGGGCGGTGCGCTGCATCCACGTGCCGACGTTGGAGACGAGGGCGCCGGCGAACCAGATGCGGTAGTTCGGGGCGCGGAGGCTCCGGAATACGGCGCTCACGACGCGGCCATGCGGCCGAGGAGGGCCGCGGCCTCGCCGAGGGTGGCGCGCTCGGCGGCGGTGAGCTCGCCGAGGCGGAGGGAGAGCCAGGCGTTCCGCTGCCGGCGGGTCTCCTGCACGACCGTCCGGCCGGCGTCCGTGATGGAGACGGTGACGCGGCGGCCGTCGTCGGGGGCGGGGGAGCGCTCGGCGTAGCCCGCCTCGACGAGGCAGTTGACCGTGCGGTTCATGCTCGGGGCGGTGACGCGCTCGATCTCGGCGAGGCGGCCGGGGCTCGTCGGCCCGTCCCGCAGGAGCAGGGCGAGCACGACGAACTGGCTGTCGCTCAGCTCGTGGTCGGCCTTCTCGGCCCGCAGGCGGCGCGCGAGGCGCATGACGCCGGCGCGCAGGCTCTGGCTGAGGTCGGGGGAGTCGGGCATGTCATTAGGCTAGCTCATTAGTTGTGCTAACGATCGTGCCGGGGCGTGACGGGATCCTGCGAGCGATTCGGCCGGACATGCACCGGGGCGCCGGCCGCCCGGGCAGGATGGGAGGACACCGCCGGCCGCGATGCACCCGCGACGACGCGGGCACGGGCCGCGCGACCAGAGGAGGCACGGACATGACCCACCACGACGGCACGGCCGACGCGCACGACGACGACGCGAAGCTCGGCGGCGACGGCACGATCCCCGCGGGATCCACGGGCGTCGCGGCCGGCCACGACGGCGGGAACGACCACTTCGAGCCCGAGGAGGACACGCCGCATCCCGACGACCAGGACGGCGCCGGCGCCTAGCCCGCGTCACCGGCACCCGCGGCCCGCGCGGGGCCGGGCCGTCGCTCCCGGTGCGACGGCTCCGCCCGCGCGGCTGCGCCCGGGGATCCGCGTAGCCTGGATCCCCGTGGACACCGCGACCAACCCCCTCGACGGCACGCGCATCGCCTACCGCTCCTTCGGCGCCCTACCGGCCCACGGGGACCCCCGTGACCCGGCCCACGCGCCGGTCGTCCTCGTGCACGGCACGGCCCTGTCGCAGGCGATCTGGCGCGGCTTCGGCTGGGTGCGCGCGCTGTCGCCGACGCGCCAGGTGATCACGCTGGACCTCCGCGGCCACGGGCGCAGCGGAACCCCGCACGAGCCCGCGGCCTACGCGATGGACCTCATGGTCGCCGACGTCGTGGCGGTGCTCGACGCGGTCGGCGCGTCCGCCGTGCACCACGTGGGCTACAGCCTCGGCGCGCGGGTCGGCTTCTCGCTGGCCGCCGCCCACCCCGACCGCCTCCTCTCCACGTCGAGCCTCGGCGGATCCCCGCGCAGCGGCGTCGGCGTCTTCGACCGCGTGTTCTTCCCCGGCTGCATCGACGCGCTGGAGACCGGCGGCATGCCCGGGTTCCTCGAGGCGTGGGAGCGGCACAGCGGGCACCCGGTGGCCGCCGCGACGCGCGGGGCCTTCCTCGCGGACGACGCGCGGGCGCTCGCCGCCTACATGCGGGAGTCGGAGCGGGACGCGGGCGTGCCCGACCAGGTCGTCGCCGGATCCGCGGTGCCTCTGCTGCTCGTCGCGGGCACGCGGGATCCCGAGCGGCTCCGCGCGGCGCACCACGTGAAGGCGCTGCGACCGGACGCGCCGCTCGTGGAGCTCGCGGGCGCCACGCACGCCGACACCCCGCGGCACCCGGAGGCGCTGCCGGCCGTCGCGCGCTTCCTCGACGCGCTCTGACGCGCCGGTCGCGGGGCCGGTCGCGCGGGCCGGCCCGCGCGCGGGGAGCCGCTCGCCCGGACCCGGGCGCCGTCGCCTACTCCCTGCGCGCCGCCTCGGCGTGCGCCAGCGCGGCGTTGCCGTCCCGGTGCACGCGGTCGAGGTCGTCCGGATGCGTGGCCGCGGCGGCCTCCAGGGCGTCCGCCGCCCGCACGAGCGCGAGGTGCGACAGGGCCTGCGGGACGTTGCCCGCCTGGCGCTTCCCGACCGGGTCGTACTCCTCCGAGAGGAGCCCGACGTCGTTGCCGAGGGCGACGAGCCGCTCCATCAGCGCGCGGCCGTCGGCCTCGCGGCCCGACCGGGCGTACTGCTCGACGAGCCAGAACGAGCAGGCCAGGAACGGGTACTCGCCCGCGGGCAGGCCGTCGACCCCCGCGCTCGTGTCGTAGCGCAGGAGGAAGCCCTCGTGCATGAGCGTCCGCTCCATCGCCGCGACCGTCGCGAGCATGTGCGGGTCGTCGTACGCGCAGAACCCGGCCTGGGCGAGGATCAGGAGCGAGGCGTCCACCTCGGTCGTGCCGTAGTGCTGGCGGAAGGCGCCCGTCGCCGGGTCCACGCCCCTGTCCAGGATCTCGTCGCGGACCCGGTCGCGCAGCGCCTTCCACTGCTCCACCGGCCCGTCGAGCCCGTGCCGCTCGACGCCCTGCACGGCGCAGTCGAGGGCCGCCCAGATCATCGCCCGCGAGTGGGTGAAGTGCTGCTCGGCGCCGCGGATCTCCCAGATGCCGCTGTCCTGCCGCTCCCAGTTCTCCTCCACGAAGCCGATGAGGGCGCGCTGCAGCGGCCAGGAGAACTCGGTCTCGCCGACGCCGGCGTCGCGCGCGGCCTGGAGCGCGAGCATCACCTCGCCGATGACGTCGGCCTGGTACTGCTCGAACGCGCCGTTGCCGACGCGCACCGGGCCCGAGCCCTGGTAGCCGGGCAGGCTGTCGAGGTCGCGCTCGGGGAGGTACCGCTCGCCGCTGAGGCCGTACATGATCTGCACGTCGCCCGGATCGCCTGCGATGGCGCGCAGGAGCCAGGTGCGCCACTCGTCGGCCTCGTGCTCGAAGCCGTGCGCGAGGAGCACCTCGAGGGTGAGCGACGCGTCGCGGAGCCACACGTAGCGGTAGTCCCAGTTGCGGGATCCGCCGAACTGCTCGGGGAGGCTCGTGGTGGCCGCCGCGACGATGCCGCCGGTGTCCTCGTGCGTGAGCGCGCGGAGCACGAGCAGCGACCGGCGGACCGCGGCCTGGTGCGGGCCGGAGTGCTCGATGGAGCTGGCCCACGACTCCCACCACTCGGTCGTGTGCTCGAGGGCGGCGTCCACGTCGAAGGCAGGCGGCTCGCTGCGGTGCGAGGGGTACCAGGTGAGGGCGAGGTCGACGGTCTCGCCGGCCGCCACCTCGAACGCGACGCCGTGGTGGTGATTCGTCGCCGTGAGCTCGGGGCCGCGGACGACGACGGCGTCGGGGCCCGCGACGGCGACGAGGCGCGGGTCGCCGTCGTCGAGCTTGCGGATCCACGGCAGCGCGGTCGCGTAGCCGAAGCGCAGGCGCAGGTCGCCCTGCATCCGGACCGTGCCGCTGATCCCGCGGACGCGGCGTACGACGTCGGCCCGCCGGTCGCCCATGGACATGAAGTCGGTGACCTCGACCGCGCCCTCGGGCGTCTCCCACCTCGTCCAGAGGACGAAGGTGTTGCCGAGGTAGGTGCGCTGGGAGACGGTGGCGTCGGGGGAGGCCGGGGCGAGCCGCCACGAGCCGTGCTCGTCCGTGCCGAGGAGGGCCCCGAACATCGACGCGGAGTCGAAGCGGGGGAGGCACAGCCAGTCGATGGAGCCGTCCCGGCCGACCAGCGCTCCCGTGTGGCAGTCCCCGATGAGTGCGTAGTCCTCGATGCGCATGGCCATGCGCCATGGTCCCACGGGCCGCCTGCGTTCCCGCCCGCGGCGCGTAGCCTGACCGCATGCCCGCGACCTCCACGCTCCTCATCCTCGGCGCCAGCGGCGACCTCTCCGCGCGCCTGCTCCTCCCCGGCCTCGGCGACCTCCTCGCCCACCGCCCCGACCTCGACCTGCAGCTGGTCGGCGCGGGCACGGAGGAGTGGGACGACGAGCGCTGGCGCGAGGTCGTCCGCACGTCGTTCGCCTCGCTCGGCGCCGAGGGCCCCGCGGTCGACCGCGTGCTCGCGGGCACGACCTACCAGGCGGCCGACGTCACGGCCGAGGCCGACCTCGAGCGCCTGCTCGCCGCGTGCGAGGCCGCGCCCGCCGTGTACTTCGCGCTGCCGCCCGCGGTGACGGAGAAGGCGTGCGAGGCGATGACCCGGATCACCCTGCCCGAGGGCACGTCGCTCTCGCTCGAGAAGCCGTTCGGCACCGACCTCGCGAGCGCGCAGGCCCTCAACCGGCTGCTCGCGACGCTCGTGCCCGAGGAGCGCACCCATCGCGTGGACCACTTCCTCGGCCGCTCGACCGTGCGGAACCTCCTCGGGCTCCGCTTCGCCAACCGGCTGCTCGAGCCCGTGTGGAACGCGCAGCACGTCGCGAGCGTCGAGATCGTCGAGATCGTCTACGACGAGCAGCTCGCGCTCGAGGGCCGCGCCCGCTACTACGACGGCGCGGGCGCCCTGGCCGACATGATCCAGAGCCACCTCCTGCAGGTGATGGCCGTCTTCGCGATGGAGGCGCCCGCCACCACCGACGCGCGGGACGTGCGCGACCAGAAGGCGCTCGTGCTCCGGGCGACGCGGCCCTGGGGAGGCGACCCCGTGGCGTCCTCCCGTCGCGCGCGCTACTCGGCGGGCGACGTCGAGGGCCGCGAGCTCCCGGCCTACGCCGACGAGGCGGGCGTGGATCCTGCCCGCGGCACCGAGACGCTCGCCGAGATGACCGTCGAGATCGCGAACTGGCGCTGGGCGGGGGTGCCGTTCCGGCTGCGCTCGGGCAAGGCCATGAAGGACCACCGGCGCGAGATCGTCGTGACCTTCCAGCCCGCGCCGCACGTGCCCACCGGGCTCCGCGGCGCGGACGAGCCCGACCGGATCCGCATCCTCATCGCCCCCGACGAGCTGCACCTGGAGCTCAACGTGAACGGCCCCGCCGACCCCGACGTCATCGACCGCGCCGAGCTCGTGACCGCGTTCGACCCGGGCGACCTGCCGCCGTACGGCCAGGTCATCGACGGCATCATCTCGGAGGACGAGGGCCTCTCGGTGCGCGGCGACACGGCGGAGGAGTGCTGGCGCATCGTCGAGCCGGTCATCGCCGCGTGGCGCGCGGGCGACGTGCCGCTCGAGGAGTACCCGGCCGGATCCGCGGGGCCGTGGGACGGCCCGCAGATGGCGCCGAAGGGCTGAGCGCCCGGCGCGCGACGCCCGCCTAGGCGCTGCGCACGGCGCGGAGCATCGCGGGGACGCGGCGCGGGTCGCCGGCCAGCTCGGCGAGCGCGCCGTCGAGCGGATCCTCGTCGAACACCGCGAGCTCGCGCGCGACCGTGTCCTGCCGCGCGGCGGCGTCGCGCGCGGACGCGTCGGGCTCCGATGACCCCGTCGCCCGGGCGTCCTCGAGCGGGAGGCCGGCCGCGGCGGGCGAGGCACCGAGCGCGAGCGCCACGTCGCGGGCGATGTGCGCCGTCATGAGCTCGTCGAAGAAGCCGGCCGTGGTGTCGGGCGTGCGGCGGACGAGCGCCCACGCGCCGTCCGGGCCGAAGTGGTGCGCGAGAGCGGCCTGCACGATGAGGGCCAGCGGGCGGAGGTCCTGCTCGCGGTCGGCGTCGGACGCGTCGCCGCCGTCGGCTGTCGCGTCGACGGAGGGATCCTCGGGCAGGGCCTTGTGCGCCGGCACGTGCGCGGGCCGCACGGGGCCGCCGTGCAGCCGCGCCGCGATCGCCGCCAGCTCGCCGGTGGCGGTCGAGACGACGGGCGGCGGGGGAGCGGCCGGCGCGGCGACGGATCCCCGTCCCGCCGGCCTCCGCTCGGACGCCGCGGGCGCGGCCTCGGTCGGGACGGACTTGCCTCTGCGCCACCGGAACATGATCCACGGCCTCCCCGATCGCACCGCCGCGATCGGGACCATCCTCGTGCGCGACACGCCCGGGCCGACCCGCGACACGCCGGGGATCCCGGGGCGGGGGCGCCGCGCCGCGCCCCCGCCGGCCCCCGATGCGCGCCCGATGCGCGCCCGAGCGCGCCGGAGCGCCTGCGAGACTGGACGCCCGGGACAGCGCGGTCCGCCCGACCCGTCTGGAGGATCCGTGGACCTGCCCGCCCTGCTCGCCGTGCCCGCCGTCGCCGTGACCGTCACGCTGCTCGCGGCCGTGGCCGCCGCGCTGCTCGTCACCGCGGTCGTCGCCCTCGTCGTCCGCGTCATCGCGCGCCGCCGGGAGTGGGCGGCCCGCCTCGTCCGCCGGGCCCGACGGCCGTTCCGCGTGCTGCTCGTCACGCTGGCGGTGTGGATCGCCCTCCGCGCCTCGGTCGCGCCGGGCGAGGTGCGCGACGGCCTCGACCACCTGCTGCACGTGCTGACGATCGTCGCGGCCGCGTGGCTCGTGTGCGCGCTCGCGATCTTCTTCGAGGACCTCGGGCTCAGCCGCTACCGGGTGGACGTGGCGGACAACCGGGTCGCCCGGCGGGTGCGCACGCAGGTGCTCATCATCCGGCGGCTCACGGTCGTGGCGATCGTGGTGGTCGCCATCGGCGCGATCCTGCTGACGTTCCCGGGCGCCCGGGCCGCGGGCGCGAGCGTCCTCGCCTCCGCCGGCCTCGTGTCCATCGTCGCGGGCCTCGCCGCGCAGTCCACGCTCGCCAACGTGTTCGCCGGGATGCAGCTCGCCTTCAGCGACGCGATCCGGGTCGACGACGTCGTCATCGTCGAGACCGAGTGGGGGCGCGTGGAGGAGATCACGCTGACCTACGTGGTCGTCCACATCTGGGACGACCGGCGCATGGTGCTGCCGTCCACCTACTTCACGACCACGCCGTTCCAGAACTGGACCCGCACCAAGTCGGAGCTCCTCGGCGCGGTGGAGCTCGACCTCGACTGGCGCGCGACGCCCGCGAGCATGCGCGAGGAGCTCGACCGGGTGCTCGCGACGACCGACCTCTGGGACGGCCGCGTCTCCGTGCTCCAGGTGACGGACGCGGTCGGCGGCTTCGTGCGGATCCGCGTGCTCGTCTCCGCGGTCGACGCGCCCACCCTGTTCGACCTGCGCTGCCTCGTGCGCGAGCGGCTCGTTGCCTTCCTGCACGAGCACAGCCCGCAGTCGCTGCCGCGCACGCGCGTGCAGATGGTGGACGCGCGCGAGCTCGACGACGCGCCGGCTACGCGGCGGGGCGCGCCGGAGACCGAGCCGACGGGCCTGTTCTCGGGCACCGCGCAGGCGGACACGCGCGCGGGCCTGTTCACCGGGCCGATCTCCACGGTGCCCGCCGAGGAGCGCATCGACCTCGAGGTCGACGCCGACCGCTGGCGCACGCGGGACTGACCGCACGCACGACGGACGCGCACGCCCGGGTGGGCGTGCGCGTCGCGGATGGGGACGGCTAGTTGCCGATCTGCCCGTCGCGCGAGTCCTCGATGACCGTGCCGATGGCGATCGCCACCGTGATGCCCCAGCTGAGCCACATGAGGCCGAGCTTCCAGTCGCGCGGACCCCGACGGGTCGTCTGGAGCGTGCTCCAGCCGCCGACGAGGGCGCTGAGGACGCTGCCGTTCAGGATGTACTTGCGCATGACACCTCCCAGTGTGCTTCCACGGTACCGGGATCCGACCGCCGCGTCCGCCGCCCGGCCGCCGGGAGCGCCCCGTGCCGCGCGGCGTCCCCTTTCCGCAGGCGGTGCCGACTCCCGGCAGCCGGTGAGTACAGTGATCGCGGATCAGACAGGAGGCGCCCGTGCGCACAGCGCTCATCGGGGCGGTGCTCCTCGTCGTCGGCGCCGTCGCCGTGGCCACCGGAGCCCTCCCGCTCGACGACCTCGGCGTCCTGTACGAGCGGGTCTGGCCGATCCTCCTCTTCGTGGTCGCCATCACCGTGGTCACCGAGCTCGCCAGCGAGGCGGGGCTCTTCACCTGGATCGCCGAGCGGGCCGCCGGTCTCGGGCGGGGACGCACGTGGGCGCTCTGGCTCGCGACCGTCGTGCTCGCCTGCCTCTGCACGATCTTCCTGTCGCTCGACACGACCGCCGTGCTGCTCACGCCCGTGGTCGTCGTGCTCGCCCGGCACTGCGGGTTGCCGCCGCTCCCGTTCGCGCTGACGACGGTGTGGCTCGCGAACACGGCGTCGCTGCTGCTCCCCGTCTCCAACCTCACCAACCTGCTCGCGGAGCACGAGCTCGGCGGCCTCGGCCCGGCCGGGTTCGCGGCGCTCACGGTCGCGCCCGCGCTCGTCGCCATCGCGGTGCCCGTGCTCGCGATCCTCGTGATCCACCGCGAGGACCTCCTCACGCGCTACGAGGTCGGGCCGCCGACCGCGTCGACCGACCGCGTGCTGCTCGTGGGCAGCGCCATCGTGGTGGGGCTCCTCGTGCCGTCGCTCGTCTCGGGCGTCGAGGTGTGGATCCCCGCGCTCGCCGCGGCCGTGGTGCTCGCGATCCTCACGGCCGTCCGCCGCCCACGCGTGATCCGGCTCGGCCTCTTGCCGTGGCAGCTCGTGGTGTTCGCGTCGGGCCTCTTCATCGTGATGGAGGCGGCGCAGTCGCTCGGGCTCACCGCCGTGATGGCCGCCGTCTCCGGCCAGGGCCAGGACGCGGCCGCGCTGTTCCGCCTCGCGGGCGTCGCGACGCTGAGCGCCAACGCGGTCGACAACCTGCCGGCGTACCTCGCGCTGGAGCCCGTCGCGGGATCCCCGGAGCGGCTCGTCGCCATCCTCGTGGGCGTCAACGCGGGCCCGGTCATCACGCCGTGGGCCTCGCTCGCGACCCTGCTCTGGCACGAGCGGCTCGTGAGCATGGGGGTCCACATCAGGTGGTCGCGCTACATGCTGCTGGGGCTCGTCGTCGCGCCCCTCACGGTCGGTCTCGCGATGCTGGCGTTCGTGCTGACCCGCTGATCCGGCGCCCGCACCTGTCAGGCCGCTGGCAGTCTGACCGATCGTGCAGGGACTGACCGATCGGTCGACATAGGCTCTCCGCGTGACCCGCACCCCCCGCGCCTCCGCGAGCGACGAGCTCCGTTCCATCGCCGCCGCCCGCTTCGCCCGGGACGGGTTCCAAGCGACCTCGCTCCAGCAGATCGCCGACGAGGCGGGCTACTCGAAGTCGAGCGTGCTCTACCACTTCGCCTCCAAGGAGGCGCTGCTCGACGCCCTCCTCGAGCCGACGATCGACGCGCTCGCCGAGGTCATCGACCGGGCTGACTCCATCCGCGGCGACGAGGACGCCCGGCGCCAGTTCGTCGAGCGGTTCATCGACTTCCTCCTGCTGCACCGGCACGAGGTGGCGCTGTTCATCACGCAGGGCCGCTCGCTCGGGCACCTCGCCGTGATCGAGCGCGCCAACGACCTCGTTCGTGCGCTCGGCAAGACCGCCGGCGCGCTCGACAGCACGTTCGACCAGCTGCGCTTCGGCGTGGCGCTCGGCGGCGCGGCGTACATCCTCGCCGCGAGCGACGACTGGTCCACCAACGAGCCGCTGCCCGACGACGAGATCAGGGCCGCTCTCGTCGTGGTCGTGGGGGAGCTCCTCGCCCCCCTCGGCACCCGCTCCACCTGATCCCGCTCCGCCCCGCACGTCCCCACGCGCACGTCCCACGCACCACGCACCACGCAAGGAGAGCCACCCGCCCATGGCCACGCTGCTGTACCGACTCGGACGCATCTCGTTCCTCCACCCGTGGCGCGTCGTCGCCGCGTGGATCCTCGTCCTCGGCATCCTGCTGGGCGGCGGGCTCGCGCTCGGCGGGACGACCCAGGAGTCGTTCTCGATCCCGGGCACCGAGTCGCAGGAGGCGATCGACCGGCTGGCCGCCGTGTTCCCGCAGGCCGCGGGCGCGAGCGCGCAGATCGTGACCGCGGCGCCCGCCGGCGCGAAGGTCACCGACGACGCCGAGAAGGCCGCCATCGAGGCGACCGCGACGGCCGCGGGCGAGGTCCCCGGCGTCGCGACGGCGCTGTCGCCGTTCTCCGAGTACGCGACCGACGCGGTCTCCGACGACGGCACCGTGGCGATCACGACCGTGCAGTTCTCCGGGCAGAGCGACCAGGTGACGACCGCCACGCGCGACGCGCTGAAGGAGTCCGCGCAGGCGGCGGAGGACGGGGGGCTGACGGTGTCGTTCGGCGGCCAGGTCTTCCAGGACGTCCACTACGGCGTCACCGTGACCGAGGCGTTCGGCGTGCTGTTCGCCGGCCTCGTGCTCGTGCTCACGTTCGGGTCGATGCTCGCGGCGGGGCTGCCCCTCATGGGCGCGCTCGTCGGCGTCGCGGCCTCCGCGGGTGCGCTCATGGCCGCCTCGAAGTTCGTCACGGTCTCGAGCGCGTCGCCGCTGCTCGCCGTGATGATCGGCCTCGCGGTGGGAATCGACTACGCCCTCTTCATCCTCATGCGGCACCGCACGCAGCTCGCCACCGGCATGCCCGTCGAGCGCTCGGCGGCGACCGCGGTCGCGACGGCCGGCAGCGCCGTGATCTTCGCGGGCGTGACGGTGATCATCGCGCTGCTCGGGCTCCTCGTGGTGCAGATCCCGTTCCTCACCGTGATGGGGCTCGGCGCGGCGTTCGCGGTGCTGCTCGCCATGGGCGTCGCGACCACGCTGCTGCCGGCGATGCTCGGCCTCGCGGGGGAGCGGCTCCGCCCGAAGGAGGGCTCGCGGGCCGCGCGCCGCGCGAAGGCGCAGGCCGAGGGGACGCAGCGCACGCTCGGCGCGCGCTGGGTCGGGATCGTCACGAAGGTGCCGATCATCCCCGTCGTCATCGTCGTCGGCATCGCCGGCCTCCTCGCCGTGCCCGCGTCGCAGCTCCAGCTCGGGCTGCCGAGCGGGGCGACCGAGCCCGCGGGATCCACCAGCCGGGTCGCGTACGACACCGTCTCCGACGCGTTCGGCCCGGGCCACAACGGGCCGCTCGTCGTGCTCGTCGACATCACGCAGACCACCGACCCGATCGGGGTGCTCGGGGAGATCGGCGACGAGATCCGCGGGCTCGACGACGTGGCCTTCGTCGGCGCCGGCACGCCGAACCCGTCGGTCGACACCGCGATCATCCAGGTCGTGCCGGACAGCCCGCCCGAGTCGGCGGAGACCACGGCGCTCATGCAGTCGATCCGCGACCTCGCGCCCGGGCTCCAGGACCGCTACGACACGCGCGTGTCCGTCACGGGCACCACCGCGGTGCAGAACGACATCTCGCAGCGGCTCGACCAGGCGCTCGTGCCGTTCGGGATCGTCGTGGTGGGGCTGTCGATCATCCTGCTGATGATCGTGTTCCGCTCGATCTTCGTGCCGATCAAGGCCGCGGTCGGCTTCCTGCTGAGCGTCGTCGTGTCGTTCGGCACCGTCGTGCTGATCTTCCAGCAGGGGGCGTTCGCCGACGTGCTCGGGGTCACGCCCGGCCCGATCCTGAGCTTCATGCCGATCCTGCTCATGGCGATCCTCTTCGGGCTCGCGATGGACTACGAGGTCTTCCTCGTCTCGGGCATGCGCGAGGACTTCGTGCACCACGGCGACGCGAAGCGGGCCATCGTGACGGGCTTCTCGGGCGCCGCCCGCGTGGTCACGGCCGCCGCGCTCATCATGTTCTTCGTCTTCGCGGCCTTCGTGCCGGAGGGCGCAGGCGTCATCAAGACGATCGCGCTCGGCCTCGCCGTCGGCATCTTCTTCGACGCCTTCCTCGTGCGCATGACCCTGGTACCCGCCGCCATGGCGCTGCTCGGGAGGCGCGCGTGGTGGATCCCGCGCTGGCTCGACCGGATCCTCCCGGACGTCGACATCGAGGGCGAGGGCCTCCGCGAGCACCAGGACGACGTCGACTGGGCGCACGCGTCCGGCGCCGCCGTCGCGGCCGAGCGGCTCGTCGTGGGCGTGCCGGGCCGCCGGCTCCTGCCGGTCGACCTCAGCGCCCCCGCCGGATCCCTCGTGCTCGTCGAGGGCGAGGTCGTCGACCGACGCCTCCTCGGCGCGACGCTCGGCGCGCGGCTCGCGCCGCTGTCCGGCCGCGCGCACGTCGCCGGGCACCCGCTCGCCTCCGAGTCCGGCCGCGTGCTCACGAGCGTCGCCATGGCCGACCTCGGGCGCGTCGACCGGGTCGACTCCGGCGTCACGGTCGGGGACCTCCTCGCCGAGCGCATCGACCTGTCCGAGCCGATGGGCCGCCGCCGCGGGGCCCGCGCGCGGCAGGAGGAGTGGCTCGGGCGCCTGGACCAGGCCGCCGACGCCGCCGGCGCCCGGCGCATCGGCGCCGACGACCCCGTCGGATCGCTCCTGCCGCTCGAGCGCGCCATCGCCCTGACGGCCGTCGCCGCCGCGGGCCGGGCGCCCGTGCTCGTGCTCGACGTGGTGGATCCGTTCCCGGACGCCGCCGCCGAGCGCGCGTTCCTCGCCGCCCTGCCCGCCCTCGTGCACGAGAGCACGACCGTCCTCCTGGGCGCGCCGTGCTTCCCGGACGACCACGGGATCCCGGGGCGGCCGACCGTGCGCCTCCGCGTCGCCGCGGACGACGCGACCGCACCCGCACCCGCACCCGACGCCGTCGAGCGCCCCGACATCGACCAGCCCGTCCTGACCGGCAAGGAGACCCGCCGATGACCCCCCGCTCCGTACGCCGACGCCTCGCCGTCGCCCTCGTCGCGATCGTGCCCCTCGCGGTCGCCGGCCTGTTCATCGGCTCGCTCTCGGACGTCGCGACGGGCGTCGAGCGGGTGCCCGCCGCCATCGTCAACCAGGACGAGATCGTCCAGCAGAAGGCCCAGGACGGCACCGAGTCGCCCGTGCTCGCCGGCCGCCTGCTCGTCACCCAGCTGACCAGCGACGACAACCAGGCCTTCGACTGGACCATCACGAACGCCGACGAGGCGCAGAGGATGCTCGACGACGGCGAGGTCTACGCGGTGCTCACGGTGCCGAAGGACTTCTCCGCGTCGATCGTGTCGCTGTCGACGGACGCCCCGCAGCGCGCGCAGATCAGCGTGAAGACGGACGACGCGCACGGCTACCTGACGGGCGCGGCCACGCAGGCCGTGGGCGTCGGCATGACGAGCGCGTTCGGCAACGCCATCACCTCGCAGTTCGTCTCGGGCATCTACACGACGTTCGGCAGCCTCACGGGCTCGCTCACGGACGCGGGAGCCGGCGCGGACAAGCTGGCCGACGGCGCCACCCAGCTCTCCTCCGGCGCGACGACGCTCGGCGACGGGATCACGCAGCTCGGCGACGGAGTCGGGCGGTCGCAGCAGGGCGCGTCGCAGCTCGCGGACGGGCTCGGCACCTACACGGGCGGCGTCTCGCAGCTCTCCTCCGGGCTCGACCGGCTGCAGGCCGGGGCAGCGGGGCTGTCGCAGGTGTCCGACGGCGTCGGGCAGTACGCGGGCGGGGCCGGGCAGATCGCCGCGCAGGTGGCCGGGCTCCGGCAGCAGCTCGCCGCCAATCCGCAGAGCGCGCCCATCGCGGCCCAGCTCGAGCCGCTCGAGAAGGGGCTCGACCAGTACGCGGCGCAGGGACAGACCCTCGCGTCGCAGGCGGCGGCCGGGATCCAGGGCGTGCAGCAGGGCATCGGGCAGAGCGCGTCGGGGGCGTCGCAGCTCGCGGCCAACGGCGGTGCCCTCGTCTCGGGCGCCCGCCAGCTGAGCGACGGCCTCGGCCAGCTGCGCACCGGCACGACGTCGGCGGCGACGGGCGCGGGCGACCTCGCGACCGGTGCGGACGCGCTCTCGTCCGGCGCGACCGAGCTCGGCACCGGCCTCATGCAGGGCGCGGAGCAGATCCCGTCGCTCGACGCCGACCAGGCGTCCCAGGCGTCGGGCGTCGTCGCGGATCCGGTCGGCCTCACGGTCGAGCGCGAGAACGAGATCGGCAACCCGGGTGATGCGATCGCCGCGATCTTCGTGCCCATCGGCCTGTGGCTGGGCGCGTTCGCGACCTTCCTCGTGCTGCGCCCCGCGGCCCGCCGGCTGCTCGCCTCCTCGGCCGCGACCGGCCGCGTGATGGGGCGCGTGCTCGCGCGCGCCGCCCTCATCGCGCTCGCCCAGGTCGTGCTGCTCGTCGCGCTCGTGCACGCCGCGCTCGGGCTGTCCCTCGCGCTGCTGCCCGCGACGCTCGGGTTCGCGGCCGTCACGGCGGCGGCCTTCACGGCGATCCACTACCTGCTCCGGCAGGCGTTCGGCCGGGCCGGGCTCGTGGTGTCGCTGATCCTGCTCGCCATCCAGGCCGCGTCGATGGGCGGGGTGATCCCGCTGCAGCTCGTGGCCGCGCCGTTCCAGGCGATCAGCCCGTTCCTGCCGCTGACCTACGCGGCGTCGGGCATGCAGGCGATCATCGCGGGCGGCGCCCCGGGCCTGGCATGGGGAGCGGCCGGCATGCTCGTGGTGTTCCTGCTGCTGAGCCTCGCCGTGTCGTACCTCGTGACGCGGCGGTCCCGCCGGGCGACGAGCCTCGGGCTCGTGCCCGGGACGGCGCCGTCCTCGGTGGCCGTCGCGGTCTGACGATCCGCGGCGGCGGGCCTCGTCGGCCGGTCGCCGCGGCGCGGTCCGTGCACGGCGGGCCGCACCTGCGCCGGCGAACCCGTAATCTCTTGAGAACCATTCTCAGAAAGCGGGCACCATGCGCATCCCCTCCCTCCTCGCCGTCGGCGTCGCCGCCCTCGGCCTCCTCGCGGGCTCGCTCGCGGCACCCGCCCCTGATGCCGAGGCGGCGCCGCGCGCCAGGTGGCTGCTGGTGGCCGACGCGTCCGCGCACGCCGTCTCCGTCGTCGACGCGTCGACCGGCCGCATCACCGGGACGCTGCCGGGCGCGGCCCTCGGCACGCACGCCGGCGTGATCCAGATGGGCCACGGCCGCGTCGCCTTCGTCGATGAGGCCGGGCCGCGGCTCGACGTGGTCGACATCGCCTCGTCCGGCGTGCCGCGCATCGCGTCCTCCACGCCGATCCCCGCGGTCGCCGGCGCGTGGACCCGGGCCGGCTGGATCGCCGACGACCCGGGCCACCGCTTCGTGGCCGTGGCGTCGGACATCGACGGATCCACCACGCAGCAGGTCACGGTGCTCGACACCCGCAAGGGCCTGGCCCGCACCGCCACCATCCGCACCAGCGAGGTCACCCTCGCCACCACGGGGGAGCGCGGCACCGAGGAGATGGAGACGTTCCTCGTCGGCTCGCCGCTGCGCCTCGTCGTGAGCGCGGGCGGCCGCCTCGACTCCTACGACGTCGCGTCGATCCTCGGCGGCGACACCGCCCCGACACCCGTGGCGACCACCCCGCTCGGCGCGTACCCGCACGGTCCCATGGCCGACGCGCGCGGCACCGTGATCGGCTCGACGCTCCACGACGGGATCGAGACGGTGCCGCTGACGCACGGCGGCTTCGGCGCCTCCGTCTCCCGCGCCTACCCCGAGCCCGCCGTGCAGAGCTACCGGCCGCGCATGGCGCCCGACGGGGAGACCGCCGTGGGCACGCAGACCGGCACCGGTCCGGGCGCGCCCACGCTGATCACGTCATCGTCGATGCGCGGGTGGGGAGTCGCCAGCGTCGCCCTCGGCTCGGGCGCGTCCACGCGCGCGGTCGTCACGCCCGGCTACGCGGCCGCGGTCGTGACCGCCGGCGGCGTGGACACGCTGTCCCTCGTCGCCCGCGGTCGCGCCGGCCTGTACGACGGCGCCGTGACGACCGTTCGGTTGCCGGCCCTCGGGCAGGTGCAGGGCACCGGATCCGCCGCGCGCTTCCTCGCCGCGTCCGACGACGGCTCCGAGCTGTTCCTGTCCCGGGCGGGCACGGGATCCGTCCTCGAGATCGACGTCGCGGGCACGACGGCGACGGTGCGCGGCACGATCGCCGTCCCGTCCGCGCTCGCGGACGGCGGGTACCTCGCCACGGTGGATCCGCACCAGCGGCCCTACGACCTCAGTGGGCGCTGACCGCGGGATCCCGTCCCGCGCACGACGAGGGCCGCCCGGATGCCCGGGCGGCCCTCGTCGTGCGTCGTGCGTGCGCCGCTACAGCGCGAGCGCGATGCGCCCGCCGAACACGCGGGTCACGGGCGGCGCGGCCAGCACCTCGCCGAGGCGGGCGGCACCCTCCGGCGTGGCGCGCCAGGCGACGTACGCGTCGTGGTCGGCGGTGGACGCCCACTGCTCCACGACGACCATGCGGGCCGGGTCGGCGTCGTCGACGAGGACGTCGAGCCCCTCGTTGCCCGCGAACGCGCGAGTGGCCTGCAGGGTCTCGGCGAGGACGTCGGCGACGTCGGCCAGGCGGCTCTCGTTGACCTGGATCTCGAGGTGCACGGTGGTGCTCATGGTGTCTCCGGTCCCGACGGCGGGCGGGCGGGGCCGCGCGCGACGTCGATCATGTGCGGGGACGTTCCCCTGTCCCCTCCAACCCCGTGCGACGGGGCGGCACTCCCGACGGGCACGCGCGGGCGTGTCGGACGGCGCCGTGACCCGGGATGCGGAGGCCCGATCGGCACGCCCCGCGGATCACCTGTCGCGGCGGAGCGCCGTGCGGAGCCGCTGGTACCCGGACACCACGGGCGGCGCGACGGGCGTCTTCTCGGGCGCCATGTCGAGCCGGAGCTGCCGCTGCGCGAACTCGCGCGTCTCGATCAGCATCGCGAGCCGCTGCTCCTCGTTCTTGGCCTTGCGGGTGTTGACCTCGGCGACGACGCCGCCCTGCCAGCCCTGCTCGGCGAGCCAGCGGAGCGTCTCGGCGACGGGCTGCGTGCCGCGGCCGGGGAGGAGGTGCTCGTCGAGGATGCGGCCGTCGTCCTGCGATCCGGATCCGTCGCACAGGTGCACGTGGCGCAGGCGCGGGCCGAGGGCCTTGGCCATCTCGAGCGCGTCCTGTCCGGAGAGGGAGGCATGCGAGAAGTCGAGCGTGGTGGCGTCGCAGTCCATGTCCCGCGGATCCCAGCCGGGTGAGTACGCCTTCATGCTGCGGCCGGCGACCTGCCACGGGAACATGTTCTCGACCGCGATCTCGACGCCCGTCTCCGTCTGGACTGACCGCACGATGTCGAGGAACGACTCGGCGTAGCCGGCCTGCCAGCGGAAGGGCGGGTGCACCACGACGGCGGGCGCCCCGACCGCGCGGGCGAGCTCGGCGGACCGCTCGAGCTTCACCTTCGGGTCCCGGCCCCACACGAAGTGCGTGAGCAGCAGGACGGGCGCGTGGATGGAGAGGATGGGCAGGCCGTGCTTCTCCGACATGGCCCGCAGGGCGTCGGCGTCCTGGGTGACCTCGTCGTTCGTCACCATGATCTCGACGCCGTCGAAGCCGGCGCGCTTCGCCATGAGGAAGGCGTTCTCGACGGGCTGGGGGTACACGCAGGTGGTGCTCATGCCTACTCGGATCACGTCGGCGACCCTACCCGCCGCCCCTGTGCCCCCGGGATACGCGGGCGGTCCGGCGCGTGTCGGATGCGCGACGCGGACAGCGGGGGTCGGCATGCTGGATCCGACGGGAGCGCGGTCGACGCACCTCCCGCGAGGAGGGGAGCGGGCATGGCGGCTGCGGGATCGAGCGGGAGCGGGAGCGCGCAGGCGTTCCGGAAGGAGCGGGCCGACGCGCCGCGCGGGTTCTTCGAGGCCGAGGCGGGCGGGCTCGCGTGGCTGGCGGAGGCGGAGCCCGCGGGGGGAGCGCGCGTCGTCCGGGTGCTCGCCGTCGCGCCCGGCCGCATCGACCTCGAGCGCCTCGCGCCCGCCCATCCCACGCGCGAGGCCGCCCGGGCGCTCGGCGCGGCGCTCGCCGTCACGCACGACGCCGGCGCGCCCGCCTTCGGGTCGGCGCCCCGAGGGCTCGACGGCCCCGCCTTCATCGGCCGGCAGCCGCTGTCGGTGCTCGCCGGCGACGCGGACGGCGCGGGGGAGGGCTGGGGTGCCTGGTACGCCCGCGAGCGGGTGCTGCCGTACCTCCGTCGCGCGGTCGACGCCGGCAACGCGACCTCCGCGCAGGCGGCCGACGTGGAGCGGGCGTGCGCCATCGCCGCCGATGGCCGGTTCGACGACCCGGCGCCGCCCGCCCGGATCCACGGCGACCTGTGGTCGGGCAACGTGCAGTGGACGGACACCGGCGCCGTCCTCATCGACCCGGCCGCCCACGGCGGTCACCGCGAGACCGACCTCGCGATGCTCGCGCTCTTCGGCTGCCCCGGCCTCGACGACCTCCTCGGCGCGTACGCGGAGACCGGATGCCTCGCCGCCGGGTGGCGCGCCCGCGTGCCGCTGCACCAGCTGCACCCGCTCGCCGTGCACGCCGCGTCGCACGGCCCGTCCTACGGCGACGCGCTGCACGACGCCGCCCGCACGGTGCTCCGGATGTGACGCCGGCGGACGCGCGACCCCCGGTCAGGCCCGGGTGAGGCTGGTAGCCTCGACCCACCGAGCAGGTACCACAGAGCTCTGCGCAACCGAGACGGGAACCGTGACTCCGCCACCCTCATCCACGCCCTCCGCGACCGAGCCGACGACCGCCGACGCGCACGACGGCGACCACGTCGAGCCCGGCGCCTACGACCTCGTCGTCGTGTCGAACCGCCTCCCGGTCGACCGCGTCGTCGCCCCCGACGGCACCACCTCCTGGCGGCACTCGCCGGGTGGCCTGGTCACGGCGCTCGAGCCCGTGATGCGCGCCAACGAGGGCGCGTGGGTCGGCTGGCCGGGCATCGCCGACCACGAAGTCGAGCCGTTCGTCGACGCCGGCATCTCGATCATCCCCGTCACGCTCACGGAGCAGGACCTGGCCGAGTACTACGAGGGCTTCTCCAACGACACCCTGTGGCCGCTGTACCACGACGTCATCGCGCAGCCGAGCTACCACCGCGAGTGGTGGGACACGTACGTCACGGTCAACCAGCGCTTCGCCGACGCCGCCGCGAAGGCCGCCGCGCCCGGCGCCACCGTGTGGGTCCAGGACTACCAGCTGCAGCTCGTGCCGAAGATGCTGCGCGAGCAGCGGCCGGACCTCACCATCGGGTTCTTCAACCACATCCCGTTCCCGCCGTACGGCATCTACTCGCAGCTGCCGTGGCGCACGCAGATCATCGAGGGGCTGCTGGGCGCCGACGTGATCGGCTTCCAGCGCGTCGCCGACGCCGGGAACTTCACGCGCGCGGTCCGGCGGCTCTTCGGGTACACGACCCGCGGATCCACCGTCGACGTGCCCGTGCGCGGCGGCATCCCGCTCACCGTCCCCGGCACCAAGCCGTCGAAGCCCGTGCGCGAGCTGCGCACCCGCCAGGTCGTCGCCAAGCACTACCCGATCTCGATCGACGCGCGCAGCTACGAGGAGATGGCCAAGGACCCGGCCATCCAGGAGCGCGCCCGCCAGATCCGCGCCGATCTCGGCGACCCGAAGACGATCCTGCTGGGCGTCGACCGGCTCGACTACACGAAGGGCATCGGCCACCGCCTGAAGGCGTTCGGCGAGCTGCTCGCCGAGGGCCGCGTCACGGTGGAGGACGCCACGCTCGTGCAGGTCGCGAGCCCGAGCCGCGAGCGCGTGGAGACGTACAAGCAGCTCCGCGACGAGATCGAGCTCACGGTCGGCCGCATCAACGGCGACTACGGCTCCATCAGCCACACCGCCATCAGCTACCTGCACCACGGGTACCCGCGCGAGGAGATGGTGGCGCTCTGCCTCGCGGCCGACGTCATGCTCGTCACCGCGCTCCGCGACGGCATGAACCTCGTCGCCAAGGAGTACGTGGCCACCAAGCACTCGAACGAGGGCGTGCTGGTGCTCAGCGAGTTCGCGGGCGCCGCGGACGAGCTGAAGGCCGCGCTCCTCGTGAACCCGCACGACATCGAGGGCCTCAAGGAGGCGATCCTCCGCGCCATCGAGATGCCGAAGGCCGAGCAGCGCAAGCGCATGCGGTCGCTCCGCAAGCGCGTGTTCGAGAACGACGTGGCGGCCTGGTCGAGCTCCTTCCTCGCCGACCTCGGCCGCACGTACGCCGCCTCGATCCACGAGGGCCCCGACGAAGAGGTCGTCGAGCCGCTCATGGACGAGGGCTGGTAGCGCGCGTGGCCGAGCTGACCACCGACATCCAGGCCAAGGGCGGCCGCGGGTTCCCCGGCCGCCTGTTCGAGGCGCTCACCGAGCTCGCGCGCACGCCGCGCCTGCTGGTCGCGCTCGACTTCGACGGCACGCTCGCGCCGGAGGTCGACGACCCCGAGAAGGCGCGCGCGGTCCCCGAGGCCCGCGCCGCGGTGCTCGCGCTGCTCGCCCTGCCGCAGACGCGCGTCGCGCTCGTGTCCGGTCGCGCGCTGCGGAGCCTCGAGGCCGTGGCCGACCTGCCGGACGACGTGCTGCTCGTCGGGTCGCACGGGGTGGAGATCCGCCTCGACACCGACGACATCGAGCTCACCCTCGACGAGGGCGAGCTCGCCCAGCGCGGCGTCCTCTCCGACGTGCTCGGCCAGGTCGCCGACTCGCTCGACGAGGTGTGGATCGAGGAGAAGCCCGCGGGCTTCGCCCTCCATACGCGCCTCGCCACGGAGAAGCACAGCCGCATCGCGCACCTCGTCGCGACGCAGGAGGCGCACGCCGAGGTCGAGGGCATCAAGGTGCGCTCCGGCAAGGACGTGCTGGAGTTCAGCGTCCGGCACGCGACCAAGGGCGAGGCGGTCGAGCACCTGCGCCGGTACGCCGAGGCGACGGCCGTCTTCTACGCGGGCGACGACGTCACCGACGAGGACGCGTTCGCCGCGCTCCAGGCCGGCGACCTCGGGCTCAAGAGCGGCACGGGCGCCACGGCGGCGGACTTCCGCGTCGACGGCCCGCACGACGTCGCGCGCGTGCTCCAGGTGCTCGCCGACCTCCGCGCCGAGCCGGCCGTCCATCCCGATTGAGGTGGCCGCCCCGGCCTCTCAGGTAGGGCTCAGGTAGACTGGGGAAATAGCCGACTCGCGAGAGGAGACCGCACGTGATCGTCCTCCTCGCGGTGTTCCTGGTCGCCTCCGTCGGCATCCCCCTCCTCGCCCGCGTGCTCGGCGTGCGCGCGTTCGTCGTCGCCGCCCTCGTGCCGGCCGCCGCCTTCGCCTACACCGTCGCGCAGGGCCCGGCCGTGCTGCCCGACGGCGAGGTCGTCGAGCGCGCCGAGTGGATCCCGTCGCTCGGCATCACGCTCGACATGCGGATGGACGCGCTCTCCTGGCTCCTCTCCCTCGTGGTCACGGGCGTCGGCGCGCTCGTGCTCCTCTACTGCGCCCGCTACTTCCGCAGCTCGGAGGACGGCCTCGGCCGGTTCGCGGGTCTCCTCGTCGCGTTCGCGGGCGTCATGTTCGGCCTCGTCCTCGCCGACGACGTCTTCGTGCTCTTCACCTTCTGGGAGGCGACGAGCGTCCTCTCCTACCTCCTCATCGGGCACTACACGGGCAAGAAGGCGAGCCGCGGCGCGGCGCTGCAGGCGCTCCTCGTCACCACGGCGGGCGGGCTCGCGATGCTCGTCGGCCTCGTGATCCTCTCGGTCGCGGGCGGCACCACGAGCCTCGCCGCGCTCGTCGCGGATCCCCCCGGCGGCCCGCTGATCCCCGTCGCGGTCGTGCTGGTCCTCCTCGGCGCGCTCTCGAAGTCCGCCCTCGTGCCCTTCCACTTCTGGCTGCCCGCCGCCATGGCCGCGCCGACCCCGGTGAGCGCGTACCTGCACGCCGCCGCCATGGTGAAGGCCGGCATCTACCTCATCGCCCGCCTCGCGCCCGGCTACGCCGACGTGCCCGGCTGGCGCGTGCTGCTCGTGGCGCTCGGCGTCGCGACGATGCTCGTCGGCGGCTGGCGCGCGCTCAAGCAGATGGACCTCAAGCTCGTCCTCGCGTACGGCACGGTCAGCCAGCTCGGCTTCCTCACCGTGGTGGTCGGCTACGGCACGCGCGACGCCGCGCTCGCGGGCGTCGCCCTCCTCCTCGCGCACGCGCTGTTCAAGGCGACGCTGTTCCTCGTCGTCGGCGTGGTCGACCACCGGGCCGGCACCCGCGACCTCCGCAAGATCAGCGGGCTCGGCCGCAAGGCGCCCGTGCTCGCGGTCGTCGCGGCCCTCGCGCTCGCCTCGATGGCGGGCCTGCCTCCCTTCCTCGGCTTCGTCGCGAAGGAGGCCGTGCTCACGGCGTTCCTGACCGACGCGGAGCTCGGCGGCGGGCTCGGCTGGGTCGCGCTCGTCGGCGTCTCCGTCGGCTCCTGCCTCACCGTCGCGTACAGCGCGCGCTTCATGTGGGGCGCGTTCGCCCGCAAGCGCGGCGTCGACGAGGTCCAGCCCGTGCACGAGCACCTCGACTTCCTCGTGCCGCCGGCCGTGCTCGCCGTCACCGGCCTCGTGCTCGGCTTCCTCGCCTCCTCCGTCGACGGCTGGATCGCGGGCTACGCCGACACGCTGCCGCCCGTGAGCGCCGGCGCCCCCGGGGAGCCCGACCACACGTACCACCTCGCGCTCTGGCACGGGATCGAGCCCGCGCTCCTCATCTCCGCGGGCACGCTCGTCGTCGGCCTCACGATGTTCCGCCTCCGCGACGGGGTCTTCGCGCTGCAGTCGCGCGTGCCCTCCTGGATCGACGCGGCCCGCGTCTACTGGGCGTCGATGCGGCTCATCGACCGGGTCGCCGCGCGCACCACCGCCACCACGCAGCGCGGCTCGCTCCCGTTCTACCTCGGCGTGATCCTGCTCGTGCTCATCGGCTCCGTCGGATCCGCGCTCGCGCTCAACCGCTCCTGGCCGACCACCGCCGTGCCCTTCGACCACCCCGCGCAGCCCGTGATCGGCGTCGTGATGATCGTGGCCGCCGTCGCCGCCGCCCGCGCCGGCAAGCGCTTCCAGGCCGTCGTCCTCGTGGGCGTCACGGGCTACGGCATGGCCGCGCTCTTCGCCCTGCACGGCGCGCCCGACCTCGCGCTCACGCAGGTGCTGATCGAGACGATCACGCTGGTCGCCTTCGTCCTCGTGCTCCGCCGCCTGCCCGTCCGGCTGGGGGAGCGGAACAGGTCGGTGCACCCGATCTGGCGCGCCTCCATCGGCATCGCCGTCGCCGCGCTCATGTCCACCGTCGCGGTCGTCGCGCTCGGCGCCCGCGTCGCGTCGCCCATCTCGCTGGAGTTCCCGCGCCTCGCCTACGAGCAGGGCCACGGCAGCAACGTCGTCAACGTCACGCTGGTGGACCTCCGCGGCTGGGACACCATGGGCGAGATCTCGGTGCTCATCGTCGCGGCCACGGGCGTCGCGAGCCTCATCTTCCTCAACCGCCGCACCGACTCCCTGCCTCGTCTGACCGCGCCGTCGCGCCGCAGCCTCATCGCGCGGCTCACCGGACGGCACGGCCCGCAGGACGCCGAGGCGCCGTTCGAGGTCGAGCACGGCGTCGGCGGGCCGCGCATGGACGCGCGCGAGGCGGTCACGGACTCGCACCGCGACCAGCGCAGCCCTTGGCTCCTCGCGGGCCGCACGCTCGCCCCGCAGAACCGGTCGATCCTCCTCGAGGTCGTCGTCCGGCTCCTCTTCCACAGCCTCATCGTGGTGTCGGTGTACCTGCTCTTCTCCGGCCACAACCTGCCGGGCGGCGGATTCGCGGGGGGCCTCCTCGCGGGCATGGCGCTCGTCGCGCGCTACCTCGCGGGCGGCCGGTACGAGCTCGGCGCCGCGGCGCCCGTGGACGCCGGTCGAGTCCTCGGCACGGGCCTCGTCTTCGCGGTCGGCACGGCGATCGTCCCGCTCGTCTTCGGCGCCGACGCCCTCACCTCCACGTGGATCGACACCGAGGTGCCCTTCGTCGGCCACGTCGAGTTCGTCACGAGCACCTTCTTCGACGTCGGCGTCTACCTCGTCGTCGTCGGCCTCACGCTCGACGTGCTCCGCAGCCTCGGCGCGGAGGTCGACCGCCAGGAGGAGAGCGACCGGACGGTCGAGCAGGGAGCGGACGGCATGGAGACCGAGCAGGGGGTGAGCGTGTGAGCGTCTCCGTCACCCTCATCGTGATCATGGCCGCGCTGTACGCGACGGGCATCTACCTCATGCTCGAGCGGAGCATGACGCGCGTGCTCCTCGGCTTCCTGCTGGTGGGCAACGCGACCAACATCCTCATCCTCATCATGTCCGGCCGCGTGGGCCTCGCGCCCATCTACGACCCCGACGTGGATCCGTCGGAGTACGCCGATCCGCTGCCGCAGGCCCTCATCCTCACGGCCATCGTCATCACCTTCGGCGTCTCGGCCTTCCTCATGGCGCTCATCTACCGCTCCTGGCGGCTGGCCAACGCCGACGTGGTGACGGACGACGAGGACGACCTCGCGATGCGCGGCCCCCGCACGGGCCTCGGCGAGGAGCCCACCGTGCCCGACGACGACGACACCGAGTTCGGCACCAACGCCGAGGCCGCGATCGCCTCCGCCCGGAAGCTCCGCGACAACCGATCCGACCTGGAAGAGGCCATCGACGACTTCGCCGACGACGACGACGACCGCGACTTCCGCACGAAGCGCGCCGAGAAGGGGACGGGGGACGAGCGATGACGATCTTCCAGACCCTGATCCCGCTCGTGGTGCTCGTGCCGCTGCTCGGGGCGGCCGCGGCCCTGGTCGCCGCGCGCCAGCGACGCCTGCAGGTCGCCGTGTCGGTCCTCGTGCTCCTGGCCGTCGTCGTGATCAGCGGCGCGCTCCTCGTGCTGGTCGACCAGCAGGGCGGCCAGTCCGTCGAGGTCGGCGGGTGGGCCGCGCCGTTCGGCATCGTGCTCGTGGTCGATCGCCTCTCAGCGCTCATGCTGCTGGTCTCGTCGATCGTGCTGCTCGCGGTCCTCATGTTCTCGATCGGCCAGGGCCTCGAGGACGGCGACGGCGAGACGCCCGTGTCGATCTACAACCCGACCTACCTGATCCTCGCGGCCGGCGTCTTCAACGCCTTCGTCGCGGGCGACCTCTTCAACCTCTACGTCGGGTTCGAGATCCTGCTCGTGGCGAGCTACGTGCTGCTCACGCTCGGCGGCACCGAGGCCCGGATCCGGGCGGGCGTCACCTACATCGTCGTGAGCCTCGTCTCCTCGATGCTGTTCCTCGCGTCCATCGCCATGATCTACGGCGCCCTCGGCACGGTGAACATCGCGCAGATCTCGGTGCGGCTCGACGAGATCCCGCCGGACGTGCAGCTGATCCTGCACATCATGCTGCTGGTCGCGTTCGGCATCAAGGCGGCCGTGTTCCCGCTGTCGTTCTGGCTGCCGGACTCCTACCCGACGGCGCCCGCGCCCGTCACCGCGGTGTTCGCCGGGCTCCTCACCAAGGTCGGCGTCTACGCGATCCTCCGCACCGAGACGGTCATGTTCCCGACCGACCAGCTCTCCACGGCGCTCATGGTCGTCGCCGCGCTCACGATGGTGATCGGCATCCTCGGCGCGGTCGCGCAGGCCGACATCAAGAGGCTGCTCTCGTTCACGCTCGTGAGCCACATCGGCTACATGATCTTCGGCATCGCGCTCAACACGGTGGCCGGCATGACCGCGACCATTTACTACGTGATCCACCACATCGTCGTGCAGACGACGCTGTTCCTCGCCTCCGGGCTCATCGAGCGCACGGGCGGCAGCACGTCGATCAACCGGCTCGGCGGCCTGCTGAAGGCGGCGCCCGTGATGGCGATCCTGTTCTTCATCCCCGCGCTCAACCTCGGCGGCATCCCGCCGTTCTCGGGCTTCATCGGCAAGGTCGCGCTGTTCGACTCCGGCGCCGAGGTCGGCGGCTGGCTCACCTACGCGGTCATCGCGGCGGGCGCGGCCACGAGCCTCCTCACCCTCTACGCCCTCGCCCGCGTCTGGAACATGGCGTTCTGGCGCGGCGCGGAGGAGGTCGAGGACTACGAGTCGCCCCTGCTCGACCAGCTCTCCGAGCGGCCCGGCGGCGAGGCGACGACCACCGTCCGGAAGACGCCCGTGCTCATGACGGGCGCGACGGCCGGCATGGTCGTCGTGAGCGTCGCGCTCACGGTCTTCGCGGGCCCCGTGTACGCCCTCGCCGAGCGCGCGGGTGAGAGCCTCACCGGACCCGGGTCCGGCAACGGATCCGGCGAGCTCGGCTACGTCGAGACCGTCTTCCCGGGAGGCGTCGAATGAGCCCGCGGAAGGCCCGGGCCCGCGCCGAGCGGCTCTCGCTCCTCGTGCAGCTGCCGCTGCTCGTCTGGCTCGTGATCCTGTGGCTCCTGCTCTGGGGCCACGTCACCGTCATCTCGGTCGTCACCGGCATCGTGCTCGCGCTCCTCGTGACGCGCGTGTTCTACCTGCCGCCGGTGGAGCTGTCCGGCCGGTTCGACATCCGCTGGGCCCTGATCCTCCTCGGGCACTTCGCGGTCGACCTCGTGCGCGCGTCGTTCCAGGTCGCGGCGATGGCGTTCGACTGGCGCCGCGTGCCGGTCAACTCGGTCATCGCGGTGCACCTGCACACCCGCAGCGACTTCGTCATGACGCTCACGGCCGAGCTCGTGTCGCTCGTGCCGGGATCCATCGTGGTCGAGGCCGACCGGGAGCGCTCGATCCTCTACCTCCACGCGCTCGGCACCTCCACCCCGGAGGAGGTGGAGCGCGTCCGGGAGACGACGCTGCAGGTGGAGAGCCGGATCGTGTTCACGCTCGGCACCGCCGACGACGTGTGGCGCGTCAACCGCGAGCGGCGCGAGTCCGGCCGCGAGCCGCTGCTGCAGACCCGCCGGCAGCGCGCGCACGAGCTGGTGCGCGACCGCGACCTCGAGGCGGGGCTCATCTCGACCACGGGGGAGGAGCTCGCATGAGCATCGTGATGCAGGTCGGCTGGGTCGTCGTCGGCGCCCTGTTCTTCTCGACCGCCGCCATGGCGCTCGTGCGCATCGTGCGCGGTCCGAGCATCCTCGACCGGATCATCGCGTCCGACGTGCTGCTCACCACGCTCATCTGCGTGCTCGGCGCGGAGATGATCTTCAACGGCCACACCCGCACGGTCCCCGTGATGCTCGTGCTCGCCATGACCGCGTTCCTCGCCACGGTCGCCGTCGCCCGCTACGTCTCGAAGCAGGACCCGTCGTGAGCGGCATCCTCGTGTCCGGCCCGCTGGCCGACGCCCTCGACGTCGTGAGCCTCGTGCTCCTCCTCCTCGGCGGCGTGCTCTCGGTCGCGGCGGGCGTCGGGCTCCTCCGCTTCCCGGATCCGCTCGCCCGCATGCACGCCGCCACCAAGCCGCAGATCCTCGGCGTGATCCTCGTGCTCCTCGCCCTGGCCCTGCAGTCGCAGAGCCTCAGCACGGTCGCGATGCTCGTGCCCGTGCTCCTCTTCCAGATGCTCACGGCGCCGATCTCCGCGCACATGGTCGGCCGCGCCGGGTACCGCCTCCGCCACTTCCTCCGCGAGGACCTCCTCGTCGACGAGCTGGAGGAGGCCATCGACCGGGCGCACGAGGAGCTGCGCGCCGCCGACGAGGTGGACGCGTCGACGCTCCCCGTCGGATCCGCCGAGAACATCGCCGCGGAGGAGGCCGGCCACGTCCCGGGCGGGGCGGGGCCGCGCGACGCGGAGCCGCCGGTCGCCGCGCCGACGCCCGACGACCCGGCCCACGACGGCCGCGACGGCGAGGCGGACGCGGGCCGGCTGCCCCCGGGCTTCGGCTGACGGCACCCGTGTCCGCGCGCGCCCAGGGCGCCGGGACTGCTCCGCGGCAGGACATAAACTCATGCCATGCCTGAGATCGACATGAAGCCCCGGAGCCGCGACGTCACCGACGGGATCGAGGCCACCTCATCGCGGGGCATGCTCCGCGCCGTCGGGATGGGCGACGAGGACTGGGAGAAGCCCCAGATCGGCGTCGCCAGCTCGTGGAACGAGGTGACACCATGCAACCTCAGCCTCGACCGCCTCGCGCAGGGCGCCAAGGAGGGCGTCCACGCGGGCGGCGGGTACCCGCTCCAGTTCGGCACCATCTCCGTCAGCGACGGCATCGCCATGGGCCACGAGGGCATGCACTTCTCGCTCGTCTCGCGCGAGGTCATCGCCGACAGCGTCGAGACCGTCATGATGGCCGAGCGCCTCGACGGATCCGTGCTCCTGGCCGGCTGCGACAAGTCGCTCCCCGGCATGCTCATGGCCGCCGCGCGCCTCGACCTCTCCTCCGTGTTCCTCTACGCGGGATCCATCGCCCCCGGCTGGGTGAAGCTCTCGGACGGCACCGAGAAGGAGGTCACCATCATCGACGCCTTCGAGGCGGTGGGCGCCTGCAAGGCCGGCACGATGAGCCAGGAGGACCTGACTCGCATCGAGAAGGCCATCTGCCCGGGCGAGGGCGCCTGCGGCGGCATGTACACCGCGAACACCATGGCGAGCGTGGCCGAGGCCCTCGGCATGAGCCTGCCCGGATCCGCGGCCCCGCCGAGCGCCGACCGCCGTCGCGACTACTTCGCCCACCGCTCGGGCGAGGCCGTCGTGAACCTCATCGCGAAGGGCATCACCGCGCGCGACATCATGACGAAGGGGGCGTTCGAGAACGCCATCTCCGTGGTCATGGCGTTCGGCGGATCCACCAACGCGGTCCTCCACCTGCTCGCCATCGCGCGCGAGGCCGAGGTCGACCTGCAGCTGTCCGACTTCAACCGCATCGCCGACCGCGTGCCGCACCTCGGCGACCTCAAGCCGTTCGGCCGCTTCGTCATGAACGACGTCGACCGCGTCGGCGGCGTCCCCGTCGTCATGAAGGCGCTCCTCGACGCGGGCCTCCTCGACGGCGACGTCATGACGGTCACCGGCCGCACCATGCGCGAGAACCTCGAGTCGATGGACCTCGCGGAGCTCGACGGCACGGTCATCCGCAAGATGGACGACCCCATCCACGCCACCGGCGGCATCAGCGTGCTGCACGGCTCCCTCGCCCCCGAGGGCGCGGTCGTGAAGACGGCCGGCTTCGACCTCGACGTGTTCGAGGGCCCCGCCCGCGTCTTCGAGCGCGAGCGCGCCGCCATGGACGCGCTCACCGAGGGCCGCATCTCGAAGGGCGACGTCATCGTCATCCGCTACGAGGGCCCGAAGGGCGGCCCTGGCATGCGCGAGATGCTCGCCATCACGGGCGCCATCAAGGGCGCCGGCCTCGGCAAGGATGTACTACTCTTGACGGACGGTCGATTCTCAGGCGGCACAACCGGACTGTGCATCGGCCACATGGCTCCCGAAGCGGTGGACGCAGGTCCCGTCGCCTTCGTGCGCGATGGAGACCGGATCCGCGTCGACATCGCCGCTCGCACGCTCGACCTACTGGTCGACGAGGCCGAGCTCGCCGCCCGCCGTGAGGGGTGGGCACCTCTCCCGCCGCGCTACACGCGCGGGGTCCTCGCCAAGTACGCCAAGCTCGTGCACTCGGCCGCCGAGGGCGCGATCACGGGATGACCCCCTCCTCACCTCCAGCACCCTCTCCCAGGAATCGCGCACCCATGCCAGCTCTGCCCACCCCGCCCCCCACGCCGCAGGCGCCGACCGCCCACCAGGGCGACGAGATCCTCACGGGCGCCGAGGCCGTCGTCCGCACCCTCGAGCTCCTCGGGGTCGACGACATCTTCGGCCTCCCTGGAGGCGCCATCCTCCCCACCTACGACCCGCTCATGGACTCGACGAAGCTGCGCCACATCCTCGTCCGCCACGAGCAGGGCGCCGGCCACGCCGCCGAGGGCTACGCGTCCTCGAGCGGACGCACCGGCGTCTGCATCGCGACCTCCGGCCCCGGAGCGACGAACCTCGTCACGGCCATCGCGGACGCGTACATGGACTCGGTGCCGCTCCTCGCGATCACCGGCCAGGTCTTCTCCACCCTCATGGGCACCGACGCCTTCCAGGAGGCGGACATCGTGGGCATCACGATGCCCATCACGAAGCACAGCTTCCTGGTAACCCGTCCCGAGGACATCCCGTCCACCATCGCATCGGCGTACCACATCGCCTCCACGGGCCGCCCGGGCCCGGTCCTCGTCGACATCACGAAGGACGCCCAGCAGCTCGAGGCGCCGTTCCACTGGCCGCCGAAGATCGACCTGCCCGGCTACCGCCCCGTCGTCAAGGCGCACGGCAAGCAGATCCAGGCGGCCGCGCAGCTGCTCGTCGAGGCGAAGAAGCCCGTCCTCTACGTGGGCGGCGGCGTGATCCGCGCCAAGGCGCACGAGGAGCTCCTCGCGCTGGCCGAGGCGGTCGGCGCGCCCGTCGTCACGACGCTCATGGCGCGCGGCGCGTTCCCCGACTCCCACCCGCAGCAGCTCGGCATGCCCGGGATGCACGGCACGGTCCCCGCGGTGCTCGCGCTGCAGGAGTCCGACCTGCTGGTCTCGCTCGGCGCGCGCTTCGACGACCGGGTCACCGGCAAGGCGTCGCTCTTCGCGCCGCACGCCAAGGTGGTCCACGTCGACGTCGACCCTGCCGAGATATCCAAGATCCGCATTGCGGACGTCCCCATCGTGGGCGACGCGAAGGACGTCATCGCCGACCTGGCCGTCGCGTTCCGCGAGGCGAAGGCCGCGTCCGCGGTCGAGCAGGACATCGCCGACTGGTGGACCTACCTCGACGGCCTCCGCGAGGAGTTCCCGCTCGGCTACACGGAGCCCGCGGACGGCCAGCTCGCGCCGCAGTACGTCATCCAGCGCATCGGCGAGATCACGGGACCGGAGGGCGTGTTCGCCTCCGGCGTCGGCCAGCACCAGATGTGGGCGGCGCAGTTCATCAAGTACGAGCGCCCCAACTCGTGGCTCAACTCCGGCGGCGCCGGCACCATGGGCTACTCGGTGCCCGCCGCGATGGGCGCCAAGGTCGCCCAGCCCGACCGCCACGTGTGGGCGATCGACGGCGACGGCTGCTTCCAGATGACCAACCAGGAGCTCGCCACCTGCACGATCAACGACATCCCCATCAAGGTCGCGATCATCAACAACTCGTCCCTCGGCATGGTGCGCCAGTGGCAGACCCTCTTCTACGAGGGCCGCTACTCGAACACCGACCTCAACACGGGCGGCGGCACCCGCATGGTGCCCGACTTCGTGAAGATGGCCGACGCGTACGGCGCCCTCGGGATCCGCGTCACCAAGCCGGAGGAGGTCGACGACGCGATCCGCCTGGCGCTCGCGACCAACGACCGGCCCGTCGTCATCGACTTCGTGGTCAGCCGCGACGCGATGGTGTGGCCGATGGTGCCGCAGGGCCTCAGCAACAGCGCCGTGCAGTACGCCCGCGACCACGCGCCCGACTGGGACGACGACCTCGCCGAGACCGGGAGGACCGAGAAGTGAGCCACATCCTGAGCCTCCTGGTGGAGGACAAGCCGGGCCTCCTCACCCGCGTCGCGGGCCTGTTCGCCCGCCGCGGCTTCAACATCGAGTCGCTCGCGGTCGGCGCGAGCGAGATCGAGGGCCTCTCGCGGATCACGGTTGTCGTGGACGTCGAGGCGCTGCCGCTGGAGCAGGTGACGAAGCAGCTCAACAAGCTGATCAACGTCATCAAGATCGTGGAGCTCGATCCCGGCCAGGCCGTCGAGCGCGAGCACCTGCTCGTCAAGGTGCGCGTGGACAACACGACCCGCTCGCAGGTGCTCGAGGCCGTGAACCTGTTCCGCGCCCGCGTGGTCGACGTGGCCACCGACGCGCTGATCATCGAGGTCACGGGCGACTCGGGGAAGGTGCAGGCCCTCCTCCGCGTGCTCGAGCCCTTCGGCATCAAGGAGCTCGCGCAGTCGGGGCTCCTCGCCATGGGGCGCGGGTCCAAGTCGATCACCGACCGCGTCTTCCGCACCCCCTAGCGCCGATCCCGGCGGGCCGCGGGGGGAGCCGTTAGGCTCCCCGCGCGCCGCGTCCGCGGCACCCGCACGTACCCGCCCGCACGACCACGCCCCGCCCGAGCGCGGGGCAGCCAGGCACGACCGCCCCTCGCCCTTCCGCGGGGACGACAGAACAAGGAGATCCATCACGTGACTGACATCGTCTACGACAACGACGCCGACCTCTCGCTCATCCAGGGTCGCAAGGTCGCCGTCATCGGCTACGGCTCGCAGGGCCACGCGCACGCGCTGAACCTCCGCGGCTCCGGCGTCGAGGTCGTCATCGGCCTCAAGGAGGGCTCGACGAGCCGCGCCAAGGCCGAGGAGCAGGGCTTCACGGTGAAGACGCCGTCCGACGCGTCCGCGTGGGCCGACGTGATCGTCATCCTCGCGCCCGACCAGCACCAGCGCGGCCTCTACGCCGACAGCGTCCGCGACAACCTCACCGAGGGCAAGACGCTCGTCTTCGCGCACGGCTTCAACATCCGCTTCGGCTTCATCGAGGCGCCCGAGGGCGTCGACGTCGTCCTCGTCGCCCCCAAGGGCCCGGGCCACACCGTGCGCCGCGAGTTCGAGGCCGGCCGCGGCGTCCCCGTCATCGTCGCCGTCGAGGTCGACGCGTCGGGCAAGGCGTGGGACCTCGCGTGGTCGTACGCGAAGGGCATCGGCGGCCTGCGCGCCGGCGGCATCCGCACCACCTTCACCGAGGAGACCGAGACCGACCTCTTCGGCGAGCAGGCCGTGCTCTGCGGCGGCACCTCGCAGCTGGTGCAGTACGGCTTCGAGACGCTGATCGAGGCGGGCTACCAGCCGCAGATCGCGTACTTCGAGGTGCTGCACGAGCTCAAGCTCATCGTCGACCTCATGTGGGAGGGCGGCATCGCGAAGCAGCGCTGGAGCATCTCCGACACGGCCGAGTACGGCGACTACGTCTCCGGCCCGCGCGTCATCTCGCCGGATGTCAAGGAGAACATGAAGGCCGTCCTCGCGGACATCCAGTCCGGCGCGTTCGCCGACCGCTTCATCAAGGACCAGGACGCCGGCGCGCCCGAGTTCCTCGAGCTGCGCAAGAAGGGCGAGGAGCACCCGATCGAGTCGACCGGCCGCGAGCTGCGCAAGCTCTTCGCGTGGAACAAGGCCGACGACGACTACACGGACGGCTCGGTCGCCCGCTAGCCGATGCCCCACCCGCTCCACCGGACGCCCGGTCGCCTCGCGCGGCCGGGCGTCCGCGCGTCCCCAGGGCGTCGAGGCACGCGGCGGGCGTCCGGATCCGAGCACGTACGATCGGGGGATGCCCCGGACCCCCGACGACGACGCCCTCAGCTGGGCCGGCGAGGACGCGGATCCCACGCTCGCCCGCTCGCCCGAGCCGCAGCGGGCCGTGCCACGCCGCCGCCCCGACGCCGCACCCGCGACCGCGACCGGGAGCGGCCGGGCGTCCGCCCTCGGTGCGACGGCCGCGCGCCGGGCCGCCGCGTCCGGATCCGCCGCGGGATCCGCCGCGGGATCCGACGAGCCGCGTGACGGCCTCGCGGCCGACGACGACGACCGCGCCGCCCCCGACGCCTCGCCCGAGGTGGTGGGGCTCGCCTTCTTCGGCGCCGTCGCGGTGCTCGAGACCATCGCCTGGTTCTTCGTCGTGCGCGACAACCCGTCGAGCGCCGGATCCGCGTTCCAGGTCGGCGTCGCGCAGGCGACCGAGGCGCTCACCGTGCTCGCGCCGCTGCTGTGGCTGGCCGCCGTCGTCGCCGCCCTGCGCGGGATGCGCGTCGGACGCCGCATGCTCGTCCTCGCCGCGGGCGCCGTGGTCCTCTTCCCGTGGCCCTGGGTGGTGACCCGGTGAGCGGCGAGCAGCCCGCCGTCGACGCCACCGGGACCGCACCCGCACGGAGGCTCCGGGGTCGGCCGACGCGCGCCGGCTGGGTCGTCGGGATCCTCGGCGCGCTCTCCCACGGGATCCTCGTGTGGCAGGCCGTCGACCAGTACACGGCCTTCCGGGACATCGCGACGGCGTTCGGCGGATCGCTCCGGCCGGGCACGCTCGCGACGCTCGTCGGCGCCATCCTCGTGCCCGTCGTCGCGTTCGTCCTCGCGGCGCTCGCCACGCGCGGCCGGCCCGCTGCCGCGCGCGTCCTCGTCATGCTCGCGGGCCTCGCCGCCGCGAGCGCGCTCACGGTCGGCCTCGCGGCGCTGCTGCCGCTCGTCTAGCGACGCGCGGCGCCGGCGACGGACCGCTAGAGCGGCCACCCGGCGAACAGCACGAGCACGATCAGCACCGCCTGCGCCACGAGGCGTGGCACCAGCGGGATCGCGATGCGGCCGAAGCGCTCCGGGTGCCGAGCTGCGTACGCGTTCGCGGGGAAGACCGCGACCAGGAAGACGGCCAGCGCGATGCCCGCGGCGAGCCGCAGCGGCTCGACCAGCAGGCCGATCCCGCCCGCGATCTCGCAGAGCCCCGTGAACCACACGAGCGCCAGCGGAGAGGGCACGCCGGGCCGCCGGAACGACGGCGGGATGATCGCCGCCATGGCCCGCGCGGCCTTCGGCACGAAGTGGTTGACGCCCATGCCGACGAAGACGAGGGCCAGCAGGATCCGCACGGCGAGCTGGATCGCCGCCCACGTCACATCGCTCATCGCCCCATTCTGGGGCCACTAGCATGTGAGGGTCCCAGCCGCCCCCGCCCGAAGGACCGCTCTTGACCAAGCCCGTCGTCGTCATCGCCGAAGAACTCTCGCCCGCCACCGTCGACGCCCTGGGGCCCGACTTCGACGTCCGATCCGTCGACGGCACCGACCGCCCGGCCCTGCTCGCGGCCCTCGCGGAGGCGGACGCCGTGCTCGTCCGGTCCGCCACGAAGATCGACGCCGAGGCCATCGCCGCAGCTCCCCGCCTCCAGGTCGTCGCCCGCGCGGGCGTGGGCCTCGACAACGTCGACATCAAGGCCGCGACCACCGCGGGCGTCATGGTCGTGAACGCGCCGACCTCCAACGTCATCTCGGCCGCCGAGCTCGCCATCGGCCACATCCTCTCGCTCGCGCGCTTCATCCCGGACGCGAGCGCCTCGCTCAAGCAGGGCCTCTGGAAGCGCTCGTCCTTCACGGGCGTCGAGCTCTACGAGAAGACCATCGGCATCGTCGGCCTCGGTCGCATCGGCACGCTCGTCGCCCAGCGCCTCGCGGGCTTCGGCGCCACGCTCGTCGCGTACGACCCCTACGTCACGCCCGCACGCGCGCAGCAGCTCGGCGTGCAGCTCCTCCCGCTCGACGAGCTGATGAGGGTCTCGGACTTCATCACCATCCACATCCCCAAGACGCCCGACACCACGGGCCTCATCTCCACGGAGCAGTTCGCGCTCGCGAAGCCGTCGCTCCGCATCGTCAACGCGAGCCGCGGCGGCATCATCGACGAGGACGCGCTGTACACGGCGCTCAAGTCGCAGCGCATCGCGGGCGCCGGCCTCGACGTGTTCGTGAGCGAGCCGCCCACGGGGTCGCCGCTGCTCGAGCTCGACAACATCATCGTCACGCCGCACCTCGGCGCCTCCACCGACGAGGCGCAGGAGAAGGCGGGTGTCTCGGTCGCGAAGAGCGTGCGCCTCGCGCTCGGCGGCGAGCTCGTGCCGGACGCGGTCAACGTCGCCGGCGGCGTCATCGACCCCTACGTGCGCCCCGGCATCCCGCTGATGGAGAAGCTCGGCCAGGTGTTCTCCGGCCTCGCGCACGAGGCGCTCACCAGCATCGACGTGGTCGTCCGCGGCGAGCTCGCGGGCTACGACGTCAGCGTCCTCAAGCTCGCGGCGCTCAAGGGCGTGTTCACGAACGTCGTGAGCGAGAACGTCTCCTACGTGAACGCGCCGCTCCTCGCCGAGCAGCGCGGGCTCGAGGTGCGCCTCATCACGGACGCCGTGTCGGAGGAGTACCGCAACGTGCTCAGCATCCGCGGCGCGCTGTCCGACGGCACGCAGGTGTCGGTGTCGGGCACGCTCACGGGCACCAAGCAGATCGAGAAGCTCGTCGAGATCGACGGCTACGACGTCGAGGTGCCGTTCAGCCGCCACCTCATCGTCATGAAGTACGAGGACCGCCCCGGCATCGTCGCGGTCTACGGCAAGGAGTTCGGCGACGCCGAGGTCAACATCGCCGGCATGCAGATCGCCCGCCAGGAGGCCGGCGGGCGCGCGCTCAGCGTGCTCAGCGTCGACTCGCCCGTGCCGGACGGCGTGCTGGAGAACGTGCGGCGCGCGATCCAGGCCACGTCGCTGCGCGAGATCGACATCGCCGACTGAGACCCGTCGGACGGACCCGCGCGAGGGCGGCTGCTGCGGCGGCCGCCCTCGCGGCGCGTCCGGACCCGGTCAGCCGCGGGTCGAGCGGAGCCTGACGAGGTCGTCGACCACGCGGATGAGCTCGTCGAGCGCGTCGTCCGCGGGCGCGGATCCGCCGAGCCAGGGCTGCAGCGCGCTGTTGTAGTAGAGGCCGTCGCCGATGAGGAGCACGGCGCGCGCGACGGCCGGGTCGCCCACGGCCTCGAGGATCACGGCGGCCCACTCGTCCTGCAGGTGCGTGAGCGTGTCGCGGGCGCGCGGGTGGTTGCCCTGCGCGAGCCGGGAGGTGGCGACGTACGTGCGGTCGAAGGGCGTGGCGGTGGACAGCGAGCTGCGGATCCAGAGGTCGACCGGTCCCCGTTCCGCGGCCCGGAGGCGCGCGACGTCCGCCTGCGCGAGCGCCGCCATGCGCGCGAGCAGGCCGTCGACGAGCGCCTCCTTGCCGCCGAAGTGGTAGAGCAGCCCGCCCTTGGAGACGCCGGCCGCCGCGGCGACGGCCTCGAGCGTCGTGCCGCGCTCGCCCTGCTGCACGAGCAGCTCCTCGAAGGCGTCGAGGATGCGGTCGCGCGCGCCTCCGCCGGGGGAGGACGCCGGGTCGGGTCCGGCCTCGGGCGCGGGTGCGGGGTCGTCGGGGGGAGTGGCGGGCATGGATCCAGCGTAGCGGCGGGTTGCCCGCTGTACCAACCGGACGGTACAGTGATCCCGGCCGCTCCCGCGGCCCCGTCCGCGCACCCCGCGCCCCACGCCTCCCGACGTCAGGAAGCCCCGTCATGTCCACGCCCCGCACCGCATCCGTCCCCGTGACCGCCGTCGCCGGCCGCGCCGGGCGACGCCAGTGGGCCGCGCTCGTGGTGCTGATTCTCCCGGTGCTCCTCGTCTCCATCGACAACACGGTGCTGAGCTTCGCGATGCCGTCCATCGCGCGCGACCTCGAGCCGTCGGGCGCCGCCCAGCTCTGGGTCATCGACGCGTACCCGCTCGTGCTCGCGGGGCTCCTCGTCGCGATGGGCAACATGGGCGACCGCTACGGCCGCCGGCGCCTCCTCATGATCGGCGCGGCCGGCTTCGGCGTCGTCTCGGCCCTCGCCGCGTTCGCGACCGACGCCTCGCATCTCATCGCCGCGCGCGCCGCGCTCGGCTTCTTCGGCGCGATGCTCATGCCCTCCACGCTGTCGCTCCTCCGCTCGATCTTCACCGACCGGAAGCAGCGCCGCCTCGCCATCGCGATCTGGGCGTCGGGCTTCTCCGGCGGATCCGCGCTCGGCCCGCTCGTCGGCGGCGTGCTGCTCGAGCACTTCTGGTGGGGATCCGTGTTCCTCGTCGCGGTGCCCGTGATGCTGCCGCTGCTCATCCTCACGCCCGTGCTCGTGCCGGAGTCGAAGGACCCGGCGCCCGGGCCGATCGACGGGATCGCGATCCTGCTGTCGCTGGCGACCGTCGCGCCCCTCGTCTACGCGATCAAGACGTTCGCGACCGAGGGCGTCACGCCGCTCGCGCTCGCCGCGCCCGTCGTGGGCGTGGTCGCCGGCATCCTCTTCGTGCGCCGCATGTCCCGCGCGCGGAACCCCATGCTCGACGTCGCGCTCTTCCGCGAGCCGGTCTTCACGGGCGCGGTGCTCGTCAACCTGCTGAGCGTCGTCTCGCTCGTCGGCTTCCTCTTCTTCGTGACGCAGCACCTGCAGCTGGTCGCGGGCCTCGACCCGCTGGCCGCGGGCTTCGCGCTCATCCCGGGATCCGTGGTCGTCATCGTCTCCGGGCTCGTGATCGTGCCGATCGTGGCGCGCGCCCGCCCGTCGCGCGTCGTCGCCATCGCGCTCGCGTTCTCCGCCGTCGCCTACGCGCTGCTCGCGGTCACCGGCAGTGACGCATCCGTGGGCCTCCTCGTGTTCGCGTTCTGCCTGCTGGGCGCGGGCATCGGCGCCTCGCAGACCATCTCGAACGACCTGATCATCGCGGCCGTCCCGCCGGCGAAGGCGGGTGCGGCGTCCGCGGTCTCGGAGACGGCATACGAGGTGGGCGCCGTGCTCGGCACGGCCGTTCTCGGCAGCATCCTGACGGCCAGCTACCGCACGGGCCTCACGCTGCCCGCCGGCCTCTCCGAGGGCGACGCGTCCGCGGCCCGGGAGACGCTCGGGGGAGCGGTCTCGGTCGCCGAGCGCGTGCCGGCCGACATGGGCGCGGCGCTGCTGGAGTCGGCGCACCGTGCGTTCGACGGCGGCGTGGTGACGACGTCGATCATCGGCGCCCTGCTCATGGTCGGCGCGATCGTCATCTCGCTCACGAGCCTGCGTCGCGCCAGCTCGCACGACTGACCGAGACCCGATCCGTGACGCACGACGGGCCCGTCACCTCGCGAGGTGACGGGCCCGATGCCTGCGGGGGAGCGGATCAGACGACGTTGTCGTCGGAGCGCTCGCTTCGCGTGATGCGCTGGCCGGTCGCGGGGTCGATGCGCGTGCGCGTCTCGCTCACGGCCGTGCGGCGGCGGGCGAGGAGCGCGACGCCGATGATGATGACCAGCGCGCCGCCGCCCATCAGGATGTAGCCGACGAGCTGCAGGTCGACGCCCGGGACGGTGAGGTCGACGGCGAACGCGAGTATCGCGCCGACGACCACGAGGAAGATTCCGAGGCCGATGCTCATGCGGTGCTCCTTGGGTCGTGCCCGCCGAGTAGTCGGACGCCCTCAACGTAGCGCCGGTGCCCCGCGACGGACAGGTAGCCTGTCCGGAAACCCACGAGTCCCGGGAGGATCCATGCCCCGCACCATCTCGCTCGCCGTCGTCCCCGGGGACGGCATCGGTCCGGAGGTCGTCCACGAGGCCCTCCGCGTGCTCCGGGAGGCGGTCCCCGACGACGTGTCGCTCGACACCACGCAGTACCCGTTCGGCGCCGGCCACTACCTCGAGACCGGCGAGATCCTCACCGACTCCGACCTCGCCGCCCTCGCGCAGCACGACGCGATCCTGCTCGGCGCGGTCGGCGGCGACCCGCGCGACGCGCGCCTCGCCGGCGGCATCATCGAGCGCGGCCTGCTGCTCAAGCTCCGCTTCGCGTTCGACCACTACATCAACCTGCGGCCCACCACGCTGCTGCCCGGCGTCGTCTCGCCGCTCGCCGCGCCCGGGGAGGTCGACTTCGTCGTCGTCCGCGAGGGCACCGAGGGACCGTACGCGGGCAACGGAGGCGTGCTCCGCCGCGGTACCGAGCACGAGATCGCGACCGAGGTGTCCGTGAACACGGCGCACGGCGTCGAGCGCACCGTCCGCTTCGCGTTCGAGCTGGCCTCGACGCGCGACCGCAAGCGCGTCACCCTCGTGCACAAGACCAACGTGCTGACCTTCGCCGGATCCCTCTGGCAGCGCACCGTCGACCGCGTCGCCGCCGAGCACCCGGACGTCACGGTCGACTACCTGCACGTCGACGCCACGATGATCTTCCTGGTCACCGACGCGTCGCGCTTCGACGTCGTGGTCTCCGACAACCTGTTCGGCGACATCATCACCGACCTCGCCGCCGCGATCTCGGGCGGCATCGGCCTCGCCGCGTCGGGCAACGTCAACCCCACGGGCGCGTTCCCGAGCATGTTCGAGCCGGTGCACGGATCCGCGCCCGACATCGCCGGCCAGCAGAAGGCCGACCCGACCGCGGCGATCCTCTCGGTCGCGCTCCTGCTCGACCACCTGGGCCTGCCCAAGGCCGCCGCGCGCGTCACGGCCGCGGTATCCGCCGACCTCGCCGCGCGCGCCGCGGGCGACGCCGCACCCCGATCCACCGCGGATGTCGGCGACGCCGTCATCCGCGCCCTCTCCACGAACCACTGAAGGACCCCATGAGCTCCACCAGCACCACCACCGGCACCGCCTTCCCCCTGTCCTTCGAGCAGACCCCGTCGGAGACCGCCCGCGCCGACGCCGAGCGGGAGGCGATCCTCGCCGACCCGGGCTTCGGCAAGCACTTCACGGACCACATGGTCCAGATCGACTGGACCCTCGACGCCGGCTGGCACGACGCGCGCGTCGTCCCGTACGGGCCGCTCCAGCTGGATCCGGCCGCGAGCGTGCTGCACTACGGCCAGGAGATCTTCGAGGGCATGAAGGCGTACCGCCACGCCGACGGATCCGTCTGGACCTTCCGCCCCGACCGCAACGCCGCCCGCCTGCAGCGCTCGGCCCGCCGCCTCGCGCTGCCCGAGCTCCCCACGGAGGACTTCGTGGAGTCGGTGCGCCAGCTGGTCCGCGCCGACCTGGACTGGGTCCCGTCGGCGCCCGAGCAGAGCCTCTACCTCCGCCCGTTCATGATCGCCAACGAGAGCTTCCTCGGCGTCCGCGCCGCCCAGCGCGTGGGGTACTACGTCATCGCGAGCCCCGCGGGCGCGTACTTCACGGGCGGCGTCGCGCCGGTGTCCATCTGGCTGTCCACGCAGTACTCCCGCGCGGGCAAGGGCGGCACGGGCGCCGCGAAGTGCGGCGGCAACTACGCCGCGTCGCTCCTCCCGCAGGCCGAGGCCGCGTCGCACGGCTGCGCGCAGGTGCTGTTCCTCGACTCCGAGGAGGGCCGCTACCTCGAGGAGCTCGGGGGCATGAACATCGTGCTGGTCTACAGGGACAGCCGGCTCGTCACACCCGACTCCGAGAGCATCCTCGAGGGCATCACGCGCGACTCGATCCTCGAGCTCGCGCGCGACCGCGGCCTCACGGTCGAGAAGCGCCGCGTCGAGCTGTCGGAGTGGGTCGACGGCGTCGCGTCGGGCGAGATCACGGAGGTGTTCGCGTGCGGCACCGCGGCGGTCATCACGCCGATCGGCCGCCTGATGGGCGAGGGCCTCGACGTCGGCGACATCGACGCGCCCGCCGGCGAGCTGACGATGTCGCTGCGCCAGGAGCTCACCGACATCCAGTACGGCCGCATCCCCGACCGCCACGGCTGGCTCACGCGCCTCGACGCGTAGCGCGCAGCACGGTGCCTCGTGCCGGCGGCCGCGCGCCGTCCGCACGGCTAGGGTCGTCAGCGTGAAGATCGCGCGTTTCAGCACCGGTGACGACCCCCGCTTCGGCATCCTCGACGAGGAGGAGGGCCACCTGGTCGTCCTCACCGGCGACCCCATGTTCAGCGGCTACCAGACGACGGGGGAGCGCGTGCCGCTCGCCGACGCCCGGCTGCTCGCCCCGGTGATCCCGCGCTCCAAGGTCGTCGCGGTGGGCCGCAACTACGCGGCGCACGCGGCCGAGCACGGCAGCGAGGCGCCCACCACGCCGCTCATCTTCCTCAAGCCCAACACCTCGGTCATCGGTCCGGACGACGCGATCCGCCTCCCCGCCGACAGCCAGCAGGTCGAGCACGAGGGCGAGCTCGCGGTGGTCATCGGCCGGATCACGCGCGACGTGTCCGTGGAGGACGCGCGCCGGTCGATCTTCGGCTACACGATCGGCAACGACGTGACCGCCCGCGACATCCAGCACTCCGAGAGCCAGTGGGCGCGCGCCAAGGGGTACGACACGTTCTGCCCGCTCGGCCCGGTCATCGAGACCGAGGGCTCGTTCGAGGACGCGGTCATCGAGACCCGCGTGGACGGCGAGCTCCGCCAGTCCGGCCGCACCAGCGAGATGGTGCACTCGGTGCCCGAGCTCATCGCGTTCGCCTCGCGCGTGTGGACCCTGCTGCCCGGCGACGTGATCCTCACGGGCACGCCCGCGGGCGTCGGCCCCTTCACCGACGGCCAGGTCGTCGAGGTGTCGATCGAGGGCATCGGCACGCTCTCCAATCCCGCGCGCGCCCGCGCCGGACCGTGATCCGCCTCGGTCGTCCCGCGCGCGTCGCGCTGGCGGCCGCGGCGGTGGGGCTGCTCTCGGGCTGCGTGTACGACGTGTCGGACTACGGGCTGGAGACGCCGGAGCCCTCCGACACGGGATCCCCGACCGCGACCCCCGTCGTGGACGAGCCGCCGCCGCTCGACCTGCCCGCGGGCTGCGCGCCGGGCGACCTCGCCATCGACTGGGCCGAGCCCGCGGTGGGTCCGGCCGACGACCTCCTCGCCGTCCGGACCATGCAGGTGCGGGTCCCCGGCCCGGGGGAGCAGCCCGGCCTCGGCTCGACCCCGCAGAGCGTGACGCGCACCGACACCGAGCTCGTGCCGCCCGTGCGCCTCGAGGTCGACGCGGCGGGCGGCGGATCCGCGACGGCCGTCGATCCGCTCACGCCCGATGCGGTCTGGGCGCCGTACCTGCTCGGCGACCTCCGCGACCGGGACCTCGTCCCGCCGCGATTCGGCCGCTCGCTGCAGCTCGTCTCCTTCGATCCGGTCCTCGACCGGGAGGCGCGGTACGTGATCGGCTACCTCGGGGCCACGCGGTCCGTGCGCTTCACGATCACCGGCTGCGACGGCGCGTTCCGCTCCACGGGATCCCTGGTCGGGCTCGACCCCATGCGATACGCCGGCGCCGTCCTCCTCGAGTGCGGCGTGCCGCCCGGCGACCAGTACGACCGGTGGGACCTGCTCGAGCCGTACTGCGCCGACGTCGCGCCAGGCACCGACGGCGCGGCGCAGCCCGAGCCCTAGAATCGTCAGCAGGATGACTGACGCAACGACCCACCCCGTGACCACCGCTTCCGGCACCGACGTCCGCGTCCGGTTCTGCCCGTCCCCGACCGGGACCCCGCACGTGGGGCTCATCCGCACGGCGCTCTTCAACTGGGCCTACGCGCGCCACACGGGCGGCAAGCTGATCTTCCGCGTCGAGGACACCGACGCCGCGCGCGACAGCGAGGAGAGCTACGAGCAGCTCATCGAGGCGCTGCGCTGGCTCGAGATCGACTGGGACGAGGGCGAGGGCGTCGGCGGACCGCACGCGCCGTACCGTCAGTCGCAGCGCACCGACCTCTACCTCGACGTGATCCGGAAGCTCACCGAGTCCGGCCACCTCTACGAGAGCTACGCGACGGCCGAGGAGATCGAGGCGCGCAACCGCGCCGCCGGCCGCGACCCGAAGATGGGCTACGACAACTTCGAGCGCGACCTCACCGAGGCCGAGCGCCAGGCCTTCCGCGACGAGGGCCGCTCGCCCGCCCTCCGCCTCCGCGTGCCGGACACCGACCTCTCGTTCGACGACCTCGTGCGCGGCACGGTCACGTTCCCCGCGGGATCCTTCCCCGACTTCGTGCTCGTGCGCCCCAACGGCGCCCCGCTCTACACGCTCGTGAACCCCGTCGACGACGCCCTCATGGGCATCACGCACGTGCTCCGCGGTGAGGACCTGCTCTCGTCGACGCCCCGGCAGATCGCGCTGTACCACGCGCTCATCGACATCGGCGTGGCCGACGCCATCCCGCGCTTCGGCCACCTGCCCTACGTGATGGGGGAGGGCAACAAGAAGCTCTCCAAGCGCGACCCCGAGTCGAACCTGTTCCACCACCGCGACCGCGGCTTCATCCCCGAGGGCCTCATCAACTACCTGGCGCTGCTCGGCTGGTCGCTCACGCACGACCGGGACGTGTTCAGCCGGATGGAGATGGTCACCGCCTTCGATGTCGCCGACGTCACGCCCGCGCCCGCGCGCTTCGACCTCAAGAAGGCGGAGTCGCTGAACGGCGACCACATCCGACTGCTCCAGCTCGACGACTTCGCCCAGCGCCTCGTGCCGTACCTGCAGGCGGCCGACGTCGTCGGCGCCGAGCTGACGCACGACGAGCAGCGGATGCTCGACGCCGCGGCTCCCCTCGTGCAGGAGCGCATGCAGCTGCTCGGCGAGGCGCCCGACCTCCTCTCGTTCCTCTTCACCACGGCCGACGCGCTGCCCTACGACGACGCGGCCGTCCAGGCGCTCAAGGACGACGCCCCCGAGGTGCTCGCCGCCTCGCGCGGCGCGCTCGCGGGGGTCCCGCACACGCAGTGGGACATCGACCTCGTGCAGGAGGTGCTGCAGAACACCCTCATCACCGGCATGGGCATGAAGCCGCGCCTCGCGTACGGCCCGCTGCGCGTCGCCGTCTCCGGGCGCCGGATCTCGCCGCCGCTGTTCGAGTCGATGGTGCTGCTCGGCAAGGACGAGACCATCGCCCGCCTCGACCGCCTCGTGGGGATGCTCGGTGAGTGATCCCGGGGTCGCGGGATCCACCGCGACCGGCGACTCCTACGACGTCGTCGTCATCGGCGCCGGCCCCGCTGGCCTGTCCGCCGCGCTGAACCTGGTGCGCGCCCGCCGCCGCACCCTCGTGCTCGACAGCAGCCGCCCGCGCAACGCCGCGACCCTCATGTCGCACGGCTTCGTCACCCGCGACGGGATCTCCCCGCTCGAGCTCCGCAAGCTCGGCCAGGTCGAGGTGGAGGGGTACGACGAGGGCGAGTTCCAGCTCGCCGTCGTGCGGTCCGCGGAGCCGGCTCCGGGTGGGTTCACCATCCGCGCGAAGGGCGTGCGCCGCGCTCCCGACCGCGAGGTGCACGCGCGCCGGATCCTCATCGCCACGGGCCTCGTGGAGACTCTCCCCGACCTGCCGAGCATCCGCGCCTACTACGGCACCGCCGTGCACAGCTGCATGGAGTGCGACGGCTACGAGAAGGCCGACGAGCCGCTCTTCCTCATCGGCGAGACCGACGACCTCGTGGAGCGTGCGCTGCTGCTCTCGCAGTGGTCGCGCGACATCATCGTCTTCACCAACGGCGTCGCGCGCATCGACGAGGCGGGGGAGCGCGGGCTCGCGTCCCTCGGGATCCGCGTGGACCGCCGACCCGTCGCCGACATCGAGGGGGAGCGCGCGGTCGTCACCGGCATCCGCATGCAGGACGGCACCGTCGTCCCCCGCACCGGCGGCTTCGTGCGCCCCCGCTACTCGACCGCGCTCGACTTCCTCTCGGGGCTCGACCTCGAGACGGACGACGACGGCCACATCGCCGTCGACGCCGAGGGCCGCACCTCGCACGCGGGCGTCTACGCGGCGGGCGACAGCTCGCAGCCGGGCCCGCAGCAGCTGATCATCGCGGCCGGCTTCGGGGCGCGCGCGGCCAGCGCGATCAACCGGGACCTGCTGCCCGTGATCTGACGCGTGGCGCCTGTCGGGCGGGCGCCGGTTTGGCGCGGATCCGGCCGATGGGCTACACTCGACGAGGCCCGATCCCGCATCGGGGCCTTGGGGTATGGTGTAATTGGCAACACGGAAGATTCTGATTCTTTTGTTCTTGGTTCGAGTCCAGGTACCCCAGCACTGAAATAGCAGGATATGACAGGCCCGGTTCTCCGGGCCTTTTCCTTTTTGCTGTGCCCTTCGAGATCGGAGGCCTGTCCTCCTCGACGAGGACAAGGTGCGCGGCGTCCCGTCCAGGATCGCTATCGTGTGTTCCGATCGCCTGGGTCTGGTAGCGTCCGAGCTCTGTCGATGGGCAGGGCCGGCCTCCGTCTGTGTGTCAACGCCAGTTCCAGCCATGCGCTGTGCGCACCTGCCGGAGCGGTTCGAGGGGAAGGGTCTTGGCTCCAGCCGCAATGCATGACGTTGGTTTAGGGACTGACGCTGATGCTGACTGACCGCCCACATGCAAGCGATCCGGAGGAAGGCGCCAAGTCGTCGGTGCTGCGTCCGTCACCGCCTCGCGCCGCACGACGGCCAGCCGCGCTGTCTTCTCGTCCTCAAGCGTGCAGGAGCGTAGCGCGCCGGCCTCAACGGATGAGGAGAGTGATGTAAACGATGTACGAGGATGACGTGGATGTCCCTGTCAGGTCAGTGCGTGAGTCCCTTCGCGAGATGGCGGGCTTCAGTTTTGCCACCTGTGCCCTCTCGGGGTACTTCATCTACATGCTGCGGACATCTCTGCCGCAGCGCTTTTCCGAGTCCCTTTTCGATGATCTAGCTGCCATGGGCGGTGTCCTCCTTCAGCACATCGGGTGGTTGTTCGGGCTACTCGTTCCGGTACTACTGGGGCTGTATGTGCTTGTGCTAGGTGGACAATGGGTGATGGGCCCGCATGACGGCTCTCGTCTCCGTCGTGACTTGAGCCTCGTTGCGGAGTGGCTTGCGGCGGGGCTGGTGCCGTGTGTTGCCTTGGTCGGTATTTTTTGCCTCTCCGAACCCATCGAAGCCGCCTCGCTCCTCGCCATTATTCCCGCCATGGCCCTCACCGTTTTCCTTGCCAGTCAGCTGGGCCGATTCCTGGCATATGAGCCTGCCGAGAAACTCAAGGCCGCGGAGAGGGTGAAAGCCTGGGCGAGGCAGAAATTGGGGGCGGTTCGTCGTCGTGCGTGGCTGCCGATGCCTGTGACGATCGGGGCGAATGTGGCAGTTGCAAATATAGCAAGTGCACTCGTGTTCGCCGGCAGCGGAGGAAAGGGACCTCTATGGGCCGTTGTCGCGTACAGCACCTGCCTGCAAATCATCTATCTCATCGGGCAGATGACGACTCGCCGGGGGAGGTACACGGCGGTGACCAGATTCGACCGTGCCACTCGTTTCGTGCCGATTGTATGCGTTCTTCCGGCATTGGCGCTTGGCGTGCTCGAGGCGCTCATCGAGAATTTGCCGTCCCTGGCATGGTCCGTTGTGGCGGGAATTTTCTTTCTCACGGTGTCTGCTTGCTGGCCTCTACGCAAACCTGGGCGAAGGAGCGTCACGAATTGGACGATTCGCGGCTGTGCTTCGAGATCTGCGGCGATATATCTGACTCGTAGATACGTCCGGAGTTGTAACGAGGTCAGGGATCTGCGCGGCGATGGCGGTTGACGACACGACGACGGCCCCGCCCGAGCATCTGCTCGAGCGGGGCCGTCGTCGTGTTCAGCGCAAGAGGATCAGGCGAGGCGCCCCTTCGGCGAGCTGTCGCTCGTCTTCGACGGGTCCTTCTCCACGACGTCGCCGAGGGCGTCGTCGATGCGGGTCAGGAGCTCCGCCGGGATCGTGACGCCTGAGGCCTTGACGTTCTCGTGCACCTGCTCGGGGCGCGAGGCGCCGATGATCGCCGAGGCGACGTTGTCGTTCTGGAGCACCCACGCGACGGCGAGCTGGGCCAGCGACAGGTCCAGCTCGTCGGCGACGGGCTGCAACTCCTGGACGCGGGTGAGGACGTCGTCGTTCATGTAGCGCTTGATCATGTCGGCGCCGCCCTTGTCGTCCGTGGCGCGCGAGCCCTGCGGCAGGTCCTGGCCCGGCTTGTACTTGCCGGTGAGGACGCCCTGCGCGATGGGGGACCAGACGATCTGCGAGATGCCGAGCTCGGCGGACGTGGGGACGACCTCCTCCTCGATGACGCGCCAGAGGGCCGAGTACTGCGGCTGGTTCGAGATGAGCTGGAAGCCGAGCTCGCGGGAGAGGCCGTGCGCCTCGCGGAGCTGCTCGGGAGTCCACTCGCTGACGCCGATGTAGAGCGCCTTGCCCTGGCGGACGACGTCGGCGAAGGCCTGCATCGTCTCCTCGAGCGGGGTCTCGTAGTCGTAGCGGTGGGCCTGGTAGAGGTCCACGTGGTCGGTCTGGAGGCGCTCGAGCGAGCCGTCGATCGACGCCATGATGTGCTTGCGCGAGAGGCCGGTGTCGTTGTGGCCCTTGGCGCCGGTCGGGAAGTAGACCTTCGTGAAGATCTCGAGGCCGTCCCTGTTCTCGCCCTTGAGCGCTTGCCCAAGGACCTTCTCGGCGACGGTGTTCGCGTAGCCGTCGGCCGTGTCGAACGTGGTGATGCCGGCCTCGAGGGCCGCCTGCACGCACTGCGTGGCGGTGTCGTTCTCGACCTGCGACCCGTGGGTCAGCCAGTTGCCGTACGTGATCTCGGAGATCTTGAAGCCTGAGTTGCCTAGGTAGCGGAATTCCATGAGACCCACCCTACTCCTGGGGATCAAGGTTCGTGCCTGACCAGCACTTCGTCTGTTTCCATAAACAGTGCGGCGCTATTTGTCCTGCGTTCGTGCCACGGTCATGCCACGGGAGTTATGGGGGTGGTCGGCAAACGAATCTAAGGTGAGTTCCACGATGAGTAAGAGAACTTCCGGCAGCGTCCGTCGCCTACCGAGTGGCCGATGGCAAGCCCGCCACCGCGACCCCGAAGGACGACTCCGCACCCTGGGGACCTTCGACACCCAGAAGGTCGCAGACCAGACCCTCGCGGCCGCGCAGACCGACGTCACCCGCGGTGTATGGACGGACCCGGCCCTGAGCGGCGTCACCTTTGCGCAGTTCGCAGCGGATGTCCTCCCTACCTACGAATGGAAGCGCAGCACCCGGGAACAGCATGAGGCGACCATGCGAAGGTCGCTTCTGCCCAGTTTCGGCTCTGTGCCGCTGGCGAAGATCACCCGGCAGCGGGTGGACCGTTGGTGGGCGGACGGGGGCAAGCGAGGGCACCTTGTGGCCCGTCGCCACCAGTACATGCTCCTGTCGAAGATCATGCGCACCGCGGTGGATTACAGCTACCTCCCTGCATCGCCCTGCCGGGTGCCCAACGCATCGAGGGATGCGACTGCACCGCGTCCCGACTTCACCGTCGAGGACTTCGCTCGTGTGGTTGCGCACCTAGATGAGCGCATGGCGCTGATCGTCTGGACGGTGTTCGGGGCGCACCTGCGCGTGGGTGAACTCGTCGGTCTTCAGCGGGGCGACTACAACCCCAAGACCGGTCTCATGCGCGATGAGCGGCAGGTACAAGAGGTCCGTGGAGGTCTGCACACCACGACGACGAAGACCGGCAAGCCGAAAGCTGTGACGCTCCTGCAGCCGGTACGAAGCATGGTGGACAACCACGTCAGCCAGCACCCGATGCTCCCCGGTGCACCCCTTTTCACGCTGGAGAACGGGAGGCCCATCACGAGGCGGTACGTGGCGAAGTATTGGAGGGAGGCGCGAGCGGCAGCCGAGTTCCCCCAAATGCACCTTCATGACATCCGCCACATCTCGCTGACACTCGTGGCCCAGGAAGCGACATTGCGGGAACTTATGGCCCGTGGTGGCCACACCACGGCGAGCGCGGCTCTTCGGTATCAGCACGCCTCGGTCGAGCGTGATCGCGTTGTTGCAACAGCAGCTGGAAACACCCTGTTGAATGAGCTCAACAGGGTATCCAGGAGTCACGACAATCAGTCGGTACAATCGCAGTAGGGACAACCGGGTCCGTTCCGAGGGTCTGGGTGCTTCGGACAGATTACCCAGACCCGCTCCATTCGCACCGTGGCGAAGGTGTATCGAGTACACTGGGTACTACATCGGGTGTCCAACAGTCCACCTGTACAGCCCCACCGGCTCGTGTTAATTCTCCAAGGTCAGCACTGAGGGTTCACCGGTGGGGCTTTCTCGTGCCCACGGCACTTACTACGTTGTGTCATGGATGTCACAGATACGATGCGAGTACTGGTTGAACCCCAGGTGCCACTTGGAGTACTACATTGACTGTTTTGCAAAATAAGAGCGCGCCTGAGATTTTCTCATGCAACGTGCTAGTCCCAGTAGAGGGAGAGCATCGAGTCTCCTTCACGGATGCAGGTGAAGTGAGCAGAGTGAAGCTCCTGCTCCTCATCCAGCAGGACTACAAGAACCTCCGTAGAAGAGAAGCACAGCACGCACGAGCCTTCCCGAAGAAGAAGACCATCACAGTACCCAAGCCTTACAAGACCAGATCCATCACCGGGAACAACCTGAAGGACTGCGGGATCAAGGGTCTTGGTGGATGGCACGACGAGATGAACACCGTCCTCACCCAGCTCGCTCTCCGCACACTGAACGACTTCGCAGCCTTGGAGACCAGGGATCCGCACAGGAAGCTCACCTTCGAGGAGCTGACCACCATGGTGGAGTTGAAGACCAGCTCCCACATGTACGTGTGGGACCTTACTGACGTTCTCTTTCAGGCGTGCGTGGAAGCTGGGTACGGGGGTCTGGGAGACACAGCAGCAGGTGGACCTGCCGCGTACCAGGGTGAAGCCATCTACGCCCGCTGTGAGGCACAGGCACGATTTGCCATGGAGGTGTGGGAGTCGGACTTCATCCCGAAGCGCCGTGCATGGGGCAAGAAGGGTGGGACGGCCAGCAAGACGCCCTTCCAGTACGGCATCGAGTTGTTGGATGACATCTTGGACCTGACACGCAAGCAGCAGCTGGTGGAGCTGGCTGACACTGGGATCAGCCAGGCAGCGCTGTACCGACTTCGAGACCGTCACCCGTACTACAAGAAGACGAAGAACATCGAAGGTACCAGCTAGATCATCGACTCCAGCGCTCCCAGGTTCAGATGAACTGAATCGAAGAGCGGCCGATAGTAATACATGTGACAGTAATTCGAGCAGGCAGGCCGTGCAGCATCTGCACGTCTCCGCACCGTGCAGCCATCGAAGGCGCGGCCATCGACGGCGAACGAATTTCGCGCATTTCGCGTGCTTTCGAGGTCTACCCCGATGCCGTACGGCGACACCTCTACGCCCACGTGGATCTGAAGGTGAAGGAGGCCCTGCGCACCGTGGAGGGGCTGTCCCCAGCTGTCGTCATCATGCGCGTGCAGGAGGTGGCCAACAGCGCCCGCGATCTACGCGACGAGGCACTGGAGAAGGGGAACATCGCAGCCGCCCTCCGTGCAGGGGACGCAGAGCTACGCGCCCTCACAGCCTTGGCAGAGCGGTTCGGCATCAGCAGCGACACCGTGGCGCGAGACCTCCAGGCAGCCGACGACGTGTACCGCGCGGTGGGATCCACGGCCGCGCAATCGGCAGAGGCCGGACAGCTACTCGCGGACGCCCTCGAACAGCTCGGCCACCGTGTGTTCGCAGACACCCTGCGCGCATCAACCTCTAGAAACAAAGGACTTACAGCATGACCTTCACGCCCACACCAGGAGAGCGAATCCATGTTCTACAAGCATTCGTCTTCGGTGACGTTGCTCTCAAGAGGGGCGACACCCTGATCCTCACGCGGCAGCATATCGAGCTGAGCTTGAATGCGTAGGGGGTTTCATCCCTTTCCATCGCGGACGACGAGGACGCGCAGATCAAGCGATGGGGTGAGCCGAAGATTGGAGTTGGTGAATTCCCATCGGACCTCACACCGTGGGTGAAGGGATCCCCAGACGAGGACATCGAGCGCGACCGTCGAATGCGACTCGCATGGGCGAAGACCAACCCAACCGAACGATACGACGAGCTGGCAGCAATTCGCAGGGAGCTGGGGAGCACGCGCACCAGCCGAACATTGCGTGACTACAAGTGAGTGAGAGCACTCGGGATCCACGCATTCGAGCCTTTGAGTTCCGCCAGCTTGTGGCGCTTGTCCTCCAGGTCTGTGATGTCCCAGCTGAGGCCCGCCAGCCCCGTCCTACAACGCTCTCTGAGCGTCTACAGCAGCCCCGTGAGCCCTCCGACGTCCTGGGCGTTCCCAACTGGGTGATCCGCACCTTCACGGCTCAGGCGCGGGACCTGGCACTGGGTGTGGACGAGGCGAAGGCCGCAGCTGAAGAGGCCGGGGTAGATCACTACGCGGCCGTATGGAAGCGACCTCGACGTGCAGCGCAGGACAGCTACGTCGTGCTTCCACTTCAGCAGTTTGGAATTCTTGTTGCACAGGCGCAGAAGAATTGCGACGCGGGTACTGAAGAAGAATAAAGAATTCGTGTGCAGTGATGTACACGATGTGAAGGCTTGTCACCTTCACGGGCGGATCTTTCATCGAGTGGCCGCCCACCCCCTCCGACATCACGGTGTTGGGCCGGAGGGGACCCACAAGCTCCCGTGAGTCGGAATGAGGGCCGAGTCACGGATGGCGGGAGTTGTACTCCTCATCGGCCCGCCAACGGCCCTGCCCCACGGATGGACGTTCCCGGGGCAGGGCCACCACCTACTACGCGAAGAGGAAGACCATCGTGAACATCCTTGTCTTGCAGCATCGACTCGACCGCATGAACGCCGCGCTGGCCGCCATGGGAGAACCCGGTGTGGATTGCCCACCCACGGTGCGCGCCTACGTCACAGGCGTCCGCGACGCGCTCCAGGGCGTGCTGGACGACACCCCTGGTGCAGACCGATGAGCGCCAGGAACACGCTCGACATCCGGGCACAGCTGGAGCAGGTGAGCCGGGAGCTGGACGAGCTGGACGCAGACGGCGCAGACGTGTCCCTGATCCAGAAGGCACATGCCATCGGCGTACGCGGTGCGCTCCGGTGGGCGTTGGGGGAGACGCCGACCGTCTAACCCGACCATGGTCCTCCACCGCACCACCGCGGTGGCAGACAAACGATCGTCTGTGAGACACCATCGGAGAATGCCGCGACACGCGGTGCCAGGTGTCTCAGAACTCGTGTCCGAATCCCTTGTAACGCTGAGACCGTTTGCGTTACGGTTGTAACCATGACCTCGCACCGCATTGGCTACTCCCGCGTCAGCACGACCGATCAGAACCCTGAGTCGCAGCAGGACGCACTGAAGGTGGCGGGATGCTCGCGGATCTTCGTGGACACCTTCACAGGCACCAAGGCCTCCCGGCCGGAATGGGACCGCGCCCGCGATGTCCTACGCGAAGGTGACACACTTGTCATCACGCGACTCGACCGGTTGGGGCGCTCCACCAAGGACCTCTTGGCCATCGCGGAGTGGCTGAGTGCCAATGGCATCGCGCTCGTCGCCACGGAACAGCAAATCGACACCACAACCGCCGAAGGCCGACTCTTCTTCACCATGATTGCCGCGTTCGCAGAGTTCGAGCACGCGATGATGCAGGGCCGCACACTGGATGGCCTCGCGGCGGCTCGTGAGCGCGGCCGGGTAGGTGGTCGGAAGCCCAAGCTCACCGACAAGCAAGTCAAGGCAATCCGCCTCCGCTACGACGAAGGCGAAGGTGCCACGGACCTCGCATCGTCCTTCAATGTGTCGAGGCCGACCATCTACCGGGCGCTGGAAGCTGCCCAGTAGGTCACGCGTCACCACTTGAAGCGTCAGGAGCGTGCTCCTCGACGGGCTCGCTCAGATCGGACCCAAGGTACTTCACAGCAGAGCGCACCTGCGTACCAGTCACGGCGGCAACAAGAACGTCATCATCGTCAGGATCGCGTCGGAACGGCATCCCAGTTGCGATCAGCTGCCACGTCTGCGATGCAGAGCGATGTGCGCCCACTTCCGCAGTCAGCAGCGCTGATCCTGCAGGATCGTATTCGCTTCTGTAGGGGTCGTCGTTCGCCCACTGGTTCACCATCTGCGCCACCATGACGAAGCCCATGAGGCTGTCATGCGCTGGCACTACCCAGGTGCTTTGGGGGTACGACTCCGCCATCTCCAGGATGAATGGAAGTCCCTGCACCGTCAGGACGGCGCTCTCGTCCCCATCATTGATGAAGGTCAAGGGCACCCGGACCGCAACCTCGTCGAACATGTCGAGGTCTGCGCGAGCTCCGCCGTGGATCAGGCGGAAGTCTTTGGGCAGAAGCTCCCATCCCGTTTCGCTGCGCGGCTTCAGTCTGAAGACGGATGCTTGTGAGAAGTCCGGGCAGTGCACCGTGATCTTCGGTAGGGCAGCTTCGCGCCTCGCCTGTTCAGTCTGCGCGAGCATGCGTTCTGACACCTTGGCCGCCGCGACAGCTGCCTCCGCGTTACGCTCGGCAGCTTCCGCGGCTCGGACAGACGCCTTCGTCGCCTTGCGGGTTTGGACAGCCTGGTAGGCCACGACGTAGGCGGACACCGCCGTCGCCATGGCAGCCCCCAGGGTCGCGCCCAACATCCACCAGTCGGCACCGTCCCGCTGAACATCGACCGGCAGAACGAACTCGATCAGATTCACTGGTCGGCCGCCTGTGGGTGCCGTGCATCGCCCTTCGCCAGGTACTCCAAAAAACGCAGACCGCGGTCCGTGACGGTGAGACCCAAGGTTGGATTGTCATTGACGTAGTACCGGCCGGGCTCGTGAGGGCTGCGCCTCATGTGGGATTCCTGGTCCCGGACAAGCAGGCCATCGGCTTCCAAGGTGTTGGTCATCGACGGGATCTGTGACTGGTAAAACTCACCTCGGAACTCAGCTTGGATCGAGTCCCAGACCAGCTGAGGCGCGTTCGGCAACAGTCGGGGGGTGCCGTAGGAGTGCTGGGCGAGGGTCTGGAGGATGAAGACTTCGAGCACGTCGTAGCGGCACACCAGACGCAGGAACAGGTCTCGCTCGTCCGTGATGGCCTGGCCAACCAGGGATCCAAGGCCACGCCTCATTCGGCGGAGCTTGCCTCTGTCCGAGGTCTCCAGCGACTCGGACAGCACCCGTTCCACCAGGGGGATAAACCGCTCACCGTTGCTGTCGACGATGGACGCGACCTCATCGAGGCGTGAGGACTCCTGAACCCTCAAGTGGGCAGCCAGCTCAACTTCCTTGCGTAGCTCTCCCAAAATCCGTTCCACGCGATCCTGCGCGCGACGGCCCCGGATCATTGCCATGCCGCCGCTGGCCGGGCCGCCGATGACCGGGAACATCGAGAGCGCCAATTCGATGACGTCCACGCCTACCCCGATGGCCTTGTCCTGTGCCGCAGGGCTCATCTGCAACGGCTCGACTGCATCGCTCATGGCCTCACGGTAGAGCCATCGCGGTCGCACCGGTACCGTCAAGCACACCCGCTGTCGACAACGAGGTCGTCGGCCGGCCTAGAGCAACAGGAGCAGCGCCATGCCCATTGAAAACCTCGACAGCACGCAGGGGCTTGTCTTCGTCGGAGAGATCACTTCTACTCGGAACCTGCTTGCCAGCGGGCTGCGAATCCTTCGCGAAGGAGCCTTCTTCGACACGACCAAGGATCCGATCTTCACCACGTTGTCCATCGGGGTGGAGAAGTACCTGAAGCTGATCCTCGGCACCATCTCCCTGGATGAACACCAGCGCTGGCCCTCCAAGGCCGAGATGATGGGCTACGGGCACGGAATCGCTGAGATGTGGGATCGCGTCATGGACGAGGTGCACCGTCGCACCGAGGACAAGAGCGAGTACATCCGAGGTCTGGACGCTGGTGTGGATGTGGACCCAGTATTGCGTCCCCTCCTAGAGGTCCTCGACCGATACGGCCGGTCTGGCAGGTTCTACAACCTGGACGCTCTCGGCGGGCGTCCGCAGGAGGATCTGTCCCCTGACGAGATGTTCAATGCCGTGGAACAGGCCGCATTGGCTGACCCGGAGGTCTCGCGCGCCCGTGACGAGGCGATGGCAGACCTGTTTGATCAGGTCGCCTCGGATCAGTTCGACACGATTTTGCGGGAGCGCATTGCCTCCAGCCTTGACGGGGCCTGGCAGATGCTGTCGCGTGTTGGCATGAACGACGGCTTCGGAGAGACGGGAAAGGTACTCGGCTACGAACTGCGAGCTGCCGATGTGGGTGACCAGTAGAGGGTCCTCATCTCCCGTGCCCCTCAGCGGCGGGTGATCCCCCGAGGGGTGCGAGGGAACGGGTGCCCTGAGCTGCTACCGCAGGGCAGGACTTCGACGGGAGGGCCGCGGTAAGTAGAAGCACGCACCCGAACTGGGGGCGTCGTAGCCCTTCGGGTACTCCATGCCAACTCATAGGCTTCCGGAAGATTACCCAGTACCCGAAATGAGAACCCGTGAAGCTTCGCCTGCCCATTCTTGCTCTGTCCGCTGCGATTGCCCTGTCGCTCTCCGCGTGCACCGGGGGTGCCCCTGACGCCGAGCCGGACACCGGCATCAATCGGCCTGCCGATGAGGAGCAGGCCGAAGCCGAGGCCGATGCCGGCTCGGAGATCGACCCCGAGTCGACCACAACGCTGAACTCGGTCTTCGGTGAGACCTTCGCCTACACGGACGGTGTCTCCGTGACGGTCAGCGCACCGCAGCCGTTTACTCCCAGTGAGTACGCGAACAAGGGCAGCGAGCCGAACTTCGTACTCTTCGAGATCACGGTGGTCAATGGCTCCGAGGGCAACTATGACCCGACGTCGTTCTACGACACGCTGCAGAGCGCCAATGCAGAGTCTGAGGAGGTCTACGACAGCCAGCAGGGCCTGGGGAACTCGCCGACAACTTCGCTGCTGCCGGGGCGCGAGGCGAAGTGGACGGTCGCCTATGGCGTGCTCGACCCGAACGACATGGTCATGGAGATCACCCCTGGCTTTGAGTACTCGTCGCGAATCTGGACCAACTAGGTCGACTTGACGCTGAAGCCCCGGTACCCATGGTGGTCGCCGGGGCTTCTGCATCCCTGCCGCGGGAGCTTGTGGCACCCGGCGGCCGTCCGCATGGTCCTGGTCTCCGAGAACGCACAGCGTTTCCGCTCGCAGGAGTGATGCCGTAGCAGTCGCGCCATGGGATCCGCCACCATGGGCAGCAAGAGTCCTGGATCGTGGCGGAAGGGCCGTCTGTCCGTCGGCATGGTCCACGAGAACGGCGAGTGCATCTACGGAACAACGCCCGCCCGTGCCCTCGACCTCATGGAGGCGGGGACTCCCAGCGTGTCGAGCCTCCGCCGGGCGACCGTCATGGAGCGCGTGAAGAAGATCAAGTTCGGATCCCGCTTGTCGGTCACGCTCGTGGGCCATGTCTACGAGGTGCGAGACCGTGTCGGACTTGTCGGGAACCTGAGCTGGGGGCCGTCACAGGTCGGCAAGCCGGATCCGCGTACAGGTACTCCCTTCCCCGAGGTGGACGCCGGAACACTCGTGGTCGAGCGCCTGACTGTCAGTGATGCCGGAGAGGTCGTCAACCTCGGTGGGACGATCATTCCCTGAGGAGACGTAGGGGGTAGCTGGTCTCGTGAGGGTCACCGCAGACGCTCTCCGAACGCACCTCGCACCCCTTTGATACCGAGGGGGCTGAAGTGGGTGGAGTCCCGTGCAGGAGCGTTACTGGCCACCAGGGCAGCCCCGTACGAGGGCACGGCGCCCTTCGCCAGCGTGTCCTCCCGGTAGGGGTGGATGACATTGAACGTGTCTGGGAAGGTCTCTTCGACGTGGCGAAAGCTTTTGATGGTTGCGGCCTGGGATACGAGGCTCCCTCCGCACATGAAGACCTGGAAGAACAGCTTCTGAATCCCGAACGTGACAAGGCCGTCAAAGTGGTTGTAGTTGGGCTTGGGTGTCCCGCGGAGCATCATGCTGCTCCTGCCTGCACTCAGGAAGTAGCCGTCTGCGCGAGCCCACTGGACGATGAAGCCGGTGGGGATCTGTCGGGTCCTGTAGACGTGCTGGAAGAGGATCCTGGGTGCCTTCACGTGCTCCTTGTCTTCTAAGGTCCTCAGGAGCGCCCGTAGGACCATCCAGAACGCGAGCCGGTCCCAAGCGTCATCGTCGACGTTCGGCGTGCGACCGCGGGACAGGTCGATGACCAGTGGGTCGACTTCCTGCTCCAAGCGCTCCAGCCACCCGTTATTGCACTCCTCGCACACCTCGTTCACCTCCATTTCGAACGCGGTCTTGTTGACCTTTCGGCTGGTCTTCATCTCGCCGTTCTCGGAGTACGTGTAGAAGCTGCTGGGGTGCGTCCAGATCCGATCCTTGTAGGACTTTCGAAGTACGTGCTCCTTCGAGCGCTTGCCCGTCGTGGTCTGGCAAAAGCGACAGCGGGACCGCGGTGTCGCGGAGGGGGGCAGGAGGTAAGGCGGGCTCGGTCATGGCCTGAGGTTACGTCGCTCCACCGACGCGCCTCGGGGTCCACCCAACTCACCGCGGCGAGCGCCACGCCGCCAAAAGTGCATGCTTCGAGAGCCCGTCCCCGGTGGCACGCGGCACAACCGAGGCGACCTTGGCTCCAGGTCGCAGACGATCCATCGTCGCGTGCCACGGGCGTGCCACACGAAGAGGCCAGCGACTACTTGGAGGAGGTACACTCGTTTCTAGAAACAAGCTGGTCAGTCGACGAATCACTGTGGTCGACCGTGCCACTGGCACAGTTGCCTAGGTAGCGGAATTCCATCCTCCGAGCGTACGCCGCGGGCGCTGGGGGAGCCCGGGGCGGGGTCTGTCCGCCGGGTGACCGGGAGATGCACGTGCGGCCCCGCCCGATGGTCTCGGGCGGGGCCGCACGGTCGTGCAGGGGGGAGCGCTGGTCAGGCCTCGCGGGTCTTCGGCGAGCTGGCCTCGGTCGTGCGCGGGTCCTTCTCGACGATGTCGCCGAGGGCGTCGTCGATGCGGGTAAGGAGCTCCGCGGGGATCTTCACGCCGGACGCCCTGACGTTCTCGTGCACCTGCTCGGGACGGGACGCGCCGATGATCGCGGACGCCACGTTCTCGTTCTGCAGCACCCACGCGACGGCGAGCTGCGCGAGGGACAGGCCGAGCTCGTCGGCGACGGGCTGGAGGTCCTGCACGCGGGAGAGCGTGTCGTCGTTCATGTAGCGCTTGATCATGTCCGCGCCGCCCTTGTCGTCGGTCGCGCGGGATCCGGACGGCAGCTCCTGGCCGGGCTTGTACTTGCCCGTCAGCACACCCTGCGCGATGGGGGACCACACGATCTGCGAGATGCCGAGCTCCTTCGAGGTGGGCACGACCTCCTCCTCGATGACGCGCCAGAGGGCCGAGTACTGCGGCTGGTTCGAGATGAGCTGGAAGCCGAGCTGGTCGGCCAGCGCGTGGCCGGCGCGCAGCTGCTCGCTCGTCCACTCGCTCACGCCGATGTAAAGGGCCTTGCCCTGGCGGACGACGTCGGCGAACGCCTGCATCGTCTCCTCGAGGGGCGTCTCGTAGTCGAACCGGTGCGCCTGGTACAGGTCGATGTAGTCGGTCTGGAGGCGCGTGAGCGACGCGTCGACCGAGTCCATGATGTGCTTCCGCGAGAGCCCCACGTCGTTGTGGCCCTTGGGTCCGGTGGGGCCGAAGACCTTGGTGAAGATCTCGATCGAGGCGCGCCGCTCGCCCTTGAGCGCCTCGCCGAGCACGGTCTCCGCCTTGGTGTTGGCGTAGACGTCCGCGGTGTCGAACGTGGTGATCCCCGCCTCGAGCGCGGCCTTCACGCACGCGGTCGCGGTGTCGTTCTCGACCTGCGATCCGTGGGTGAGCCAGTTGCCGTAGGTGATCTCGGAGATCTTGAAGCCGGAGTTGCCGAGGTATCTGAATTCCATGGTCCGACCGTACGCCGGGAGCCTCCGCGGGTCTCCACGAAAGTGTGCGACGGCGGCACGCACGACGACGCCCGCCCCCGGATCCGGGAGCGGGCGTCGTGGTCGTGCGGGAGAGCGCTAGCGGCGCGGGGCGTCCGCGTCGGCGTCCACGCTGCGGCCGGAGCCGCGGGCCGCGTCGTCGTCCGCGTCGGCCGGGGCGTTCTCGCCCTCGACGGAGGCCGCCTGGTCGGTTCCCTCGACCGCGCTGCCGTCGCGCTTCGTCTTCGCGAGGCTCGCGACGGTCGCCACCGTGATGGTGAGGAGGATGAACGACAGCGAGAACCAGATCGGGATCTCGGGGGCCCAGAGCATCGGCTCGCCGCCGTTGATGAAGGGCACCTCGTTGACGTGCATCGCGTGCAGCACGAGCTTCACGGCGATGAAGCCGAGGATCACCGCGAGGCCCTGCGAGAGGTAGACGAGGCGCTCGAGGAGACCCGAGATCAGGAAGTACAGCTGGCGCAGGCCGAGCAGCGCGAAGGCGTTGGCGGTGAAGACGATGTACGCCTCCTGCGTCAGGCCGAAGATCGCGGGGATGGAGTCGAGCGCGAACAGCACGTCGGTGAGGCCGATGGCGAGCATCACCAGGAACATCGGGGTGAAGAGCTTCTTGCCGTCGACGCGGGTCGTCAGCTTGTCGCCGTCGTAGTGGTCCGAGGTGGGGATGAAGCGGCGGAGCACGCGGATGAGCTTCGAGTCGGACTCGTCCTCGTCGTGCGTCTCCTTCATCTGCTTGTAGGCCATCACGAGGAGCAGGGCGCCGAAGAGGTAGAAGACCCAGGAGAAGTTGTCGATGATCGCGGAGCCCATCGCGATGAAGATGCCGCGCATCACGAGGGCTATCGCGATGCCCACGAGGAGCACCTTCTGCTGGAAGGCCCGCGGCACGGCGAAGCTCGACATGATGATGAGGAAGACGAAGAGGTTGTCGACGCTCAGCGCCTTCTCCGTCACGTAGCCGGCGAAGTACTCGCCGCCGAAGGTCCAGTTCGAGAAGACGCCGACGCCCACGCCGAAGACGAGCGCGATGACGATGTAGACGACCGACCAGGTGGCGGACTCCTTCAGCGTCGGCTCGTGCGCCTTCCGCACGTGCGCGAAGAAGTCGAAGACGAGCAGGCCCAGGACGGCCGCGATGGTCGCGGCCCAGAGCCAGAAGGGGACATCCATGAGGGTTCTCCAGTACTCGGACCTCGATGGGTCCGGTGGGGTACTGAAGGTCTCCTCCACCCCGCGAGCTGCTGCTCACGGAACCGGTCGTACGGGTCGGAGTGGTCCGACCGTATTGACGACACGACCGCCGGATGGGAGTACTCCCCTTCGAGGGAACACTCTATACGGCCGCATGGAGCGCTCTCGACCGCGCGGGCGGATCCCCAGCTGGAGCTCGTCGCGCGCTACTCGAGGAAGAGCAGCGCGATCCCGGCGACGGCCGCGAGGACGCCGATGCCGATGAGCACGAGCCCGGTCACGCGCAGCGCCCGGCCGTCGAGCTCGGGGGCGTGCGTGCGCACGCGCCACGGGGAGCGCGGCGAGAACCAGACGCGCACGTCGGACCCCGGGGCGAGGTCGCGGGTCTCCGGGGTGTCCGCCTGCGCCTCGTGCACGTCGCCCTCGTCGTCGAACCAGCGGAGGACGCGCGGCGCGGGGCCGTCGCCGCCGGCGGGGCCGTCCGCGACGAGGCCCTCGGTCGCCGTCCAGCGCCGGCCGACGACGCGCACGGAGATCCCGGCGACGTAGAGCAGGACGCCGGGGACGAGCGCGATCCAGGTGAGGAACTCGATGATGAGCGACGCCGCGGCGAGACCGTCCATGCCGCCCACCCGTCCGCTCGTCGAGCCCGAACGGGCCTAGAGGTCGATGCTATCGCCGGGCTCGAGGGCGTGGAACTCGCCGCCGCCCTGCTCGGTCGCCCACTGCAGGCGCCCGTTCGACATGCCCTTGCCCGCGGTGGACAGCACCATCTCGTGCGTGGGGAACGCGCGGCGGGGCTTCACGGCGAGCACGTAGTCGATGGACTCGCTGATCTTCATCCACGGCGCGCCCGCGGGGACCGCGAGCAGGTCGACCTCGACGCCCTCCGGCACGACGAACGAGTCGCCCGCGTAGTAGAGCGTGTCGTTCACGAGGACGCCGAGGTTGTCGACCTCGGGGATCGACTCGTGGATGACGGCGTGCGTGCCGCCGAAGAAGCGCAGCGTGAAGGGGCCGGCCTCGATGACGTCGCCCGCGTGCACGACGGTGACGTCGAAGTCGGTCGCGGCGGCCGCGACGCCCTCGGGGGCGTAGATGGGCACGCCCTCGTTCTTGTCGAGGATCCGCTTGAGCTGCTCCGGCGTCCAGTGGTCCGCGTGCTCGTGGGTGATGACGATGGCGTCGGCGTTCATCGCCTGCGTGATGGGGGTGGTGAAGGAGCCCGGGTCGATGAAGAGCTTGCGCCCCGAGAGTTCCAGGACCAGGGCGGCGTGCTCGAGCTTCGTCAATCGCATGAGAGGAGCCAACACCGTCCGGGCGGGCAGGGCAAACCGGCGCGCGGGGGCGCCGGCTGGCGTCTGTCGGGGGCGCGCGATCGGCACCGGGTCGGGCGGATCCGGCCCGGTCGGGGCTCGATTTGGTCGGGCTGTGCGCGCTGTGGCATACTCGACGAGTTGCAAAAACGGCCCCATCGTTTAGCGGCCTAGGACACCGCCCTCTCACGGCGGTAACACCGGTTCGAATCCGGTTGGGGTCACCACCGCTTCACCGGAACCCGGCATCTCCTCACGAGATGCCGGGTTTCGTCGTTCCGGGGTGCCCGCGGACCTGCCGGGCATCGTGGATCCGGCTCCCCGCCACCCCCGCGGCCTGTACCGTCGAGGGGTGAGTGTGCACCTGGTCGGAGGCGGCCTGTCGGATGACGACACCCCCCTCCTCGCGCGGTTCCTGTCCGAGGCGACGACGAGGGCGACCGCTGCCGCCCGGTTGGAGCCGGCTCGCATCGCCGTGGTCCTCGTCCACGACGGCCTGGGCGCCGAGTGGTTCGACCAGTACGCCGCCGCGCTCCGTGCCGCGGGCGCCTCCGAGCCCGTCGCGGTGCTCGCGCCCGAGGGCGGATCCATCGAGGTCGCGCAGCTGCAGGACGTCGACGGCATCGTCGTCGGCGGCGGGTTGACCCCCGCGTACCGCCAGGCGCTCGAGCCGGTCTTCGGCGAGATCCGCCGCCAGGTCACCGCCGGGGTCCCGTACCTCGGCTTCTCCGCGGGCGCCGCGGTCGCCGCCGAGACCGCGATCGTCGGCGGCTGGCGCATCGGCGACGTCGAGGTCGTGCAGGAGTCCGCGAGCGAGGACCTCGATGAGGTCACCGTGGAGCAGGGCATCGGCCTCATCGACGTCGCGGTCGACGTGCACGCCGCCCAGTGGGGCACCCTCACCCGGCTCATCGCCGCGACCGAGGCGGGGCTCGTCGAGGGCGGCGTCGCCATCGACGAGGGCACCGTGCTCATCGTGGGCGAGGGCCAGCTGGTCGTCGAGGGGCGCGGCAGCGTCTGGTCCGTCATCGGCTCGGAGACCGGCGTCACCGTCAGCTCCGCCGGCGCGTCCTGATCCACCGCCCGTGGCGCTGACCCTGCCGGAGCTCGTCGAGCGCGGCCTCATGGACGCCGGCTGGGCCGACGTGCTCGCGCCCGTCGCCGACGACATCGCGCGGATGGGGGAGTGGCTGCGGGCCGAGGTCGCCGCCGGCCGCCCCTACCTCCCCTTGGGCGACCGCGTGCTGCGGGCGTTCCAGCAGCCGCTGGCCGACGTGCGCGTGCTCATCGTCGGGCAGGATCCGTACCCCACGCCCGGCCACCCCGTCGGCCTGTCGTTCTCGGTCGAGCCCGACGTACGGCCCGTGCCGCGGAGCCTCGTCAACATCCACCGCGAGCTGCGCGACGACCTCGGGATCCCGACCCCCGAGCACGGCGACCTCACCGCGTGGACCCGCAGCGGCGTGCTGCTGCTCAACCGCGTGCTCACGGTGCGGCCGGGTGCTCCCGCGTCGCACCGCGGGAAGGGCTGGGAGGCCGTGACGGAATGCGCGATCCGCGGGCTGGCGGCGCGCGGCGGCCCGCTCGTCGCGATCCTGTGGGGCAAGGACGCGGGATCGCTCGCGCCGATGCTGGCTCCCGTGCCCCCGATCACCTCGGTGCACCCGAGCCCGCTGTCGGCGTCGCGCGGGTTCTTCGGCTCGAAGCCGTTCAGCCGGGCGGACGCGCTCCTCGCCGAGCAGGGCGCGGATCCGGTCGACTGGCGGCTCTGAGACCGCATCGCGGGTTCCGGCCGAGCGCGCCGCGGTCCCCGTAGGATCGCGGCATGCTCGAGGAGGAATACCAGCGGAGGCGCCGCCTGCCCGCCCACCTCCGGAAGCCCGCGCCGCCGCTGCCCGTCTTCTCCTACGAGATCCGGTCGGCCACGGCCTCCGACCTCCCGGACGTCCGCGAGGTCTACAACCACTACGTGATGAACAGCACCGTCACCTTCGACGAGACGCGCATGACGCTCGCCCGGTGGCGCGGACGCTTCAGCCAGCTCGAGCGCATGGGCATGCCGTTCCTCGTCGCGGTCTCGCCGTCGGGGCAGGTGCTCGGCTACGCGCTCGTCGAGCCGGTCGGCAACCGCCGGTCGTCGCGGACGACCGTGGAGGACTCGATCTACCTCGGCGCGGCATCCACGGGCAAGGGCCTCGGGCGCGCGCTCCTGGTGGCGCTCATCGGCGCGTGCCGGGAGGCCGGGATCCGCGAGGTCATCGCGGTCATCGCCGACCAGGGCGCGGACGCCTCCATCCGGCTGCACGCGTCGCTCGGCTTCACGGAGAGCGGGCGGATGGGCCGCGTGGGCTGGAAGTTCGGGCGCTGGCTCGGCACCGTCACGATGCAGCTGACGCTCAAGCCGACGGAGCGGCCGGGCCTGTGGGCGCGGACCATGCGGCGAGCGACGCCTGGCGCTGCCGCTCCCCGTCCCACCACGCCCGCTCCCGCTCCCGCCGCTCCTCCTTCGCGGTGAGCGGCCGGGGCGCGACCGTCTGGAGGCGATGACGGCGCGCCCACCAGCCGGTGAGGAGCGCGGATCCCAGCACCACGACCATCGGCAGCAGCATGAACGGGCCGCCGGTGCCCGCGCTGCGGTCGAGGCTCTCGGACATCTGGCCCAGGAGCGCCGTGGGGAGGAACAGCAGCGTGTTGTTGAGCGCGTGGATCAGCACGGGCGCCTCGAGGCCGCCGGTCATGCGGGCCGAGATGGTCGCCGAGATGCCGAACACGAAGTAGTAGGCGATGAGCCACGGGTCCTCCGCGAGGTGGGCGAGCGCGAAGAGGGAGCTGGAGACCAGCGCCCCGACCACGAGGGCGACCCGGGTGCTCCGGAACCAGGATCCGACCGAGCGCTGGACGAGACCGCGGAACCCGTACTCCTCGCCGGCGGACTGCAGCGGGGTCGTGAGCAGGATGATGACGAGGAACGCGACCACCTCGCCGTCGACGCGGATCTCGCCGGAGGGGTCGAGCGCGAACGTGACGCCGATGTAGACGACGAAGACGGGCACCATCACGAGCGCGACGCGGCCCAGCCAGCGCCAGCGGAACCGGCCCGCGATGGAGGACATCGCGCCCATCCGCACGCCGAAGAGCCAGCGCTGCAGGAGCATGGAGACGGGGATCAGGGCGGCCAGCGACAGGTTCGTGGCGAGCATGATCACGGGGGTCATCGTCTCGAGCGACGACTCGTCCGTCGGGTCGAGGCGGCCGGTGAGGAAGTCGATCCCGAAGCCGACGATGCCGAACACGAGCGACAGGACGAAGAACGCGACGACGCCGAGCACGAGCGCGAGGATCCCGCGCCAGGGGCCGCCCGTGTCGCGGAGGCCGTGGTGGTACGGGACGGGCGGGCGCTCGGGGAGCGGCGGGAGCTCGGGCGGGATCGGGTCGGGCATGCCGGCCGCCGGGGGAGCGCCGGGGTCGACGGGCGGCGCGACGGGCGGCGCGACCGGGGACCAGGAGCTGGGGGCGGGATCGGGCGGGGTCGGCTCCTGTGCGCTCATGCCGCCACGGTACGCGGGGCGGCTGCGGCGCGGATCCCCCCGACGGTGGAGGGCGCGCGACGGAGGGCGGACGGCGCGCGGTCGTCGTCGCGCGTCCGCGTACGGTGGACGGGACGAGAGGCGCACCCATGCAGCAGGACGAGCACGAGGATCTGGGGCACGACGCGGCCCGCGACGCCGACTTCGCGGAGAAGCGGCACGAGCAGCTGACGACGGCGCCCAAGGCCGTGGAGTCGGACGCGGCACCGCGCATCGACGTGACCGAGGAGGAGGGCGGCGTGACGCGGATCGACGTCGCGGGGACGGCGTCGGTGCGGCCCGGGAAGACGACGCCGGCGCGCGAGTCGTGAGCTGCGCGGACGCGGGCGTCTCGGTGGCCCCGCGGGACGTGCTCGTGCTCGGCGGCACCGCGTGGATCGGCCGGCTCGTCGCGGAGCGGCTGGCGGCGCGCGGCGACCGGGTGACGTGCCTCGCGCGCGGCACCGGCGGATCCGCACCCGAGCTCACGCGGTTCGTCGCGGTCGACCGCGACCGGCCCGACGCGTACGCGGCCGTCGCCGGCGCGGACTGGGACGAGGTCGTCGACCTCACCTCCTCGGCGCAGCACGCGCGCGAGGCCGTGGCGGCGCTCGCCGACCGGGCCCGGCACTGGACGCTCGTCAGCACCGTGTCGGTGTACGCGTCGTTCGCGCGTCCGGGCGAGGACGAGACGGCGCCGCTCGTGGACCCCGTCGACCTCGAGGAGTACGGCCAGGCGAAGGTCGCGGCCGAGCGCGCGGTGACCGCGGCGCTCGCCGGACGGCGCATGATCGTGCGCCCCGGCCTCATCACCGGACCCGGCGACGACAGCGACCGGTTCGGGTACTGGGCCGCCCGGTTCGCGCTCGCGGGCGACGGACCCGTGCTCGTGCCGGACACGACCGGACGCCGTTCGCAGGTGATCGACGCGCGCGACCTCGCCGACCTCGTCGTCGAGGCCGGGGTGCGCGGGCTCGACGGCGTGGTCGACGCGGTGGGCGAGAGCGTCCCGCTGGCGGACGCGCTGGACCTCGCGGCCGAGGCGGCGGGATCCACCGGGGAGCGGGTGGTGGCGACGGACGAGCAGCTCGCGGAGGCCGACGTGCTGCACTGGGCGGGACCGCGCTCGCTGCCGCTGTGGCTGCCGGGCGAGGCGGCCGGGATGCTCGCCCGGAGCGACGCGGCCATCCGCGCGCTCGGCGTCCCGCGCCGCCCGCTCGCCGAGACGATGCGGGACGTGCTCGCCGACGAGCGCGAGCGCGGGCTCGACCGGCCGCGCGCATCCGGCCTCACGCGCGACGAGGAGCTCGAGGTCCTGGCGACGCTCGGCTGACGCACGGGCTGCACGCACGAGCGCCGCGCACCCGTCCGGAGACGGGGTGCGCGGCGCTCGGGTGATGCGGGTGGATCAGCGAATGGCGGCCCGCAGCTCGGCGGCGGCCGCGGCCGGGTCGTCGGCCGAGTAGATCGCGCCGCCCGCGACGGCGACCACGGCGCCCGCGTCCTGCACGTCGCCGATGGTGCCGGGCTTCACGCCGCCCGCGACGGAGAACGCGACGCCGGAGGCCTTGCCGGCCTCGAGCAGGTCGCCGAACGTGTAGCCGTCCTCCGCCTGCTCGTCGAGGCCCGCGTGCATCTCCACGAACTCGGCACCGAGCTCGGTGACCTCCTTCGCGCGCGTGGCCTTGTCGGGGACGCCGATGAGGTCCACGACGATGCCCTTGCCGTGCTTCTTCGCAGCCTTGACGGCGCCCGCGATGGTGCTGTCGCCTGCGACGCCGAGGACGGTGACGAGGTCGGCGCCCGCGGAGAACGCGATGTCGGCCTCGAGCTCGCCGGCGTCCATCGTCTTCAGGTCGGCGAAGACGATCTTGTCGGGGTGCGCCTCCTTGATCGCGGTGATCGCGGAGAGGCCCTCGGCCTTGATGAGCGGGGTGCCCAGCTCGATGATGTCGACGTGCGGCGCGGCCTTGCCGGCCAGCTCGAGAGCGTCCTTCGTCGTGAGCACGTCCATGGCTACCTGGAGCTTCATGCGGTTCCTCTTCCTGTCGTGATGCGTGTCGTGGTGGGGGATCGGGTGACCGTCGGTCACTCGAGGTTGGCGTGACGCGGCCACAGCTCGTCGGCTGAGAGGCCGGACGCCTGCCACAGCGCGTGGAACACGGCGTCGCCGACGAGCGCGACGGAGAGCTCGAAGAGCCCGCCCGCGTACTGCGCCGAGACCGTGCCGCCGTGGTCCTGCTTGGCGGCCGCGGGGATCAGCACGGTGACGTCCGCGAGGTCGGCGAGCGGCGAGTCGTCGGCCGTCGTCAGGGCCACGATGCGGGCCCCGACGTCGTGCGCCGTCTGCGCGGCGCTGACGATGCCGGCGGTGGTGCCGGATCCGCTCGCGACCAGGAGGACGTCGCCCTCCTCGATCGCGGGCGACGTGGCCTCGCCGACCACGTGCGCGTCGAGCCCCAGGTGCATGAACCGCATGGCGGTCATGCGGAGCGCGAGGCCGGAGCGGCCGGCGCCGAGGGCGAAGACGCGGCGGCCGTCGCGGATCACGCGGGCGGCCTCGTCGAGGCGCTGCGCGAGATCCGGGTCCGTGAGGGCGCGGGCGACGCGGGCGTTCTCGTCGGAGATCAGGGTGATCGCGGCGGCGACGTCGACGGGGGCGTCGCCGGTCGGGCGGGGGTGCGTCGTGTTCGTCACTCTTCGAGGGTGCTCCTCGCGGCCCGTCCGTGCCGCCCACCCGACGGGTGGATCCACCTACCCGTCCGAGCAGGTCGCCGTCGCGCGGGCGGCGGATCGGGTGGGCGTACGGTGGCGGCATGCCGTCTCGGACCCACCCCGCCGATCCCGCCGCCCCTCCCGCCGCCGACCAGGTCGCCCTCCTCGACGGCCTGCACGACGCGCTCGCCGCCCCGCTGCAGGAGGTGGCCGAGGCGCTGTCCGGACTGCTCCAGCCGGTGGTCGCGCACCGGGCCCTCGTGATCTTCACGGAGGACTGCACCGGCCGCCCGCGCAAGAAGGCGGGCGAGGCCGAGGTCGTGGAGAACGTGACCATCGCCGAGCTCGACCGGATCCTCGCGAGCCTCGCCGACGGATCCGGCGACGTGGCCGGCGACGCCGGCTCCGCCTGGGCCGTCGAGCACCCCGTCGGCGGCCGACCGCGCACGGTCGCCGCGTGGCGCGCCGACACGGGCGCGCTCCTCGTGCTCGTGGATCCCGTCGCCGCGCACGACGACGTCCCCGGTGCCCGCGAGCTCGTCCGCGCGCTGTGGCGGAGCGTGGCCCACGGGATCCGGCAGCAGGTCGCCGCCGCGCCGCCCGCCTACCTCGCCGAGGCGCGCGCGGTCTCCTCCGAGCGCGCCCGGGTCGTGTCGGAGCTCGGCGACGCGCACGCCACCACGCTCGAGTCGCTCCTCGCGGTGCTCCGCTCCTCCCGCACGGGCGACGCGGCCGCGCGCCAGACCGCCGCCGACCTGGCGACCAACGCCATGGTCGAGCTGCGCGCCGCGAGCGACCGCGACCGCTCGCTCGGCGAGGAGCCCGTCGCGCGCGCCTTCGCCCGGCTCCGCGACGACCTGCGGCCGCTCGTGCGCTTCCGCGACCTCGACGTCCAGTTCGTCGAGCCGCCCGTCGACGGCCGGGCGCTCCCGGGCGAGGTCGCGCACGCGGGCCGGGCCATCGTCCGCGGCGCCGTGCTCGCGCTCGTCGAGCAGCCGGACGTGACGCGCGTGCGGATCCAGTGGGACTGCGACGGCAGCAACCTGCTCGTCGGGATCCGCGACGACGGCGCGGGCGCGACCACCGCCGACCTCGACGCGCTCCGCCGCCTCACCGACCGCGTCGCCGCCCTCGACGGCGCGCTCGACGTGACGGCGACGCCGGGCTGGGGATCCGAGATCGCCGTGCGCCTGCCGCTCGACGCGCCCGCCGCGGGTCTCGACGCCGCCGGGGAGGCGGGGCTCAGCGCGCGCGAGCGGGAGGTGCTCGCGCTCGTGGCCGGGGGATCCCGCAACCGCGCCATCGCGACCGCGCTCGGGATCAGCGAGAACACGGTGAAGTTCCACGTCGCGAACCTGCTGCGGAAGATGGGCGCCTCCACCCGGGCGGAGCTCGCGGGGCTCGTGCGCGGCTGAGGTGGCACGGCGGCAGCGCGCGGGCGCGGCGGCGCTCGCAGCGGATCCGGGAGTTAACCGCACGGAAACCGCAGCTCCGTAAGGTATTGAGCACCGCCGCCCGCCCGAACGAGGATGTCCCCGCATGCGCTCAGCTCCCACCCGTCACCCGTCCGGAGCCGCGCGCTCCGGCGCCCTCGCCCTCGTGGCGGGGCTCTCCGCCACCGCGGTCCTCGGCCTCGGCGCCGCGCCCGCGTCGGCCGCCGAGGGCGACGTCGCCATCGACGTGTACTCGATCAACGACTTCCACGGCCGCCTCGAGACCACGTCGTCCACCGCGGGCGCCGCCGTCATCTCCGGCGCCTTCCAGCAGGCGAAGGCCGAGAACCCGAACAGCACGCTGATCAGCGCGGGCGACAACATCGGCGCATCGACCTTCACCTCGCTGTCGCAAGCCGACGAGCCGACGCTCGACGCGCTCAACGCCATGGGCGTCTCCGTCTCGACCCTCGGCAACCACGAGTTCGACCAGGGCCGCGACGACGTCGACGGCCGCGTCACGGATCACTCGGACTTCCCCTACATCTCGGCGAACCTCTACGAGAAGGGCACGACGGAGCACGCGTACGCGGCCTATGACGTGCAGGACATCGACGGCGTGCGCGTCGCGTTCGTCGGCGCGACCACCGAGGCGCTGCCCGAGCTCGTGAGCCCGGCCGGCATCGCGACCCTCGACGTCGGCAGCGTCGTCGACGCGTCCACCGCGACCGCCCGCGCGCTCCGCGACGGCGACGACGCGAACGGCGAGGCCGACGTGGTCGTGCTCGTCGTGCACGAGGGCGCGTCCACCTCCGACGAGTCGTCCCTCACCGACGACTCGGTCTTCGGCCGCATCGTCACGGGCGTGCAGGCCGACGTCGACGCCGTGATCTCCGGCCACACCCACCTCGGCTACGACTACGAGCTGCCCGTCGCGGGCAGGGCCCTGCCGCTGCCCGTGCTGCAGACCGGCAGCTACGGCACGAACCTCGGGCACCTGTCGCTCACGGTGGATAGCGCCACCAGGGCCCTCACGTCGATCTCGAGCGAGCTCGTGCCGCTGCTCACCGCGGACGGGAAGCCGGCTTTTCCGGCGGATCCCGCGGTGCAGCGCATCGTCGACGACGCGGTCGCGAAGGCCGAGGTCATCGGCAGCCGCACGGTCGGCGAGATCACGGGCGACATCACGCGCGCCCGCCAGGCCGACGGCTCCGAGAACCGCGGCGGCGAGTCCACGATCGGCAACCTCGTCGCCGATGCGCAGCTGTGGGCCACGCAGGCGGACCTCGGCACCGAGATCGCCTTCATGAACCCGGGCGGCATCCGCCAGGACCTGAACGTCGCGTCCTCCGGCGCGGGCGACTCCGAGGGCGAGGTGACCTACAAGGAGGCCGCCATCGTGCAGCCGTTCGCCAACACGCTCACGACCGCGAAGATCACGGGCGCGGGTGTCAAGGCCGTGCTCGAGCAGCAGTGGCAGCCGGAGGGGTCGTCGCGGCCGTTCCTCAAGCTCGGCCTCTCGCGCGACCTCACCTACACGTACGACCCGACGGCCGCGCGCGGCGCGAGGATCGCGGGCGTGTTCTTCCAGGGCGAGCCGGTGGATCCCGCGCGCGTCTTCACGATGGTCGCCAACAGCTTCCTCGCGGAGGGCGGCGACAACTTCACGGAGCTCGCGAACACGACCGAGCAGAGCGACTCGGGTCGCGTCGACCTCACGGCGTTCGTGGACCACATCACCGAGTTCTCGCCCGTCGAGCCCGACTCGGCGACGCGCTCCATCGGGGTCGTCGACACCACGGGAGCCGCACCCGCCGCCGGCCAGGAGCGCTCGTACGAGATGTCCTCGCTGCTCGTCTCGAACGCGCCCGTGCAGGACACCGAGGTCGTGACGCTCATCGACGGCGAGGAGGTCGCGCACACGCCGATCGACGCCGCGGTGGTCGACACGACCGACGAGCAGGGGCGCGCGAGCGTCCGGTTCACCGTGCCGGCCGGCCTCGCCGCGGGACCGCACCAGCTCGCGTTCCTGCTGCCGAGCACGGGCGCCTCGGTGCTCTACGCGCTCGACACCGAGGCGGGATCCGTCGTCCCGTCCGGCACGGGCACGGTGCCCGCGCCGAGCTCCGAGCCGACGCTCGCGGCGACCGGATCCGAGTCCGGCCCCGTGCTCGGGACCTCGCTCGCGGCGCTGGTCCTCGGCCTCGCGCTGGTCGCCTTCCGCCGCCGGATGTCGTCGGCCGTGCGCCGCTGACGCGGGCGCGTCCGTGACGGACGGGGCGGGTGCCGGACGACCGGCGCCCGCCCCGTCCGCGCATCCGCCCCGGCCTACGCTGGAGCGGTGTTCGAACTCCACCACCTCAGCGCCCAGGACCAGTGGGACCAGCTCCAGCGCGGCGTGGTCACCCCGACCGAGCTCGTGACCCACTACCTCGAGCGCATCGAGCGGCTGGATCCGGGCCTCGGCGCCTTCTCGACCGTCACCGCCGACCGCGCCCTGGAGCGCGCGCGGTTCGTCGAGCGCGAGGTGCCGCGCACCGCGCCGCTCTGGGGCCTGCCGTTCGGCGACAAGGACCTGTCCGAGCGCGCCGGCGTCCGCACCACGTTCGGCTCGCGCCTGTTCCGCGACCACATCTCCGAGCGCACCGACGCGATCCCGCAGGCGCTCGACGACGCGGGCGGCATCAGCCTCGGCAAGACCAGCGCGCCCGAGTTCGGCCTGCCGTCGTACACCGAGAGCCTCGTCGCGCCGCCCGCCCGCACGCCGTGGGACACCACGCGCGGGGCCGGCGGATCCAGCGGGGGAGCGGCCGTCGCGGTCGCGGCGGGCCTGCTCCCGTTCGCCCCGGGATCCGACGGCGGCGGCTCGGTGCGCATCCCCGCCGCGGCCACCGGCCTCGTCGGCCTCAAGCCGTCGCGCGGCCTCGTGCCCGCGGGATCCGGCCAGGAGTCGCTCGCCGGCCTCGTCGTGCCCGGCCCGCTCGCCCGCAGCGTCGCGGACGCGGCCATGCTGCTCGACGCGATGATCGGCCGGGTCAACGGCCGCATCCCGCACCCCTTCACCCTGCGTGCGCCCGAGGATCCCGACGGCGACCTGCTGGGCGCGGCCGTGCGCGGCGAGGGCCGCTTCCAGATCGGCGTGATGACGACGACCCCGTGGGACGACGCCTACGAGATCGTGCGCGACCCCTCCGCCGACGACGCCCTCGCCCTCGCCGTGCGCGAGCTGGCGACCATGGGCCACGGCCTCGAGGACCTCGCGCTCCGCCCGGATCCCACCTACGCGCCCGCGTTCCGCACCATCTGGCAGGCCGGTGCCGCGGGCATCCCGGCCGAGGGCGACCAGCTCGACCTCCTCGAGCCGCTCACGCGCTGGCTCGTCGAGCGCGGCCGCGCGCTCTCCGCCCGCGACCTCGCCCGCGCGCTGGCCCAGCTCGCCGCCTACGAGCGCAGCGTCATCGCGCAGTTCGCGCACGTCGACGCCGTGCTCACGCCCGCCCTCGCGCAGGAGCCGCGGCCGGTGGGCTGGTACGACGCCGAGGACGGCGAGCGGAACTTCGCGCAGCAGGTGCGGTACACGCCGTACACGTCGTTCGCGAACGTCACGGGCCTGCCCGCGATCACGCTGCCCGTGCACCTCACGGACGACGACCTGCCCATGGGTGTGCAGCTCATCGGGCGGCCGGGCGGGGAGGCGACGCTCCTCGCGATCGGGCGGCAGCTCGAGCGGCGGCTGCACTGGCAGCGCCGGCACCCGCCGCAGTGGTGAGCGGCGCAGCGGTGAGCGCCGCAGCGGGGAGCGCCCGGATCAGACGAGCCCGCCGACGCCCTTGACGATCGCCGTCACCGCGCCCGTGAACGAGATCACCACGACGGCCGTGCGCGCCCCGCGGGACGGGATCCGCGGTGCCAGCAGCGTGCCCGCGCCCACCCCGGCGACGAGCGTCACCACGATGCCGACCCACGCGGCCGCGCCGAGGTCCGGCAAGCGGTCGGGCGCGAGAACGAGCTTCGTGATCAGCGACGCCGCGCCCGTGGTGAGGAAGAACGGCTGCAGCGTGGCCGCGAACCCGCGCTGCTTCCACCGGCTGACGACCGCGTAGACGCTCACGCTCGGCCCGCCGATCCCGGCTGCCGCGTTCATCACGCCCGCCGCGAAGCCGAAGCCGGCCATGACGCCCGGGCCGTCGATCACCCGGGTGGTGCGGCGCAGCGCGAGCGAGGTCGTGAGCGCGGCGACGAGCAGCACGCCGATGCCGATCTCGAGCGCCGGCTCCGGCAGCAGGTAGGCGAGCAGCGCGCCCGGCACGATGCCGACCACCGCGGGCCCCGCGAGCAGGAGGTAGCGCCGACACTCCACGTCGCGCCGCACGCCCGCGAGGATCAGCGACGCCGAGAGCACGCTGCACAGGTTGACGATCATCACGCCGTCGAACGGCCCGAGCAGGATCACCAGCACGGGCGCCACCACGAGCGCGAAGCCGAGGCCCGTCACGCGCTGCGCCACCGCGCCCACGAACACGGCGACGAGGACGGGGGCGATCACCCTGACATCCTCCCGTGGATCCCGGTCCCGATCCGCCGCCCGCCCTCGCTCCCTGAGGTAAGGCATGCCATACTTAGGCTGTGCTTACCTCCACCGCGACCCTCGCCAGCAGCACGGCAGAAGCCTCGGCCGTGGTCGCGGAGCAACCCGCGGTGGAGCGTCCCGCCTACCGGCCGTTCGCGGCCCGGGTCGCGCGTACCGAGCGCGTCAGCCCCACGTTCCTGCGGATCACGTTCCAGAGCGACGACCTGCGCGACTTCGGCGACGAGTGCCTCGACCAGCGCATCAAGCTGCTGCTGCCCGTCGCCGAGCACGGCCTGCCGGATCTCACCGGCGTCGGCGGCGACGACTGGTTCGCCTGGTGGCGCGCCCTGCCGGACGCCGAGCGCAACCCGCTGCGCACCTACACGTCCCGCGCGGTGCGCCGCGAGCTCGGCGAGGTCGACATCGACTTCGCGCTGCACGGCGACATGGGTCCCGCCTCCCGCTGGGCGGGCTCCGCGCAGCCCGGCGACGAGATGGTCATCATCGGTCCCGACGCCCTCAGCCCCGCCCGCGGCCTCGGCATCGAGTGGCACCCGGGCGCCGCGCGCTCGCTGCTCCTCGCGGGCGACGAGACGGCCGCGCCCGCCATCTGCAACATCCTCTCCTCCCTTCCCGACGACGCCGTGGGCTGCGCCTTCATCGAGGTGCCCGTCACGGGCGACCGCCTCGACGTGCGCGTGCCGAAGGGCGTCCACCTCACCTGGCTGCCGCGCGACGGACGGCCGAACGGATCCCGCCTCGAGGAGGCCGTGCGCCACTGGGTCGACTGCCACGTGAAGGTCGGCGCCATCGCCGTCCCCGAGGTCGCGCTCGCCGAGGCCGCGCAGCCGCTCGCCGCGGACGACGCCGACGCCATCGTCTGGGACGCGCCGGTCGTCCACGAGGGCTCCACGCTCTACGCCTGGCTCGCGGGCGAGTCCGGCTGCATCAAGGCCCTGCGCCGCTTCCTCGTGCGCGACACCGGCATCGACCGGCGCCAGGTCGCCTTCATGGGCTACTGGCGCCGGGGCGCGGCGGAGGGATCCTGACCATGGCCGGAGCGACCCGCTCGCGCACGCGCAAGGACGTGAAGCGCCAGGTGCTGCTCGTCACCGACGAGACCGGCCTCGCCGAGACGCAGGCCGCGCTCGCCGCCCTGCCCCTGTGCACGCGCGGCAGCGTGTTCGTCGAGGTGCCGGACGCCGCGGTCGAGGTCGCGCTCGCGCACCCGCCGCGCATGGTCGTCACCGTGATCGCGCGCGAGGGCCGCGGGGTCGACGGCGCGCCTGCCGAGCCGATGGCCGCGGTCGCCCGGGCGGTCGGCGCGTGGGCCAGCGAGATGATGGTCTTCTCCGCGCCGATCTCCGACGAGCACCCGGTCACCGAGGTCAGCGTGTTGCTCGGCGGCCATGTCGGCGGGCACGACGACCTGCTGCACCTGCTCGCGACGCGCTGACGCGGATCCGCCGGCTGCGATGCGCTGCGGGGCGTCTCAGCGCGGCAGTCGCTCGTCCGTGCCCGCCGCCAGCTCCAGTGCCGCCCACAGGTCGCGGCCGAGCTGCGGGTCCCTGGCCCGCGCGGTCGTCTTCCCGTCGGGCGTGAGCTGGTCGAAGTACGTGCCGTTCGGCGCGGCCATGTCGGGCACCGACGCGAGCTGCACCAGAGGCACGGCGCCCGCCTCGGCGGAGATGCCGTAGGCGCCCATCGAGAGCGCGAGCAGCGCCTTCATCACGGTGCTGTCGGATCCGAACGACGTGCGCACCAGGCCCGGGTGGAACGAGCACGCCTCGATGCCCCGAGGGCCGACGCGCTCGGCGAGCGTGCGCATCATCAGGATCATCATCGCCTTCGACGTGCCGTACGCCTGCCAGCCGCCGAGCCAGGGGCGCTTCCGCCAGTCGAGGTCGTCGAGGCGCACGCGGCCCCACAGGTTCGCGCGGCTCGCGGTGCCGATGACGCGCACCGGGCTCTCGTCGGCGCCGAGCGCGGCCTGCGTCTCCTCGAGGCGGGGGAGGAGCAGGCGCGTGAGGAGGAACGGCGCGAGGACGTTGCGCTGGAACGTGGTCTCGTGGCCGTCGATCGTCATAGCTCGCCGGGGGACGAGGCTGCCGGCGTTCAGGGCCAGAACGTGGATCCGCGGGCACGTCTCGAGCAGCGTCGCCGCCAGCGCGCGCACCTCGTCGAGCCGGTCCATGTCGGCGAGCACGTGCCGCGCGCCCAGCTCGGCCGCGACGCCGCGCGTCCGCTCGGGATCGCGGCCGACCACGACCACGTCGGCGCCGCGCGCGTGCAGCTCGCGGGCGGCGACGCGGCCGATGCCGGAGCTCGCGCCCGTGAGGACGACCGTGCGGCCGTCGAGCGGCCCGCTCACCGGTAGCCGCCCTTCTCCAGGCCGGCCTCGATCTCGAACCGGTTCCGCAGCGGATCCCGCCCCGCCCACCAGTAGAGCAGCGGCATCAGCAGCCCGTACCGCCGCCACTGCACGACGTGCACGGCTTCGTGCTCGAGCACCGCGGATCCGGCGTTGTCGCGCGTGAGGTAAACCCGGCCGACGCACGTGCCGCCGCGCCCGAAGACCCAGGACGGCAGGCCCGTCAGCACGATGAGGTCGCCGTGACGGCGCACCTCTCCCGTGCTCAGCGGCAGGCCGATCGCGAGGCCCACCGCGGTGGCGACGCCGCTGCCCGCGCGCGAGAGCGGCGAGTCCAGCAGGACGCCGCGGAGGGCTCCCACCGCGGCGCCGATGCCGGCCCGGATCACGCGGTCGGCCGCCCGTACGTCTCGAGGAGGCGCAGCCAGATCTCGCTGATGGTGGGGTACGACGGCACGGCGTGCCAGAGGCGCGTGAGCGGCACCTCGCCGACGACCGCGATGGTGGCGGAATGCAGCAGCTCGGCGACGTCCTGGCCGACGAACGTGACGCCGACGATGACGCCGCGGTCCTCGTCGACGACCATGCGGGCCTTCCCCGCGTACCCGTCGGCGTGCAGGCTCGAGCCGGCGATGGATCCGAGGTCGTAGTCGACGACGCGCGTGCGGATCCCGGCGTCGTCGGCCGCCTTCGCCGTGAGGCCGACGCTCGCGACCTCGGGGTCGGTGAACGTGACCTGCGGGACGGCGCGGTGGTCGGCGGTCGCGACGTGGATGCCCCAGGGGGAGTCGTCGACGGTGCCGCCGGTCGCGCGCGCGGCGATGACGTCGCCGGCGGCGCGCGCCTGGTACTTGCCCTGGTGGGTGAGGAGCGCGCGGTGGTTGACGTCGCCGACGGCGTAGAGCCACGGCGTCTCCGCGTTGACCTCGCCCGCGACGAGCATCGTGTCGTCCACGTCGAGGTACGCGCCGGCCTCGAGGCCCACGGTGTCGAGCCCCAGGTCCTCCGTGCGCGGGATGCGGCCGGTCGCGACGATCACCTCGGCGGCCGTCACGTCCGATCCGCCGTCGATCGCGACCGTGACCCGGTCGCCGTCGCGCGTGACGCGGGAGGGCGAGGCGCCGAGGCGCACGTCGACGCCCATGTCGCGCAGGCTGTCGCCGACGAGCTCGCCCGCGAAGGGCTCCTGGCCGGCGAGCAGGCCGCTGCGCGCGATGATCGTGACGGTGCTGCCGAGCGAGGCGTACGCGGTGGCCATCTCGGCCGCGACGACGCCGCCCCCGATGATGACGACCGAGTCCGGGACGACCTCCACGGCGGTGGCCTCGCGGCTCGTCCACGGCTGCGCCTCGGCGAGGCTGGGGATGTCGGGGAGGAGGGCTGCGGTGCCGGTGGAGACGGCGACCGCGTGGGTCGCCTCGTGCTCGGTGACGGATCCGTCCGGCGCGGTGACCGTGACGCGGCGCGGCCCGGAGATGCGCCCGTGTCCGCGCGCGAGGTCGATGCCGATGCCCTCGAGCCAGCTCACCTGCCCCTGGTCGTCCCAGGAGCTGGTGAAGGAGTCGCGACGCTTCAGCGCGGCGGCGACGTCGAGGCCGCCCGTGACGGCCTCCTTGGATCCGGCGACGGCGCGCGCGGCGCGGAGGGCGCTGCCGGAGCGCAGGAGCGCCTTGCTGGGCATGCAGGCCCAGTAGGAGCACTCACCCCCGACGAGCTCGGACTCGACGACGAGCACGGAGAGCCCGCCCTGCTTCGCGCGGTCGGCGACGTTCTCGCCGACAGGGCCGGCACCGATGACGATGAGGTCGTAGGAGGTCATCGTCCGACCCTACGCCCGGCGTCCGTCACGCCAGCCGGGCGGCTTCGGTCGGCGGATCAGCGGCCGACGAAGTCCGCGGGACGGCGCTCGGCGGCCGCGCGCATGCCGCGTGCCGCGTCCTCGGATCCCGCGAGCCGCACGAGCTCGGCGGGGAGCGCGGCGGCCGCGGCCCCGTGCCCGTCGCGGACGGCGGCGCGGGCGTTGCGGAGCGTCGCCTGCACGGCGAGCGGCGCCTGCGCGGCGATGCGCTCGCCGATCCCGATCGCCGCCCGCAGCTGCTCGCCGTCGGGCACCACGAGCTGCACGATGCGCATCCGCTTGGCCTCCTCCGCGTCGAACGGGTCGCCCGTGAGGATCCAGTGCATGGCATCGCCCCAGCCCGCGACCGCGGGGAAGCGGAGGGTCGCGCCGCCGAACGGCAGGATCCCGCGCGCGACCTCGATCTGCCCGAACCGCGTGCCGGCCGCCGCCACCACGACGTCGCTCGCGAGGGCCAGCTCGATCCCGAGGGTGAGGCACGTGCCCTGCACCGCGAGGACCACGGGCTTGCCGACGCCCGCATCCGCCATCCGCCACGGGTCGACGCCGTCATCCGGCACGCTGTCGAGCCCGCCGCCGGGGCCCTGCCCGATGTGCGGGGCCACGTCCGCGAGGTCGAGCCCGCCGGTGAAGTGGTCGCCGATCGCGTGCACGACGCCGACGCGCAGCTCCGGGTCGCGGTCGAGCAGGCCGTACGCGCTCGCGAGCTCGCGGAGCATCCGCATGTCGGCGGCGTTGCGCTTCGCGGGCCGGTCGAGGCCGATGAGCAGTAGGTGGCCGCGCCGCTCGACGCGCACCCGGGGTGCCTCGTCGGCCGGGTGCTCGGCGGGGGATGCGGTGCGGGCGTCGTCGCTCACGGCGGTCTCCTTCGATCGTCCGCCCCAGCCTCGCAGGGCCGGGAGCGCGGCGCGACCACCCGGTCGGGTCACACGGGCCCGGTCAGCGCCCCGATGATCCTCAGGATGGTGCCCATGTCGTCCACGGCCGCCGCGGGGGAGGAGGGCGCGAACTCGGTGATCCCCGCGCCCGCGAGCTCGAACGACCGGCGCAGCGCCTTGATCGACTCGGTCACGACCTGCACGTCGAGCCCGAACGGCTCGGGGTGGCCGACTCCGGACATGGCACCGGGATCCAGCACGTCGAGGTCGACGTGGATGTAGACGTGCGCGGCGCCGGTCGCGGCCACCGCCGCGACGAGCGACTCCGGCCCCACGGCGTCGGCGCCGAGGAGCGCGATGCCGCGCGACTCGACGAGGTCGGACTCGGCGTCGTCCAGCGCGCGCACGCCGGCGAGCACGACGCGGCCGGGCGTGACGGTGCCCGCGGGGAGATCCAGCCCGTCGACGCCCTCGCCGATGGCGGCGCGCAGCACCATGCCGTGGAAGGCGCCGCTCGGGGAGGATGCGGGGGAGTTGAGGTCGGCGTGGGCGTCGAGCCACACGACCGCGAGGCCGGGATGCGCGGCCGCCGCGTGCCCGATGGACGCGATCTCCACGCCGCAGTCGCCGCCGACGGTGACGACGGGGGACGCGCCGGACGCCGACGCCGCCTCGAGCGCCGCCTCCTGGCGGGTGCGCACCGCGAGCAGCGACGCGTAGCGGAGCACGCCCGTGCCGAGCGACTCGCCGGCCTCGACGGGCACGTCGACGACGTGCGTGGCGGACGCGGGCAGGTCGCCGCGGATGGCCTCGGCGCCGTCCGCGAGCCTCATGGCGCGGGACGAGCCCGAGCCCTGCCATTGGGGGACGACGACGAAGGAGGCGGGCACACCCCAGTATCGCCTGGGAGGCCGGAGATGGCGATGCCCGCCGTCTCCGCGTGAGCGGGGAGGGCGGGCGTCGGCCGGGGAGGACGAGGGCTACATGTCGCGGTAGCGCTTCGCCTCGGCGAGCGCCTGGCGGAGGCCCGCGGCGTCGAGCTTCGGGCCGTAGCCGGGGGTGTCGCGCTGGATGCGCCAGCCCTCCGCGAGGGGTCCCGCGTCGACCGTGTCGTAGCCGAAGGAGTCGAGGATCGAGGTGACGGTCGCCTTGGCGTCGGCGTCGTCGCCTGCGATCACCAGGGCGCGGCGGTCGGGCGTGCCGGCGGGCGTGCCGTGCTCGGTGAGGTCGGCCGCGTAGATGTGGTTGAACGCCTTGACGACCTTCGACTCGGGCAGGTGCCGCTGCAGCATCTCCGCGGTCGTCGTGGTCTCGTCGTCGAGCTCGGCGATGTGGCCGTCGCGCTCCGGGTACTAGTTGTCGGTGTCGATCACGATCTTGCCCGCGAGGGGCGCGACGGGGACGCTGTCGATGTTCTTCAGCGGGATGGTGACGACGACGATCTCGCCGGCCTCGGCGACCTCCTCGACGGTGGCGGCGCGCGCGTGCTCGCCCAGCTCGTCGATCAGGTCGGTGAGGGTCTCCGGGCCGCGCGAGTTCGCGATGACGACGTCGTGGCCGGTGGAGGTGAAGAGGCGGGCGAGCTGGCTGCCGATGAGTCCGGCGCCGATGATTCCGATGTTGGTCATGGGGGAGGGAACGGCATCCGCGGGGCGGGCATTCCCCTCCGGGACGACGACGGGCGCCGCCCCGGAGGACGGCGCCCGTGCATCGAGCGGTCGGCTACTCGCCGGACGTGACCTGCTTCGGCGCGGACCCGCCGGACTTGAGCGCGGCGAGGCGCGCCTCGACCTCGGTCAGCTCACCGAGGTCCTCGAGCTCCTCGAACTGCGCGTCGAGGCTGGATGCCTGCAGCTCCTCGGCGCCGCGGACGCGGGCCTCCTCGCGGCGGATCTTCTGCTCGAAGCGGCTGACCTCGCTGGTGGGATCCATGATGTCGATGCTCTTCATGGCGTCCTGCACCTGCGACTGCGCCTGCACCGTCTTCTGGCGGGCGTTGAGCTCGTCGCGCTTCGACGACAGCTGCTGCAGCTTGCCGCGCATCGTGTCGAGGCCCTGCTTGAGCTTCTCGACGACCTCGGTCTGCGACGCGATGGTGGGCTCCGCGCCCTTCGCCTCGCTCTCCGACTGCATCTGGCGCTGCAGCGCGACGCGGGCGAGCGCGTCGAACTTGTCGGCGTTCGGGGTGTTGCCGGCGTTCCGGTACTCGTCCGCCTTCGTGCTCGCGGCGAGGGCCTTGCGACCCCAGTCCTGCGCGGCCTGGACGTCCTCGCGGTGGTCGTCCTCGATCATGCGCAGGTTGCCGATGGTCTGGGCGACGGCGCTCTCGGCCTCGCGGATGCTCTCCGTGTAGTCGCGGACCATCTGGTCCAGCATGAGCTGCGGGTCCTCGGCCTGGTCGATGAGGTTGTTGATGTTGGCCTTCGCGAGCTGGGCGATGCGGCCGAGGATGGACTGCTTGGACATGGGTGCTGCTCCTTCTCGTCTGGTGCTTCGGCGGAATGGGTTGATCATGGGTCGCTCTCGTTCTCGTCGTGCTGCTGGTCGTCGCTAGAAGTCGCCGCCGCCGAAGCCGCCTCCGCCGCCGAAGTCGCCGCCGCCGAAGCCTCCGCCGAAGCCCCCGCCGCTGAAGCCGCCGCCGCCACCACCCCAGCCGCCGCCTCCGCCGCCGCTGAGCAGGCCGCCGATGATTCCGCCCATGATCGCGCCGCCGAAGGCGTCACCGCCGCCGCGGCCGCCCATCATGCCGCCGCCGTAGCCGCCGTATCCGCCGCCCTGGTCGAGGTCGCGCTGCGCGGCCTCGATGGCCTGCGCGGAGTACGCGGTGGCGGCCTGCGCCGCGGCGACCGCCCGTACGGGATCGCGCGGCGCGGCCTCGTGCGCGTCGTCGAGCGCGCGCTGCGCGTGGGCGAGGCGCGTGCGCGCCTCCTCGCCGACGCCGCCGCGACGGGTGGAGATGAAGTCGCGGGCGGTGGCCACCTGGCTCTCTGCGGTGGACAGCGCGCGCGGCAGGTAGCCGATCGCGCGCTGCACCTGCTCCTGCTGCTCCCGCACGGGCGCGAGCGCCTCGTCGAGCCGGGCCTCCGCCTCCTGCAGCAGCGTGACGCTCGTGAGCGGATCCGCGAGACGGCCCTGCAGCGGCTTCGCGTCGGCGATGGCCTGCTCGGCCGCCTCCACGAGCCGGGTCAGCTCCGGCATGCGCCCGCCGCGCTGGGCGGCGCGGGCGTCCTGGATGTCGCTGCGGACGTCCGCGATCTCCTCCTGCACGCGCGTGGACGCGTGCTCGAGGTCGGACGAGACGCGGTCGACGCCGTCGAGGAGCTTGCCGGCCTGGCCGACCGCCTGCTGCGCCGCGCGCACCTTGACCGCGATCTCGCCCGTGGACGCGCGATCGCCCGCGCGGATCGCCTCGGCGGCCTCCTGGGCGGTGTCGGTCGCGAAGGAGAGGAGCGAGCGGGCCTGGTCGACGTTGCCCGTGACGGTCGTCATCGACGGGCCGGCGTAGCGGCGGCCGAGGAGGTCCACCGCCTCCTGCGTCCGCTCGATGCGCGACTTCAGCGACTCCGCGTCGGTGACGATGGCGGCGAGGGTCTGGGGCGCGTTCTTCTCCAGGGCACGCAGCTCCTCGAACGACGCGGCCTGAGCGTCGAGCTCGGCCCGCGCCTCCTCGCACAGGTCGACGATGCGCGCGGCCCATGTGCGGCGCTCCTCGTCGGTGTCCTCGATGGTGTCGTCGAGCTTCTGCTTCAGCGCGAACGCCTCGCGCACCTTGCCGCCCGCCGACGCGAGCACCTCCCGGTACGGGCCGACCGCGCCGGATCCGAACTCCGCCTCCGCGAAGCCCACCTCCTGCTCGCTGGTCTCGAGCGCGTCGTCGAGCTGCACGAGCATGCTGCCCGCGCGCTGCTCGGCGGTCCTCATCTCCGCGAGCGCGATCTGGCGCTTCGCGGCGACGGCCTTCCGCTTCTTCCGGCGGCCGACGAGGGTCGTGACGACGGCGGCCAGGAGGATCGCGCCGAGCACGTAGAGGAGGACGAGGCCGAAGTCGATGCCGGAGTCGTTGCCGGATGAGGGGGTGGATCCCGTGCCGGTCTCGGCGACCGTGCCGGTCTGGGAGATGGACTGGAGGCCCTGCGCGGCGTCGATCGCCGCGCCGGACCAGTCGCCGTCGCTCAGACGCGGCGCGACCACCTGGTCGGTGAGCTGCGTCCGCTGCGCGACGGACACGCTGTCCGGGACGCCGAGCGTGAACTGTCGCCCGTCGACGGCGACGGCGAGGATCGCGTCGGTCGACCCGAAGCCGTTGGCGTCCTTCGTCGCCTGCCCCCAGGCCGCCTGGTTCGCCGCGCCCGTGAACGTGTCGACGTACGCGACGTGGAGCGTGACCCCGGTCTGCTCCTGCAGCTGGTCGATCGCCTGCTGGATCTGCTGCTCCTGCGCGGACGTGACGGCATCGACCGGATCGACGATCGAGGCCCCGCCGAAGTCCACCGGCTCCGTGGCCTGCGCCATCTGGGGCACGAGAGCCCCGGCCAGGCCGAGCGCGAGCGCGGCCCCCAGCAATCTCGCGGACCGCGGCATGCGACTCCTCCGTCGTCTCAAGTTCGTGCTCCGTCCAGGCTAGTGGCGCGGGTGCCTGCGGTGGCCGTGAGGATGGCGGCCGCGCGGGTCACGCGAGCTCCGTTGTCGTGCGGTCGCGCGGATCCCAGCGGCGGAGGCCGACGGCCGGGGCGTCGAGCGGGTCGATGCGGCCGAGCGCCTCCACGGCGGCGCCGAGCTGCTCGGTCGTGAGCCGCAGGGCGATCGAGATGTGCGGCGTCCACGATCCGGGGCGCGTGTGCGGGACGACCTCGACAGGCGCGGCGTCCGCGTCCGCGTCGGCGGTCGCCTGGTCGACGGCCGCGTGGATCCGCGCGTGGAGGTCGACCAGCGCCCGGTCCACCACCACCTGCCGCGCGAGCACGAGTCCCCGCGGCGGCACGCCGAACACCACGAGCCCGCCGAGCCGGAGCGTCGGCAGGGGAGCGGAGGCGACGAGGCCGCGGACGGCGTCGTCCGCGGATCCGCCGAGGCCGTCGGCCGCCAGCAGCGTCACGTGCGGGCGGTTGGTCTCCCCGGCGTGGTCGGCGAGGCTCGGCAGGCCGGCGTCGGCGACGGCGCGCCACGATGCGCGGATCGCGGCGTCGGATGCCGCGTCCAGCGTGAGCTCGAGGCTGCCGGCGCTCAGGGGCGGGGCGGTGTCGCGGGCGGGACGGGACCCTGGCCGCCGCGGCCGCCGTCGGGGCCGAGCTTGCGCAGCTGGTCGTCGGCGGCCTGGCGCGCCTTCTGGATCTTGTCGGCGTGCTTGCTGCCGGTGGCCTTGTCGGCGATGCCGGACACCTTGTCGATGGCGGTGCGGCCGACGTCCTGGCCCTTGGACGTGCGCAGGAAGCCGGTGGCGGCGGCGGCGATGCGGGACAGCTTCACGGGTGGTCTCCTCTGGAGGGGATCGGGTGGGCCGCCGTGCCGGGCGGCGCGGCGGTCGTCCTGCGTCCATCCTGGCGTGCCGCGCCTGTGCTGGAGCGGGGAGTCTCCCCGGGAGAGGGAATGCGTCGGCGCTCCCGGCCCGTGACGGCGGCACGGCGGGCCTCGTCGCCGGTGCTACCCTGGATCCGCGCTCGCGCGCACCCTGGCCCCCATAGCTCAGGGGATAGAGCACTGCCCTCCGGAGGCAGGGGCGGAGGTTCGAATCCTCCTGGGGGCACACCTTCCCATATCCCGTGTTGGTGCGGTGAGAGGCCGGTCCCGTCCGCGGGGACGGCCTCTCGTGCGTCCGGGGACGCGCATGGACTCCTCGGCACCCGAGCGCGACGGCGGGATCCGCCGGCCGGACGGCGGCGACGGGGTCACGCATGGCTGCGTGATGGTGGTCGCATCGACTCGACTCGACGCGCGCTCGCGGGGCGGCAGGGGCGGAGGACGCGTGAACACACGCGGCGGGGCCCGAGACGGGTCTCGGGTTCCCGCCGCGTGGTGCTGGGCCCAACTGGGGGAGCGGGCCTGAGGAAGAAGGTAGCGAAGGACGGGCGCGACGACCACGCTGACCGGTACTGGAAAAATCCAGTGGCAGCCCGACCAATCCGATTCCTGCAGGATGTCGAACGCGCGTCCCGGATACCGCATCATGCGATGGCAGGCCACCGCTGGCGGGTCCGCCCCGCTCTCCTCCCGCGCGAGCCGGGCGTCCGCAGCCGGTCGGCCTAGGCTCGGAGCATGGCTGACGACGACGACTCCACCCCGGTCCGCGACCTCCTCAAGGGCGCGAAGCCGAAGCCCCACGACTTCCCCGAGCTCGACCCGGCCCACCTGCCCGAGGACCCGATCGACCTCGTCATCGACTGGATCCGCGACGCCGTCGCCCACGACGCCGCCGAGCCCAACGCGGTCGTCCTCGCCACGGCCGACGCGGACGGGAGGCCCAGCGCGCGCACGCTGCTGCTCAAGGACGTGACGCCCACGGTCGACGACGAGCCCGGCGCGCTCTGGATCTCCTCGCTCGCCGACAGCCCCAAGGGGCGCGACCTCGAGGCCAACCCCCGCGCGGCGCTCGTCGTGTACTGGCGGGAGCGCGGGCGCCAGATCCGCGCGACCGGGCCCGTCTTCCACGGGGACCGCGAGGTGAGCGAGCGCGACTTCCTCGCCCGGCACCCGTCGTCGCGCGCCGAGGTCATCGCCGGCGACCAGAGCGAGCCGATGCCCGACGCCGCCGAGCGCGACGCGCGGATCGCGCGGGCGCGCGAGGCCGTGGAGCAGGATCCGGAGCTCGTCGCCGAGTCGTGGCGCGCCTACGTGCTCCAGCCGACGGTCGTCGAGTTCTGGCAGGCGACCGAGGACCACGGGCAGCTGCGGATCATGTACCGGTCGGGGCCCGACGGATCCTGGTCGCACACGCTCGTCTGGCCATGAGGCCCGCCGCCGCCGACGCGTGTTGCGGGACATGACGCGCGGCGTGCGATCCCGCGGGCGACGCCGCACACTGGATCCATGCCCGCCCCCCTCCGCCTCGCCGTCGTGCAGGTGACCCGCTCCCGCCCCGAGGCCGCCGCGTACAACACGCTCGTGCAGGGCCTCAACGCGCGCGTCGCCGAGGTCGCCGACGCGGCCGGCTGGCTGGTCGAGAACATCGCCGCGGAGGACGAGGGCGTCGAGTCGCTGCTCGCCCGCACGCGCGAGGCCGATGCGGTCGTCATCATGGGCGGCGAGGACGTCGCCCCGCGCTTCTACGGCGGGCCCGCCGAGTACGAGGGTCGCTCGACGCACCGCGAGGTCGCGGACGCCGGGCAGATCGCGCTCGTCCGCCGTGCCGTCGCCGAGGGCACGCCGCTGCTCGGCATCTGCCGCGGCGCCCAGATCGTCAACGTCGCGCTCGGCGGCACGCTCCAGCAGCACATCGAGGGCGTGGGGGAGCACCGCAACGACGCGACCGAGATCACGGCCGTCATGCGCGACCACGACGTGCGGGTCGCCGCGGGCACCCGGCTCGCCCGCGTGCTCGGATCCACGGACGTCGTCGTGCGGAGCGCGCACCACCAGGCGGTCGACCGCCCGGGCACGGGCCTCCGCGTCGTCGCGGTCGCGCCCGACGGCGTGCCGGAGGCGGTCGAGCACGAGAGCGCGCCCGTCATCGGCGTCCAGTGGCACCCGGAGGACCCGGGCGCCGCGCGCGACCAGCTGCCCGCCCTGCTCGACGCGCTCGCCGAGGCCTGCGCGCTGCGCGAGCCCGCCGACGACGCGCGCACCGCGGCCGCCTGAGCCGACACCGACCCGGACGACCGCGGCGCGCACGACGACGCCGCACGGGTCAGGGCATCACGTCGCCGCTGTTGGGCCCGAGCGCCCGGGCGACGAACAGGTTGCCGTCGGGATCCGCCGCCAGCAGCACCGCGGTCGGCGCGACCTCGTCGACCGTGCCGAACCGGCCGAGCGGCAGCTCACGGCGCTTGGCGTCCTTCCAGTCCTCCGAGATGGCGTCGACGAGCGGCGTGGAGATCGGTCCCGGCGCGATGACGTTCGCGAGCACGTTCGAGCCGGACACCTCGAGCGCGAGCGACTTGGTGAGCGCGATGACCCCGGCCTTCGCGGCCGCGTAGCGCGCGAGGCCCACGCCGCCCTTCTGCCCGAGCTGCGAGGCGACCGTGATGATGCGGCCGTCGCGCCGCTCGAGCATCCCCGGCAGCACGGCGCGCGTGAGGAGGAACACGCTCGTGAGGTCGACGTCGATCGTGCGCTGCCAGGTCGCGAGGCTCATCTCCGCGACGGGCGCCTCGGTGAGGATGCCGTGCGAGTTGACGAGCACGTCGATCCGGCCGAGCAGCCGCCCGGCCTCCGCGACGGCCTCCGCGGCCCGCGCCTCGTCGGACACGTCGGCGACGACCGCGCCCACGGCGCCGATCCGCCGCGCCTCGTCGTGCACGGGGGCGCGAGGTCGAGCAGCACGACGTCGGCGCCCGCGAGCACGAAGTGGCGCGCGATGGCGGCGCCGATCCCGCTGGCGGCGCCCGTCACGAGCGCGGTGCGCCCGCGCAGCCGGTCGCTGCGGGGCACGGACGCGGTCACTCCTGCATCCGGATCGTCAGGCCGCCGTCGACGGTGAGGGTCTGCCCTGTCACGTAGGCGGCGTCGTCGGAGGCGAGGAACGCGATGACCGACGCGACCTCCTCGGGCCGGCCGACGCGCCCGGCGGGGATGCGGTCGCCCGCGCGCCGGAGGCCGTCGGCCCCGAGGGAGTTCACCGCGTCGAGCGACTGCGGCGTCTCGATGAGGCCCGGGATGACGGTGTTCGCCCGGATCCCGCGCGGCGCGAGCTCCACGGCCGCGCTCCGCACGAGGCCGACGACCCCGGCCTTGGCCGTCGCGTGGTGCGCATGGTCGCGCCAGCCGTGGACGCCGCCCGCGATGGACGACACCGCCACGATCGAGGGACCGCTGCCGAGGAGGGGCTCGGCCGCGCGGATCACGCGCATCACGCCGCCGAGGTCGACGCCGAGCACCTCGTCCCACCGCTCGTCGGTCATGGCGCCGAGGGGCGCGCGGTGGAGGATCCCGGCGGCCGCGATCACGTGGTCCACCTGGCCGTACTCCTCGAGCGCGGCCCGCACGAACGCGTCGACGGACGCGGTGGACGCCACGTCGAGGTCCACCGCGATGCCCGTGCCGCCGACCGCGCGCACGGCATCGAGGGTCGCGCCCGCGTCGTGCGGGTCGCCGGGGAAGCGGCCGACGACCACGCGGTCGCCCCGCGCGGCGAGGCGCACGGCGGTGGCCCGGCCGATGCCGGACGCCCCGCCCATGACGAGCGCGACGGGTGCCGCGCCGGTCACGCGGTCGCCTCGCGGGACTCGCCCGTGGGCTTGGCGAGCAGCATCACGAGCGCCGAGGCGAGGATCCCGCCCGCGCCCACCCACAGCGCGGCCTGGCCGAACGACATCGCGCTCGCCGTGAGGCCGGTGAGCAGGAAGCCGCCGAGGATGGCGCCCGGCTGGCTCATCGCGCCGATGAAGCTGGATCCGGTCGCCCGGCGGCGTCGGCGCCGGGGTGGACGCTGACGCAGTCCACGCGGATCCGGTCGAAGCGCGGGCTGGGCGCGGGGAGGAGCGGCAGCGCGCGCGGCCGGCGGCTCAGGCGGACGCCGTCGCCGACCACGCGGCCGAGGGGCGCGCCGTCGCGGGCGGCGAAGGCGTCGGGATCCAGCGTGCGGGCCTTCACCAGGCCGTCGGCGGCGAGGACGCGCGAGGCGAACACGGCGAGCACGCCGGCCCCGCGCTCCTCGGGCGACGCGGCGACGACGATGGCGTCGCGCAGGTTCCCGGGTCCGTCGCCCTCCGGGTCGTCGGCCGAGCGCTGGGCGCACGTGAGCACCACGAGTCGCGGATCGTCCGTCACCAGGTCGAGGAGGAACGCCGTCTCCTCGAGCGCGTCCGCGGTGGTGCGGAGGTCGGCGTGCATCAGCGCGAACGTGTTGACCCGGAGGACGTCGCGCGCGGCGACGGTGACGCCGGGCGGGAGGGCGGGCACGGATCCGAGCAGGCGCTCGGCGCGATCGGCGGCGACCGCGGACCCGTCGGCGCGTGCGCGCGAGGAGATGGTCCCGCCGGTGGCGAGCACGAGGACGTGGGGCATCCGCACCCGCAGCATGCTCGACCGCCGGGTCGACGGCATGATCTTCGGCGACGCGCACCTCGACGACCCGCTGCTCGACGAGCTCGCGGAGGAGGGCCTGCCCTTCGTCCTCGTCTCGCGCCGCCGCGGCGACCACGTGGCCGTCACGTGCGACGACGCGACGGGCGGCCGGCTCGCGGCCGAGCACCTCATCGCGCAGGGGCGCACCCGGCCGGCCGTGCTCGCGGGAATGTCGTTCGCCTCCACCGCGGTCGACCGCACGCGCGGCTTCCTCGAGGCGGACGCCGAGGCCGGGATGCCCGTGCCGCCCGAGCGCGTGATCCAGCGGGGCTTCGACGCCGCGGCGGGCCGGGAGGCGACCGAGGCCGTGCTCCGCGACGGGCAGGCGCCGGACGCGCTCTTCGCGACCAACGACTTCGCCGCGATCGGCGCGATGGGGGCGCTGCGCGACGCGGGCCTGTCCGTGCCCGACGACGTCGCGCTGGTCGGCTACAACGACACCGCGCTCGCGGCATCGGGATCCATCGGGCTCACGAGCGTGCGCTCGCCCGTGCACGAGATGGGGCGGCTCGCCCAGGAGACGCTCCTCGCGCTCGTCGACGGGCCGGCACCCCGCCTGAGCCCCGGCGTCGCGGGCCCGCGCACCGGGCCGGGCGGATCCGATGCCACGATGGACGCATGCGCCGCGACGTCTCCTCCATGCTCGAGCTGCAGCTATCCGGCGAGAGCGAGATGGCCTTCGCGGTCGCCGTCGCCCGGGGCGCGGAGATCGCCTCCGAGCACCTCTCCTTCGCCCTCGACGGCCGCGCGATCGAGGCGACCGAGGTGGTCGACCGGCACGACACCCGCCTGCACGTGCTGACCACGGGCGCGGGCGTGCTGACGATGGAGTACCGCGCCACGGTCACGGGCCGCCGCGACCCCGTGCCCGTCGACGACGTCGACCTCTGGATCTACCGCCGCCCGAGCCGCTACTGCGAGTCGGACACGCTGTTCCCCACGGCCCGCGGCGAGTTCCGCGGCCTCGACGGCCTGCCCCTCCTCGCCGCGGTGCGCGCGTTCGTCGCCGACTCGCTCCGGTACGCGCCGGGATCGAGCCTCCCGACCGACGGCGCCGTCCGCACGCTGCTCGCCCGCCGGGGCGTCTGCCGCGACTACGCGCACCTCGTGATCGCGATGCTCCGCGCGCTCGACGTGCCGGCGCGCCTGGCCGCGGTCTACGCGCCGGGCCTCAGCCCCATGGACTTCCACGCGGTCGCCGAGGCGTGGGTCGACGGCGCGTGGCACGTCGTCGACGCGACCGGGCTCGCGCCCCGGCAGAGCCTGCTGCGGATCTCCACGGGTCGCGACGCCTCCGACACCGCGTTCCTCACGAACACGCGGAGCCTGGTGACCATCTCGCGCATGGAGGTCATGGCCACGGTGGACGAGCTGCCGGTCGACGACGCCGCCGCGGCCGTGCGCCTGGGCTGAGCCTCGGGATCAGCCGCCGACGGTCTTCAGCACGGCGTTGCCGAGGTCGGCGTGGTCGCCGGGCTCGTAGAACGACGCGGAGCGCATGACCACCATGTGCTCGGAGGAGTAGATGGTGGCGACGCCGACGGCGTCCTGCAGCTCGAAGTAGGCCTCGACGCCGGACGGGTAGCCCGCGATCGGGTCGGCCAGGAGGATGGCCGCGTCGCGCCGCGACTGGAGCTCCGCCGCGACGGGCTGGGCCACGTCGATCTCGACCGCGGTGCCGTCCGACGAGCGGAAGGCGCAGGCGATGCCCTGCATGGCGAGGACGTCGGCGCGCAGGCCGTCCGTCGAGGTGTCGGCCGGGAGCGCCTCGCTCGCGAAGCCGGGGCCGAACTCGGCGAGGTCGGGCAGGAGCTGCGCGCACGTGGTGCTGACCGGGGTGCCCTTCGGCGGCGCGGGCGTGGGGGAGGCGCTGGGGCCGGTGCCGGATCCGCCGCCCTGGGCTTGCCCGCCGCCGGCACTCGCGGAGGGGCTGGGCGTCGCCGGCTGGAGCGGGGCGGGGTTCGAGCAGCCGCTGAGGAGCATGGCCACCGCGATGCCGACGGCCGCCGTGGCGGGGAGGGAGCGGGCGATGCGGGGCCGGGTGGGCGCGGGGAGGCGGACGGGCATGGTGGTGCTCCTTCGGATCCGGGCGCGCCGCGGGGTGCGACGCTCGGCGCGCGGCATCGTGCCACGAGCGGGAGGCGGGATCGACACCCTACCGAGCCCGGGCGGTGCCCCGCTGGGACGCTCCGGCGCGCGGGGGGCCGCCCGCGCGGGCGCACGGGCCGGGCGGGTCGGGTCGCGCCCGCCGGTAGGATCGATCCCCATGACGACCCCTGACCTGACCGGCGCCCTGTTCGACATCGTGGCCCGGACGGCAGGACGACGACCGGGGGGCGACGCCCTCGCGCTCCGCCCCGACATGGTCGTGCTCGAGCGCCCGCGCAACCGCGACCACGGCGACTGGGCCACCAACATCGCCATGCGCATCGCGAAGCCGCTGGGCGAGAACCCGCGCACCATCGCGGCCGACATCGCCGAGGCGCTCGGCGAGCTGCCGCAGGTCGCGAAGGTCGACGTCGCGGGTCCCGGCTTCATCAACATCACGCTCGAGGCCGCCGCCGCGGGCGCCCTCGCGCGCACCATCGTGGACGCGGGCCCCGCCTACGGACGGGGCACGACGCTCGACGGAGTCCGCATCAACCTCGAGTTCGTCTCCGCGAACCCGACCGGCCCCATCCACCTGGGCGGCGTGCGCTGGGCCGCCGTCGGCGACAGCCTCGCGCGCATCCTCCAGGCCGAGGGCGCGGACGTCACGCGGGAGTACTACTTCAACGACCACGGATCCCAGATCGACCGCTTCGCGCGCAGCCTCCTCGCGAGCCACCTCGGCGAGGACACCCCGGAGGACGGCTACGGCGGCGCCTACATCGGCGAGATCGCCGAGCGCGTCGTGGAGGGGTACGACGGCGACATCGGAGCCCTCTCCCGCGAGGAGCAGCAGGAGGTGTTCCGGAGCGCCGGCACCGAGCTCATGTTCGGCGAGATCAAGCAGAAGCTGCACGACTTCGGCGTGGACTTCGACGTGTTCTTCCACGAGGACTCGCTGCACGAGTCCGGCGCCGTCGACCGCGCCGTCGCGCGCCTGAAGGAGCTCGGGCACGTCTTCGAGGAGGACGGCGCCGTCTGGCTCCGCACCACGACCTTCGGCGACGACCGCGACCGGGTGGTCATCCGCTCGACCGGCGAGCCCGCCTACATCTCGGGCGACCTCGGCTACTACCTCGACAAGCGCGAGCGCGGCTTCGAGCAGAACATCATCATGCTGGGCGCCGACCACCACGGCTACGTCGGCCGCATGATGGCGATGGTCGAGGCGTTCGGCGACACCCCGGGCGTGAACCTGCAGATCCTCATCGGCCAGATGGTCAACCTGCTGCGCGACGGCGAGCCCGTGAAGATGAGCAAGCGCAACGGCACCATCGTCACGCTCGACGACCTCGTCGACGCGGTCGGCGTGGACGCGGGCCGCTACGCGCTCGTGCGCTCCTCCGCCGACCAGAACCTCGACATCGACCTCGCGGTGCTCGGCAAGCGCACCAACGACAACCCCGTCTTCTACGTGCAGTACGCCCACGCGCGCACCTGCGCGGTGGACCGCAACGCGGCCGCGTCGGGCGTCGACCGGAGCGCCTTCGCGCCGGAGCTGCTCACGCACCCGACCGAGTCGGCGCTCCTCGGGCTCCTGCAGGAGTTCCCGCGGATCGTGGCCCAGGCCGCGGAGCTGCGCGAGCCGCACCGGGTCGCCCGCTACATCGAGGAGCTCGCGGGCTCCTACCACCGCTGGTACGACAGCTGCCGGGTCGTCCCGCGCGGCGACGAGGAGGTCACCGACCTGCACCGCACGCGCCTGTGGCTGAACGACGCGGTCCGGCAGGTGGTCGCCAACGGACTCGACCTCGTGGGCGTCTCGGCCCCCGAGCGCATGTAGGGGAGCGGATCATGTCGGGGCGGTTCCAGGGCACGGAGGTCTTCGAGGCGCCCGAGCGCCGCGACCCCCGGGAGGCCAGGCGGCGGCGCCGCGGCCCGCGCGGCGGCACCGTGTTCATCTGGCTCCTCGTGCTCGCGGTGATCGGCGTCGGGCTCGCGTTCGGCCTGCGGATCATCGACCAGACCGTGCGCGGGGTGGCCCAGGACCAGGCCGAGAAGCAGATCGCCGACCAGCTGCCCGGCCAGATCACCGGGCGGGTCAATGTCTCGATCGAGGGCGACTGGGTCATCCCGCAGCTCATCCGCGGCACGCTCGACCGCGTCGTGCTCGACGGCCCGAACCTCCAGGCCGACGGCACGCCGTTCCAGGCGCACATCGTCGCGACCGACGTGCCGACCGACCAGGAGCGCACCGTGGGGAACGTGGTCGCCACCGTGTCGATGGACCAGGATCCCGCCAGCGCCCTGCTCGCGAAGACCGCCGGCACGCCGCCCGACCTGCGCTTCGGCGACGGCACGCTCGGCTACTCCGGGTCCACGCGCGTCCTCGGCCTCACGCTCGGCTACACCGTGGCCGCGGAGCCCGTGCTCCGCGACGGCTCGACGATCGTCATCACGCCGTCCGAGGTCGAGCTGCAGGCCGGGTCCCTGAGGATCGACCTCGCGCAGACCATCCAGGGGATCCGCGACATCACCTACCCCGTGTGCGTGGCCCAGTACCTCCCCGCGGGCGTCCAGGTGCAGGACGTGACCGTCGCCGACGGGCGCGCGTCGATGACGGTGCAGTCGTCCTCGGTGAAGCTCACGCGCGACTCGCTCGGGGTCACCGGCAGCTGCGGCTAGCCGCTCCCGGCCGGGCCCCGACGACCGTCGTCACATGGGCGGGGCCCTCTCCCGCGTCGGTAGGATTGCTCGCACCGCCCCCTTCGGCTCCAGGGACCACACCGGGTCCGCTCGCCATCCCGCACGTCCGCCCCGCGTACGAACAGGTGACCTCCGTGACCGCGAACCCGCTGGCCCCGTCCTGGCTGCAGCTCCCCGACGACGCGAACGCGCTGGATCCGGCCGTCTGGTCCCGCGGGGCCGCCCGCGGTGACGACGGCGCCCTCCGCATCGCCGGGGTCCCCGCCACGGACCTCGCCGCGCGCTTCGGCACCCCGCTCTACGTGATGGACGAGGACGACGTCCGCGCCCGCGCGGCCGAGACGCTCGCGGCGTTCACGCGCGAGGCGGCCGCCGTCGGCACGAGCGCCCGCGTCTACTACGCAGGCAAGGCGTTCCTCAGCATCGAGGTCGCGCGCTGGATGGTCGAGGAGGGCCTCCACATCGACGTCTGCTCGGGCGGGGAGCTCGCCGTCGCGCTCGCGGCCGGCGCGGATCCCGCCCGCCTCGGCTTCCACGGCAACAACAAGTCGGTCGCCGAGATCGACCGCGCGGTCGGCGCGGGGATCGGCCAGGTCGTCATCGACAGCCCGGTCGAGGTGGAGCGCGTCGCCGCCGCGGCCGCCGCGCACGGCCGCGTCCAGCCCGTGCGCCTCCGCGTGAACAGCGGCGTGCACGCCCACACGCACGAGTACCTCGCCACCGCCCGCGAGGACCAGAAGTTCGGGATCACGCTCGCCGACGCGCCCGGCCTCGTCGCGCGGATCCGGTCGCACGCGTCCCTCTCCTTCACGGGCCTGCACGCGCACATCGGCAGCCAGATCTTCGAGACCGACGCCTTCCTCGAGTCCGCCCGCCGGCTCCTCGACCTGCACGAGCGGCTGCTCGCCGACGGCCCCGTGCCCGAGCTCAACCTCGGCGGCGGCTTCGGCATCGCGTACACGTCGGTCGACCGGCCGGTGCCGGTGCCCGAGATCGCGCGGCGGCTCGCGCGCATCGTCGGCGACGAGTGCGGGCGCCGGGGGATCGCGGTGCCCGTCATCGCGGTCGAGCCCGGCCGCAGCATCGTCGGCCCCTCCACGGTCACCCTCTACTCGGTCGGCACCGTCAAGGACGTGCTCGTGACCGTCGGCGGCGTCGACGGCGAGGTCGCCGAGGCCTCCTCGGCGACGGGCGACATCGAGGACCCGCGCATCGCCGAGGAGGCGGAGACCGCCGTCCGCCGCTACGTGAGCGTCGACGGCGGCATGAGCGACAACGCGCGCCCCGCCCTCTACGGCGCCGACTACTCCGTGCGCATCGCGGGCCGGGCCTCGGATGCGGTCCCCGCCCTCGTGCGCATCGCCGGCAAGCACTGCGAGAGCGGCGACCTCGTCGTCCTCGCCGACTACCTGCCGGGCGACGTCCGCCCCGACGACCTCCTCGCCGTCCCCGCGACCGGCGCCTACTGCTGGGCGCTCGCGAGCAACTACAACTGGATCGGCCGCCCGCCCGTCGTCGCCGTGCGCGACGGCCAGGCGCGCGTCATCGTCCGCGGCGAGACCGAGGCCGACCTGCTGGCGCGCGACGCGGGCACGCCCGCGGCCGCATCCCCCGACGTGAACGGAGCACGATGATCGAGTACCGGAACCTGCGCGTCGCCCTGCTGGGCTGCGGCTCGGTCGGCACCCAGGTGGCGCGGCTCATGCGGGAGCACGGCGACGAGCTGGCGCAGCGCGTGGGCGCGCGGCTCGAGCTCGTGGGCGTCGCGGTGCGCGACGCCGAGGCGCCGCGCGACCCCGCGGTGCCGCGGGAGCTGCTCACCACGGACGCCGAGTCGCTCATCCTCGGGGCCGACATCGTCATCGAGCTGATGGGCGGCATCGAGCCCGCGCGCACGCACATCCTCGCCGCCATCTCCTCGGGCGCGGACGTCGTGACGGCCAACAAGGCGCTGCTCGCGACGCACGGGCCCGAGCTCTTCGAGGCGGCCGAGCAGGTCGGCGCGCAGCTCTACTACGAGGCAGCGGTCGCGGGCGCGATCCCCATCATCCGGCCGCTCCGGGACAGCCTCGCGGGCGACCGGGTCGAGCGGATCCTCGGCATCGTCAACGGCACGACGAACTACATCCTCGACGAGATGGACGCCCTTGGCCTCGGCTTCGACGAGGCGCTCGCGACCGCCACGGAGCTCGGCTACGCGGAGGCGGATCCCACGGCCGACATCGAGGGCTACGACGCCGCGCAGAAGGCCGCCATCCTCGCGAGCCTCGCCTTCCACACGCGCGTGCCCGTCGAGGCCGTGCATCGCGAGGGCATCACGGGCCTCTCGTCCGCGCAGTTCGACTCCGCCCGCAAGGCCGGGTACGTGATCAAGCTGCTCGCCATCTGCGAGCGCCTCACGGATCCCGCCACGGGCCGCGACGCCGTCTCCGCCCGCGTCTACCCGGCGCTCGTGCCGCGCGACCACCCGCTCGCCGCGGTGCACGGCGCGAACAACGCCGTGTTCGTCGAGGCCGAGGCCGCGGGCGACCTCATGTTCTACGGCGCGGGCGCAGGCGGAGTGCAGACCGCGTCCGCCGTCCTCGGCGACGTCGTCTCCGCCGCGCGCCGCCACGTCGTCGGGGGTCCCGGCGTCGCCGAGTCGACGCACGCCGACCTCGAGACGCTGCCCGTCGGCGCGATCACGACCCAGTACCAGATCACGCTGCAGGTGGCGGACGAGCCGGGCGTGCTCGCCCGCATCGCGCAGCTGTTCAGCGAGCACGGCGTCTCCGTGGAGACGCTCGAGCAGACCACGCACCAGGCCCCCGTGGCGGGAGGGGCGGGCGACCGGCCCACCGCTAGCCTGGTGATCGGCACGCACCGCGCCACCGACGCGGCCCTCCGGGCCACCGTCGACGCGGTCTCGAACCTCGACGCGGTGACGGCAGTCGCGAGCGTCCTCCGAGTAGAAGGAGCCTGATGGCCCACCAATGGCGCGGACTGCTCCGCGAATACGCCGACCGCCTCGACGTCACCGACGCGACCCCGATCATCACGCTCGGCGAGGGCGGCACGCCGCTCATCCCCGCGCCCGCGCTGTCGGCCCGCACGGGCGCCCAGGTCTGGGTCAAGTACGAGGGCATGAACCCGACGGGATCCTTCAAGGACCGCGGCATGACCATGGCGATCTCGAAGGCCGTCGAGCACGGCGCGAAGGCCGTCATCTGCGCGTCGACCGGCAACACCTCGGCGTCGGCCGCGGCGTACGCGACGCACGCGGGCATCACGGCCGCCGTGCTCGTGCCCGAGGGCAAGATCGCGATGGGCAAGCTCAGCCAGGCCGTCGCCCACGACGCGCAGCTGCTCCAGGTGCGCGGCAACTTCGACGACTGCCTCGACATCGCGCGCGAGCTCAGCGCGAACTATCCCGTCCACCTCGTGAACTCGGTCAACAACGACCGCATCGAGGGCCAGAAGACGGGCGCGTTCGAGGTCGTCGAGGTCCTGGGCGACGCGCCGGACTTCCACCTCATCCCCGTCGGCAACGCCGGCAACTACACCGCGTACACGCGCGGCTACCGCGAGGACCTCGAGGCCGGCAACGCCACGAAGCTGCCGCGCATGTTCGGCTTCCAGGCCGCGGGCAGCGCGCCCATCGTCGGCGGCGCCATCGTGAAGGACCCCGACACGATCGCCAGCGCGATCCGCATCGGCAACCCCGCCTCGTGGAAGCTGGCGCTCGAGGCGCAGCTGCTCACCGACGGCTACTTCGGCGCGATCTCGGACGCCAAGATCCTCGAGGCGCACCGCATCCTCTCCGCGGAGGTCGGCATCTTCGTCGAGCCGGCGTCGGCCATCAGCGTCGCCGGGCTCCTCGAGCGCGCCGAGGCCGGGCAGATCCCGAAGGGCGCGACGGTCGTCCTCACGGTCACGGGCCACGGCCTCAAGGACCCGCAGTGGGCGCTCCGCACCGCGGACGGCTCGGACGTCGCCCCCACGAGCGTGGGCGTCGACATCGCCGAGATCGCGGGCGTGCTCGACCTGGTCGCGTCGTGACCGACGGTCCGATGACCTCGGCGCTCCCGATCGGGCGGCGCGTGCAGGTGCGCGTGCCCGCGACGAGCGCCAACCTCGGCCCCGGCTTCGACACGCTCGGACTCGCGCTCGCGCTGTACGACGACCTCACGGTGACGGTGCGCGACGCGCCCGGCGCGACGGTGGACGTGCGCGGCGTCGGCGCGGGCGAGGTGCCGACCGACGCGACGAACCTCGTGGTCACGGCCATCGCCCACACGTTCGCGGCGTTCGACCAGCCGATGCCGGGCCTCGACCTCGTGGCGGAGAACCGGATCCCGCACGGCCGCGGCCTCGGCTCCTCCGGGGCGGCCATCGTGTCCGGGATCATGGCGGCGCAGGGCCTCCTCGCCGGCACGGTCGAGATCGACGCCGACGCGCTCCTCCGCCTCGCGACCGAGATGGAGGGCCACCCCGACAACGTCGCGCCCGCGCTCTTCGGCGGCCTCACCATCGCGTGGGTCGACGAGACCGGCCCGCAGCACAAGAAGCTGGCCGTGCACCGCGGCGTCTCGCCGCTCGTGCTCGTGCCCGTCGCGACCATGTCCACCGCGCTCGCGCGCAGCCTGCAGCCGGAGTCGGTGCCGCACGAGGACGCGATCTTCAACGTGTCGCGCTCGGCCCTGCTCATCGCGGCGCTCATCCAGAGCCCCGAGCTGCTGCTCGCCGCCACCGAGGACCGCCTGCACCAGGACTACCGCGCCGCCGCGATGCCCGAGACGAACGAGCTCGTGCACCTGCTGCGCGAGCGCGGCTACGCGGCCGTCGTCTCGGGCGCAGGTCCCTCGCTCCTCGTCCTCGGCAGCGACCCGGGCCAGCGCCTCACGGCCGCCGAGCTCGTCGCGGAGCGCAGCACGAACCCGTGGACCGCGCTCATGCTCGCGGTCGACGTCAAGGGCTCGACCGTCCAGGTCGTCGCCGAGGGATCCGCGCCCACCGTCTAGCCGGATAGCGCGGCGCCCCCGCACCCGGCGCGCCGTTCCCCCCGCGGGCGGGGCGCCGGGTGCTACGCTCTGTTCGACCCCGGAATCAACGGATCCACGCATGCGCGTCGGAGATCCGGTCCCGGTGGTCGTTCCTCACCACTCACCCGCTGTCGTCTCTGCAAGATCCCGTGCCTCCGTGCCCGACAGCAGCTCCGGACGGAATCAGACCGTCCGCCGCTTTCGCAGAGACACACGCGATCGGCTCTCCTCCGCACGGGCTTCGTCCCGCCGGACAGGGGAAAGGACCCACGCACATGACCGATGTCGACACCCGCGCCACCACCGCGGACCTGAGCGCGCTCCGCGTCTCCCAGCTCCAGGCCATCGCCTCCGAGCTCGGGATCCCGGGCGGCTCCAAGCTCCGGAAGGGCGAGCTCGTGACCGCGATCTCCGAGATCCAGGCAGCCCGGGGCACCACCGCCCCCGCCGACGAGACGCCCCCCGAGGCCGTCGTACCCGCCGAGACCGGCGACGCGACCCCCGCCGCCGAGCCCGCCGCCGTCGAGGAGGCCCCCGCCTCGGAGCCCGTCGTCGCCGACGCCGCCCCGGTCGCGGACGCCGCCCCGATCGCCGACGCCGCCCCGGTTGCGGACGCGACCCCCGTCGAGGCGCCCGCCGCCGAGACCCCCGCCGCCGAGGCCCCGGCCGAGCAGCCCGCGCGCTCCGGTCGCGGATCCCGCCGTGCCAGCACCGCCCGCATCGTGCCCGAGCGCATCGCCGAGACCGTCGAGGCGCCCGCGTCCGAGCCCGCCGGCACCGGCCTCGAGGCCCGCATCGCCGAGGCCACGGGCGGCCGCGCGCAGGAGCCCCGCACCGAGGCGCCCCGCACCGAGGCGCCCGCGCGCTCCGGCCGCGGATCCCGCCGCGCCACGAGCTCCGGCGTCGTGGACCCCGCCGCCGAGGCCCCGCGCCAGGCCGCGCAGCATGTGAACAGCGGCCAGACCGCCGACCAGCTCGTCCCCGCCGACGCGCAGGCCGACGCGGCCGCGCCCGCCGTCGACGCGCCGACCGAGGAGCAGGCCCCGGCCCAGCGCTCCGGCCGCGGCCGTCGCCGCGGCGGACGCGACGCCCAGGACGGCGCCGACCGCGGCGCCGCGCAGGACGCGCCCGCCCAGGACACCGCCGACGAGGCGCCCGCCGCGAACGAGCAGGCCGACCGCCAGCGCGACGACCGCGACGCCGACGACCAGGGCGGACGCCGCGACGACCAGGGCCGCGAGGGTCGCGAGGGCGGACGCAACCGCAGCCGCAACCGCCGCAACCGCGACCGCGGCCGCGACCAGGACGACCAGCAGCAGGGCGGCCGCGACCAGGCACCCCGCGAGCAGGCCCCCCGCGAGCCCGACGCCGACGACGAGGCGCAGGAGGAGGCCCGCACCGGCCGCCAGCGCCAGAACGGCCGCGGCCAGGGCGACCGCACGCAGGACGTGCGCGCCGACCAGGCCCGCGCCGACCTCGGCCGCGACGACGACCGCGGCGGCCGCAGCCGGTACCGCGACCGCAAGCGCGGCCGCGGCCAGGGCGGCGACGACTTCGAGCCCGAGGTCACCGAGGACGACGTCCTCCTGCCCGTCGCGGGCATCCTCGACGTGCTCGACAACTACGCGTTCGTCCGCACGAGCGGCTACCTGCCCGGCACGAACGACGTGTACGTCTCGCTCGGCCAGGTCAAGAAGCACTCGCTGCGCAAGGGCGACGCGATCGTCGGCGCCATCCGCCAGCCGCGGGAGAACGACAGCCAGAGCCGCCAGAAGTACAACGCGATCGTGAAGATCGACTCGGTCAACGGCCTGCCGCCCGAGGAGGCCGCGAACCGCGTCGAGTTCGGCAAGCTCACGCCGCTCTACCCGCAGGACCGCCTCAGCCTCGAGACCGAGCCGGCCAAGCTGACCACGCGGATCATCGACCTCGTGTCGCCGATCGGCAAGGGCCAGCGCGGCCTCATCGTCTCGCCGCCCAAGGCCGGCAAGACGCCCGTGCTCCAGGCCATCGCGAACGCCATCGCCACCAACAACCCCGAGGTCCACCTCATGGTCGTGCTGGTCGACGAGCGTCCCGAGGAGGTCACCGACATGCAGCGCACGGTGAAGGGCGAGGTCATCGCCTCCACCTTCGACCGTCCCGCCGAGGACCACACCACGGTCGCCGAGCTCGCCATCGAGCGCGCCAAGCGCCTCGTGGAGCTCGGCCACGACGTGGTCGTGCTGCTCGACTCCATCACCCGCCTCGGCCGCGCGTACAACCTCGCGGCGCCCGCGTCGGGCCGGATCCTCTCGGGCGGCGTCGACTCGTCGGCGCTCTACCCGCCGAAGCGCTTCTTCGGCGCGGCGCGCAACATCGAGCACGGCGGATCGCTCACGATCCTCGCCACGGCGCTCGTGGAGACCGGATCCAAGATGGACGAGGTCATCTTCGAGGAGTTCAAGGGCACCGGCAACATGGAGCTGCGCCTCTCGCGCGCCCTCGCCGACAAGCGGATCTTCCCCGCGGTCGACGTCAACGCCTCCGGCACGCGCCGCGAGGAGATGCTCATGGGCGCCGACGAGGTCAAGGTCACCTGGAAGCTGCGCCGCGCCCTCGCCGGGCTCGAGCAGCAGCAGGCCCTCGAGATCGTCCTCAGCCGCCTCAAGGAGACGACGTCGAACGTCGAGTTCCTCATGAAGGTCCAGGCCTCCATGCCCAACACCGGCAACGGCGTGTCCCACCAGAGCCACGGGCACGGCGCGCACGAGAAGGGCTGACCGAAGTGTTCGAGTCCGTCGTCCAGCTGCTGGAGGAGCACGAGGAGCTCCAGCAGCAGCTCGGCGACCCCGAGCTGCACGCCGACGCGTCGCGCTCGCGCAAGGTCAACCGCCGCTACGCGGAGCTGAGCCGGATCGTCGCCGCGCACGCGGAGTGGACCCAGCTCGGCGACGACCTCGCCGCCGCGCGCGAGCTGGCCGAGGAGGACCCGGCGTTCGCCGACGAGATCCCCGGCCTCGAGCAGGCGCTCGATGTGGCGCAGGAGAAGCTCCGGCGGCTCCTGATCCCGCGCGACCCCGACGACGCGCGCGACGTCATCATGGAGATCAAGATGGGGGAGGGCGGCGCCGAGAGCGCGCTGTTCGCCGCCGACCTGCTCCGGATGTACCTGCACTACGCCGAGTCGCGTCGCTGGAAGACCGAGGTCCTCAGCCAGACCCAGAGCGACCTGGGCGGCTACAAGGACGTCCAGGTCGCCATCAAGGGCACGTCCGACGACCCCGCGCTCGGCGTGTGGGCGCACCTCAAGTACGAGGGCGGCGTGCACCGCGTGCAGCGCGTGCCGGCCACCGAGTCGCAGGGGCGCATCCACACCTCGGCCGCGGGCGTGCTCGTGATCCCCGAGGTCGAGGAGGTCGAGGAGGTCGCGATCGACCCCAACGACCTGAAGATCGACGTGTACCGCTCGTCCGGCCCCGGCGGCCAGTCGGTCAACACGACCGACTCCGCCGTCCGCATCACCCATCTGCCCACGGGCATCGTGGTCGCGATGCAGAACGAGAAGAGCCAGCTGCAGAACCGCGAGGCCGGGATGCGCGTGCTGCGCGCCCGCGTGCTCGCGAAGCAGCAGGAGGAGATCGACGCGGAGGCCTCGGCCGTGCGCCGCAGCCAGATCCGCACGATGGACCGGTCCGAGCGCATCCGCACGTACAACTTCCTGGAGAACCGCATCGCGGACCATCGCACGGGATACAAGGCGTACAACCTCGACGCCGTGATGGACGGCGCCCTCGATCCGGTCGTGGAGTCGTGCATCCAGGCCGACGAGGAGGCGCGTCTCGACGCGCTCGGGACGGACGCGTGACGCCCTCGCGCGTCCCGCTCGCCCGTGGCTGACGGGGAGGGCGTCCCCGCCACGGTGGACGCCCTCCGCATGCGGGTGGGCCGGGCGCTCGCGGCCGCCGGCATCGAGGATCCCGCGGTGGACGCCGAGCTGCTCGTGGGCCACGTCCTCGGGCTCTCGCGCGGGCAGGTGCAGTCGCGCGCCATCACGCGCGCGGCCGTCGACGCCGGGGACGCCGCCCGCGTCCTCGAGCTGACCGCCCGCCGCGCCCGCCGCGAGCCGCTGCAGCACATCACGGGCGTCGCGCACTTCCGCTCGCTCGAGCTCCTCGTCGGCCCCGGGGTGTTCGTGCCGCGGCCCGAGACGGAGCACGTGGCGCAGCTCGCCATCGACGCGCTCTCCGCCGCGCCCGGGGACGCGCCCGTCGCGGTCGACCTCGGCACGGGATCCGGCGCCCTGGCCCTCGCGCTCGCCACCGAGGTCCCGCACGCCCGCGTGCACGCGATCGAGGTGTCGCCCGACGCGCACGCCTGGACGGCCCGCAACGTGGAGCGCCTCGCGCCCCGCGTGCACCTCGTGCTCGGCGACCTCGCCGACGCGTTCCCCGAGCTCGACGGCACGGTATCGGTGGTCGTCTCGAACCCGCCCTACATCCCGGTCGACGCCGTGCCGCGCGACCCCGAGGTGCGGCTGCACGATCCCGCGCTCGCGCTCTACGGCGGCGCCGACGGCCTCGACGTCGTGCGCCTCGTCTCGACGACCGCGCGGCGGCTGCTCCACGCGGGCGGCGCGCTCGTGATCGAGCACGGCGAGATGCAGGGCGACGCGATCCGCGCCCTGCTCGACGCCGACGGCTGGCGCGCGACCGTGACGCACCAGGACCTCACCCGCCGTGACCGCGCGACGACCGCGCTGTGCTGACGCGGATCCGCTCGCTCCGGCGCGACCGACGGCGCGGCTCAGCCCGCCTGCGCCTGCGCCCGGATGAACGCCTCGACCGCCGGAAGCAGGTCCCCGTCGCCGCGCACGTGGTGCCCGGTGATGCCGAGCGAGCGCGCCGACGCGACGTTGTCCGCCCGGTCGTCCGCGAAGAAGGTCCGCTCGGCCGGGTGCCCGTACGCGGCGAGCACCCCGCGGAACACGGCCGGATCGGGCTTGCGCGCCCCGTACCCGCTCGACGTCCGCAGGTGCTCGACGCCGAACAGCGGCACGAGCTCCGGCGCGAGCTCCGGGAGGTGGCGGGCGGCGAGCGCGTTGTTGTTCGTCAGCAGGGTGATCCGGCCGGCCTCGCGCGCCCGCGCCACGGCCTCGAGCGCGGACGGCCGGACGACCATCGACGCGCGGCGGCGGCGCACCCACTCGTCCTCGTCCATCGCGACGCCCACCGCGGCGCAGAACGCGGGGAGGTAGGAGTCGGCGTCGAAGCGGCCGGCCTCGGCGGCCCACTCGCCCTCGTCGTTGTACCAGCGGCGCCGCAGCTCCGGCAGGTCGTGCCCGGTCGCGGCGGTGATGCGGTCGGCGGGCCCCCGCCAGTCGTGGTCGTACAGCACGTCGTCCATGTCGAACACGAACAGGAGCGCGTCGGGCGCGGGGGAGGAGGGCGCGGAGGTCATCACGCCCAGTATGCGGGCGCGGGCGCCACGCGGATGCTCCCCTCAGGGCCGACGGCGTCCGCTCGGCTACGATGAGCGACGACATGGCGCGCATTTACGACTGCTCAGTCGACACCGACCTCCTCACCGGCATGAGACTCGCCCGACAGGCGGTGGGCCGCGGCGAGGTCGTCGTCATCCCCACGGACACCGTCTACGGCATCGCGGCCGACGCCTTCAACCCCGACGCCGTCCAGCGCCTGCTCGACGCGAAGGGCCGCGGGCGCGACGCCCCTCCGCCCGTCCTCATCCCCGGGCAGTCCACGCTCGACGCCCTCGCCGACTTCGTGCCCGACGTCGTCCGCCGCCTGGTGGACGAGTTCTGGCCGGGCGGCCTCACGGTGATCCTCGTGGCGCAGCCCTCGCTCGTCTGGGACCTCGGCGAGACCCGCGGCACCGTGGCGCTCCGCATGCCCGCGAACTCCTACGCGCTCGAGCTCCTCGCGGAGACCGGCCCGCTCGCCGTCTCGTCCGCGAACAAGACGGGTCGGCCCGCCGCCGCGACCGCGCAGGAGGCCGTCGACCAGCTGGGCGAGTCCGTCGACGTCTTCCTCGACGGCGGCGCCGCCGGGGGAGCCGCCTCCACCATCGTCGACGCCTCGCGCGTCACGCAGGCGGGCGGCCGCGTCCGCATCGTGCGCGAGGGCGCCGTCACGCGCGCGCAGATCCAGCAGCTCATCGGCGACGAGCTCGAGCCCGTCGTCGCCGCGCCCGCGGAGCCGGAGGAGCAGCCCGTCCCCGACGAGCCCGAGGCCCCGCGCGGCACGGCGAGCGGCGCCGAGCGCGTCGACGGATCCGCGGATCCGGCCGCCGCGACCCCGTCCGCCGCGACTCCGGCCGCCGCGACTCCGGCCGCCGACGCGACGGCTCCCGAGCCGACGACCGACGCCGGCCCGACGTACCCCGAGTTCGTCGAGCCGGCCGACCCCGCGCCCGCCGACCCGGCCGCGACCGAGCCCCCCGCGGATCCGCCCGCGCACCCCCGGTGACCTACTACGCCGCCATGGCGGTCGTCTCGGCGGTCATCACGCTCGTCCTGTCGATGGTCGTCATGAAGCTCGGCTACCGCTACCGGCTCTACCCGGCCATCCGCGCGCGCGACGTGCACACGCGCCCCACGCCCCGGCTCGGCGGCGTGGCCATGTTCGCGGGCATCCTCGTCGCGTTCGCCGTGGCGTCGCAGGTGTCGTGGTTCAGCCTCGTCTTCGACCGGCCGGGCCCCGTGTTCGCGATCCTCGGCGCCGCGCTCATGATCGTGGTCATCGGCGTGCTCGACGACATCTACGACCTCGACTGGATGATCAAGCTCGCCGGCCAGATCCTCGCCGCGGGCCTCCTCGCCTGGCAGGGGGTCGCCATCTCGTCCCTGCCCATCGGCGGCCTCACGGTCGGCTCCTCGCAGATGTCCATCATGCTGACGATCTTCGCGATCGTCCTCGTGATGAACGCCGTCAACTTCATCGACGGCCTCGACGGGCTCGTCGCGGGCGTCGCCATCATCGCGAACGGCGCCTTCTTCCTCTACAGCTTCCTGCTCTCGGACACGGCCACCGGCCAGACCGAGCGCTTCAACCTCGCGTCGCTCATCAGCGCGATCCTCATCGGCGCGTGCCTCGGCTTCCTCCCGTTCAACTGGCACCCCGCGAAGCTGTTCATGGGCGACGCGGGAGCGCTGCTCGTCGGCCTCCTCATGGCCACCAGCGCCATCGCCGTCACGGGCGAGATCGACCCGAACCCGGAGACCTTCGGCCGCTCGCAGCTGCTGCCCGCGTTCCTGCCGATCCTCCTGCCCTTCGCGATCCTCATCGTCCCGCTGCTCGACTTCGCCCTCGCGGTCTTCCGGCGGCTGAAGGCGGGCAAGTCGCCGTTCAGCGCCGACCGCAAGCACCTGCACCACCGCCTGCTCGACATGGGCCACTCGCGCCTGCACGCGACGCTGATCTTCTACGCGTGGACGGGCGTCGTGTCCGTCGGCTGCCTGCTGATGTTCGTCGTGCAGCCGTACGCGTGGGGCGTCGCCTTCATCGCGGTCGGCATGGTCGCCTGCGCCGTCGTCACGCTCGCCCCGCTCAGCCGCCGCAAGCGCCTCGAGGCCGCCGCGCAGCTCGTCCCCGCCGACGCGGAGTCGGAGGACGCCGCCGCGTACGACCCGCTCGACGAGGCCGCCGTGGACCGGCCGCTCGCGCGCCTCACGGAGTCGGAGCTCGAGGCCGTGGAGCGCGAGCACGCCGAGCTCGCCACGGGATCCATCGCGACCCGCCCCACCGACGCCCCGCACCCGGGGACCACCAAGGAGACGACATGACCGACAGCCCGAGCGCACCCGCCCCGACGGAGCGCCCCGCGAAGAAGGACGTCTTCACGCGCATCCTCATCGGGGGAGCGATCCTCGCCCTCGCCATCGCGGTGGTCGGCGGCATCGTCGGCTTCGCGGTCGACGGCGGACGCGGCCTCCTCAGCGCCGTGATCGGCAGCGCCATGGCCCTCGTCTTCCTCGGGCTCACGGCGGGCAGCATCCTCTTCGCCAACCGCTTCCAGTCCTCGCCGATCTACCCGACGCTGTTCTTCTCGGTCGTGCTCGGCGCGTGGCTCCTCAAGTTCGTGGTCTTCCTCGCGGTCGCGATGGTGCTCAAGGAGCAGCCGTGGATCAACCTGGTCGTGCTCTTCGTGACGGTGATCGTCGGCGTCGTGGGCGCCCTCGTGATGGACATGATCGTGATCACGAAGGCCCGCGTCGGCTACGTCAGCGACGCGCAGCTGCCCGGCCGCTAGCCGAGCGCAGACGACCCGTCAGCAGGGGGGACGCGATTAGTCAGGGCACCCTCATTGTTGATAGTCTCTGTCGAGACGATTCCCGTCGGGCCGTGCCCAGATCCACCTCACGCCGGCGTCTTCTCACCCCATCCGTTCGTCGCCGCGAGAGCTCGCGCTCCACGCCCCGAAACAGGAGATAGCGCTGTTAGCCACCGCTGCACCCAGCATCATCACCCTCGCCGCTGAAGACTCGGGTGAGGGGTTCCACGCTCCTACGCTCGAGGAGTTCTTCCCGCCGATCGCCTTCTTCGAGGGCACGGGCTTCGACCTCAACCGCATCATGCTCATCAGGCTCCTGGTGATGGCGGTCCTCGTCGTCCTGTTCATCGTGGGCACGCGCAAGCTCGCGCTGGTGCCCGGCCGCGGCCAGAACCTCGTCGAGATGGGCGTCGACTTCGTGCGCGTCAACATCGCGGAGGACATCCTCGGCAAGAAGGACGGTCGTCGGTTCCTGCCGATCATCATGACCATCTTCTTCCTGGTCCTCGGCATGAACCTGACGGGCGTCGTCCCCTTCCTCAACATCGCCGGCACCTCGGTCATCGGCCTCCCGCTCCTGCTGGCGCTCGTGGCCTACGTCACGTTCATCTACGCGGGCATCAAGGACCGGGGGGTGATGTTCTTCAAGAACACGCTGTTCCCCGCCGGAGCGCCGAAGCCGGTCTACCTGCTCCTCACGCCCATCGAGTTCCTCTCGACGTTCATCATCCGGCCGGTCGCGCTCACGCTCCGACTCCTGATGAACATGCTCGTGGGGCACCTCCTGCTGGTGCTCTGCTTCTCCGCGACGTGGTTCTTCCTCTTCGAGGCCCAGGGCGCGCTCAAGATCCTCGGCGCCGGCACCCTCGTCCTCGGGTTCGCGTTCACGCTCTTCGAGCTGCTCGTCGCCGTCCTGCAGGCCTACATCTTCGCCCTCCTCACCGCCGTCTACATCCAGATGGCCGTGGCGGAGGAGCACTAAGCGATCTCGTCGACCAACGAGATCACCCAACCGGAAGGAAACCCCAGTGGACCCCATCATTCTCGCCGAGATCAACGGCAACATCGCGACCGTCGGCTACGGCCTCGCAGCGATCGGCCCCGGCATCGGTGTCGGGATCGTCGCGGGCAAGACCGTCGAGGCCATGGCCCGCCAGCCCGAGATGGCCGGCAGCCTCCGCACCACGATGTTCCTCGGCATCGCGTTCTCCGAGGCGCTCGCGCTCATCGGCCTCGCGACCTACTTCATCTTCACCAACTAGGGGAGTCGCACATGCTCACGCCCCACAAGGTGATGGCGGCAGGTGAAGAAGCGCCGAGCATCCTCCTACCCGCGGTCTACGACATCGTGTGGTCGGCGGTCGTGTTCGTCGTCCTCCTGGTCGTCATCTGGAAGTACGCGCTCCCGCGCGTCTACGCCATGCTCGACGGTCGCACCGAGGCCATCGCCGGCGGCATCGAGAAGGCCGAGCGCGCGCAGGCCGAAGCCGACGCCGCGAGGGCCGAGCTCACCGCTCAGCTCGCCGAGGCACGCGCCGAGGCCGGCCGCATCCGCGAGCAGGCCCGCGTCGACGCCACGGCGATCGCCGCGGAGATCAAGGAGCAGGCCACGGCCGACGCCGCCCGGATCACCGCGAGCGCGCAGCAGCAGATCGAGGCCGAGCGCCAGCAGGCGGTCGTCGCGCTCCGCTCCGAGGTCGGATCGCTCGCGATCGACCTCGCGTCCGGCGTCATCGGCCAGAGCCTCACCGACGACCAGCGCTCCACGGCGCTCGTCGACCGGTTCCTCGCCGACCTGGAGGCCAGCGAGGCCTCCGGCAGGACGGGATCCGCCAGCTGATGGGCAGTGCATCGCGCGCATCGCTCGACACCGCCCGCCGCGTCCTCGCGGAGCTCGGGGGCGTCGACCTGTCGACGGCCGGTCAGCTCCTCGGGGCCGGCCGGGCCATCGGCGGATCCACGCACCTGCTCTCCGCGCTGGCGGACACCGGCATCGCGCCGGAGGTGAAGCACAGCATCGTGGACCGGGTCTTCGGCGCCACCGTGCAGGAGCCGGCGCTCCGCGTCCTCCGCGCGGTCGTCGACGGCCGCTGGTCGTCGCACGACGAGCTGCTCGCGGGCATCGAGGAGCTCGGCATCCGCGCCGTGGCGATCTCGGCCCCCGAGGGCACGCCCGTCGAGTCCGAGCTGTTCACGTTCGGCCGCGCCGTGTCCACCGACGACGGCCTCGAGCTGGCGTTCGGCGACAAGCTGGGCGAGCCGGAGGCCAAGTCGACGCTCGTCCACCGTCTCCTCGACGGCCGGGCATCGGAGCAGACGGTCGTGATCGTCGAGCAGCTCGTGCAGCAGCCCCGCGGCCGCCGCATCGGGGAGCTCGTCCGTCACGCCGCCACCCTCGTGGCCGACCAGGCGGGCCTCACCATCGCCACGGTCAGCGTCGCCTCGCCCCTGTCGCCCGAGCAGTCGGAGCGCCTCGCGCAGGCACTGAGCCGTCGGTACTCCCGGCGGATCGAGCTGAACCAGGTCGTGGACCGCGATCTCGTCGGCGGCCTCCGCGTCCAGATCGGCGACGACGTCATCGACGGCAGCGTCGCCACCAGGATCAACGATTTGAGACTCCAGTTCGCCTGACCGGCGGGCGTCACCTCGGGAGCCGTCCGCTCTCGTGAATGCAAAGGGAAAGAAGATGGCAGAACTTTCGATCAGCCCCGACGAGATCCGGGACGCGCTCAAGGACTTCGTGCAGTCCTACGAGCCCGGCAAGGCCTCGACCACCGAGGTCGGCTACGTGCTCGACGCGGGCGACGGAATCGCCCACGTGCAGGGCCTGCCCGGCGTCATGGCCAACGAGCTCATCACGTTCGCCGACGGGACCCTGGGCCTCGCCCAGAACCTGGAGGAGAGCGAGATCGGCGTCATCGTGCTCGGCGAGTTCGCCGGCATCGAGGAGGGCATGGAGGTGCGCCGCACCGGCGAGGTGCTCTCCGTCCCCGTCGGCGACGGCTACCTGGGCCGCGTCGTGGACCCGCTGGGCAACCCGATCGACGGCCAGGGCGAGATCGCGACCGAGGGCCGCCGCGCCCTCGAGCTCCAGGCGCCCGGCGTCATGCAGCGCAAGAGCGTGCACGAGCCCATGCAGACCGGCATCAAGGCCATCGACGCCATGATCCCGATCGGCCGCGGCCAGCGCCAGCTCATCATCGGCGACCGCCAGACCGGCAAGACGGCCATCGCGATCGACACGATCATCAACCAGAAGGCCAACTGGGAGTCCGGCGACACGAACAAGCAGGTGCGCTGCATCTACGTCGCCATCGGCCAGAAGGGCTCCACCATCGCCTCGGTGAAGGGCGCCCTCGAGGAGGCCGGCGCCATGGAGTACACGACCATCGTCGCGTCCCCCGCGTCCGACCCCGCCGGCTTCAAGTACCTCGCGCCCTACACCGGCTCGGCCATCGGCCAGCACTGGATGTACGGCGGCAAGCACGTCCTCATCATCTTCGACGACCTGTCCAAGCAGGCCGAGGCCTACCGCGCCGTGTCGCTCCTCCTGCGCCGCCCGCCGGGACGCGAGGCGTACCCCGGCGACGTGTTCTACCTGCACTCCCGCCTGCTCGAGCGCTGCGCCAAGCTCTCGGACGAGCTGGGCGCCGGATCGATGACGGGCCTGCCCATCATCGAGACGAAGGCGAACGACGTCTCGGCGTACATCCCGACCAACGTGATCTCGATCACCGACGGCCAGATCTTCCTCCAGTCGGACCTGTTCAACGCGAACCAGCGTCCCGCGGTCGACGTCGGCATCTCGGTGTCCCGCGTCGGCGGCGACGCCCAGGTCAAGAGCATCAAGAAGGTCTCCGGCACGCTCAAGCTCGAGCTCGCGCAGTACCGCTCGCTCGAGGCGTTCGCGATCTTCGCGTCCGACCTCGACGCGGCGAGCCGTCGCCAGCTCGCCCGCGGCGCGCGCCTCACCGAGCTGCTCAAGCAGCCCCAGTACTCGCCGTTCCCCATCGAGGAGCAGGTCGTCTCGATCTGGGCGGGCACGAAGGGCAAGCTCGACGAGGTGCCCGTCGAGGACATCCTCCGCTTCGAGCGGGAGCTGCTCGACCACCTCCACCGCAACACGGAGGTCCTGTCGCAGCTGAAGGAGAAGAACGTCCTCACCGACGACATCGTCGACGCGATGGACAAGGCCGTCGACCAGTTCAAGCTCGAGTTCCAGACGGGCGAGGGCAAGCCGCTCGCGTCCGTCGGCTCGGAGAAGTTCGAGGCGACCAAGGCCGAGGACGTCAACCAGGAGCAGATCGTGAAGGCCAAGCGCTGACGCGCTGACGCCACACGATCCGCCACCGACCGAGACCGTTAGGGAGACTCATGGGAGCACAACTCCGGGTCTACACGCAGAAGATCAAATCCGCGCAGACGACGAAGAAGATCACCCGCGCCATGGAGCTGATCTCCGCGTCGCGCATCCAGAAGGCGCAGCAGCGGATGGCGGCGTCCGCGCCGTACTCCCGCGCCGTCACGCGCGCGGTCTCGGCGGTGGCGACGTTCTCCAACGTCGACCACATCCTCACGACCGAGCCCGAGAAGGTGGAGCGGGCGGCGATCGTCATCTTCGCCTCCGACCGCGGACTCGCCGGCGCGTTCAGCTCCAGCGTCCTGAAGGAGTCGGAGCAGCTCGCCGAGCTCCTCCGCTCGCAGGGCAAGGAGATCGTCTACTACCTCGTGGGCCGCAAGGCCGTCGGCTACTTCAAGTTCCGCAAGCGCTCCTCGGAGCGCATCTGGACCGGCAGCACCGAGAAGCCCGAGTTCGAGACCGCGAAGTCGATCGGCGACGCGCTCGTGGAGAAGTTCGTGACGCCCGCGTCCGAGGGCGGGGTGGACGAGATCCACATCGTCTTCAACCGCTTCGTGTCGATCGCGACGCAGAAGCCCGAGGTCGTCCGGCTGCTGCCGCTCGAGGTCGTGGAGGGGGTGGAGGCGCCCGGCGAGGGTGCCGTCCTGCCGCTCTACGAGTTCGAGCCCGAGGTGGGCGACGTGCTCGACGCGCTGCTGCCCGTCTACATCGAGAGCCGCATCTTCAACGCGATGCTCCAGTCGGCCGCATCCGAGCACGCCGCGCGCCAGAAGGCCATGAAGTCGGCGAGCGACAACGCCGACAAGCTCGTGACCACCTACACGCGGCTGCGGAACAACGCGCGCCAGACCGAGATCACGCAGCAGATCTCCGAGATCGTCGGCGGCGCGGACGCGCTCGCCTCCAGCAAGTAACTCCCACGCTCCACGAAAGAAGAAGAGAGACATCAATGACTGACACCGCCACTGCGCCGGTCGCCAGCGACAGCGTGGCCGGCGTCGGACGCATCGTCCGCGTCACCGGCCCGGTCGTGGACATCGAGTTCCCGCACGACTCGATCCCCCCGGTCTACAACGCCCTCAAGACCACGATCACCATCGGCGAGGAGTCGACGGAGATCACGCTCGAGATCGCGCTGCACCTCGGCGACGACGTCGTGCGCGCCATCGCCCTCAAGCCCACGGACGGCCTCGTCCGCGGCCAGGAGGTGCGCGACACGGGCGCCGCCATCTCGGTGCCCGTCGGCGACATCACCAAGGGCAAGGTCTTCAACGTCACCGGCGACATCCTCAACAACGAGGGCGGCGAGCCGATCGAGATCACCGAGCGCTGGCCCATCCACCGCAAGCCCCCGATGTTCGACCAGCTCGAGTCCAAGACGCAGCTGTTCGAGACCGGGATCAAGGTCATCGACCTCCTCACCCCGTACGTGCAGGGCGGCAAGATCGGCCTGTTCGGCGGCGCGGGCGTCGGCAAGACCGTCCTCATCCAGGAGATGATCCAGCGCGTCGCGCAGGACCACGGCGGCGTGTCCGTGTTCGCCGGCGTCGGCGAGCGCACCCGCGAGGGCAACGACCTCATCATGGAGATGGAGGAGGCCGGCGTCTTCGACAAGACCGCGTTGGTCTTCGGCCAGATGGACGAGCCGCCGGGAACGCGCCTCCGCGTCGCCCTGTCCGCGCTCACGATGGCGGAGTACTTCCGCGACGTGAAGAACCAGGACGTGCTGCTCTTCATCGACAACATCTTCCGCTTCACGCAGGCCGGCTCCGAGGTCTCCACGCTGCTCGGCCGCATGCCGTCCGCGGTGGGCTACCAGCCGAACCTCGCGGACGAGATGGGCGTGCTCCAGGAGCGCATCACGTCGACGCGCGGCCACAGCATCACGTCGCTGCAGGCCATCTACGTCCCCGCGGACGACTACACCGACCCGGCGCCGGCAACCACGTTCGCGCACCTCGACGCGACCACGGAGCTCAGCCGCGAGATCGCCTCGCGCGGCCTCTACCCGGCCGTCGACCCGCTGACGTCCACCAGCCGCATCCTCGACCCGCGGTACCTGGGCCAGGCGCACTACGACACGGCCACCCGCGTCAAGGCGATCCTGCAGAAGAACAAGGAGCTGCAGGAGATCATCGCGATCCTCGGCGTCGACGAGCTCTCCGAGGAGGACAAGGTCACGGTGTCGCGTGCGCGCCGCATCCAGCAGTTCCTCTCGCAGAACACGTACATGGCGAAGAAGTTCACGGGCGTCGAGGGCTCCACGGTGCCGCTGAAGAACACCATTGAGTCGTTCTCGAAGATCGCCGACGGCGACTACGACCACGTCGCCGAGCAGGCGTTCTTCAACGTCGGCGACCTCGACGACGTCGAGCGCCGCTGGTCCGAGATCCAGAAGGAGAACGGCTGACATGGCCCGCGCTGATCTCACGGTGACCGTGGTCTCGGCCGACCAGCAGGTCTGGTCCGGCCAGGCCTCCATGGTCGTCGCGCGCACGAGCGAGGGCGAGATCGGCATCCTGGCCGGTCACGAGCCCCTGCTGGCGATCCTCGCGACCGGCAACGTCCGCATCACGCAGGACGGCGGCGCCGTGATCACGGCCGACGCCGACGAGGGCTTCCTCTCGGTGGAGAACGACAACGTGACCGTGGTCGCACGCAAGGCCGCGCTGGTCGCGTAGCGTCACCGCATCTCGTCCGACGGCGGGCGGTCCCTCGGGGGCCGTCCGCCGTCGTGCGTCCGGCGTGCGCCCGCCGCGCGTCCAGCCCCGTCCCCTCGACCGATCCCGGAGGTCCCGTGCTCGTCCTGCTGCCCCCGTCCGAGACGAAGCGCGACGGGGGGACGGAGGGATCGCGCCTGGATCTCGACCTCCTCGCGTTCCCCGAGCTGACGGAGGAGCGCCGCACGGTCGTGCACGCCGTCGCCGACCTCGCCCGGGACCCCGAGGCCGCGGCCCGCGCCCTCAAGCTCGGCCCGCGCCAGTCGGCCGAGGTGGAGCGGAACCGCCTGCTCGAGTCGTCGCCGACCATGCCGGCGCTCCGCCGCTACACGGGCGTGCTCTACGACCCGATCGGCGCCGACGCCCTGGATGACGCGCAGCTCGCCTTCGCCGGCCGCCACGTCGCCGTGCACTCGGCGCTCCTCGGACCGATCCGGGCGACCGACCCGATCCCCGCGTACCGGCTCTCGCATGACAGCCGCCTCCCGGGCCTCCGGATGAAGGCGCACTGGGTGGCGTCGGTGCGCCGGGTGCTCGAGGGGATCCCGGGCCTCGTCCTCGACCTCCGTTCCGAGGGCTACGCGGCCCTCGGACCGCGACCGGGGCACGCGGACTCCGCCGTGGTGCGCGTGGTCGCCCGCGGCGCGGACGGCGCCGTGCGCGCGCTCAACCACTTCAACAAGAAGGCGAAGGGCGAGCTCGTGCGGGCGCTGATCCTCGCCGGGCGCGACCTCGGATCGGTGGCGGAGCTCCTCGAATGGGCCGCCGACGCCGGGATCGAGCTCACGCGCGGCGACTCCGGCGAGCTCGTCCTGGTGGCCGCCGCGCACTGACGGTGCCGCCGGCCGCGCTCGGGGGTCAGGCGGCGCGGTGGCACCCGACCACGTGGTCGTCGACGAGCCCCGAGGACTGCATGAGCGCGTAGACGGTGGTGGGACCCACGAAGCGGAGGCCGTGCGCCTTCAGCTCGCGGCTGAGGGCGGTGGACTCCACCGTGACGGCCGGGATCTCGTCGGCCGTGGTCGGGCGCGGCCGGCCCCGGGGATCGGCGGCGTGCGCCCAGATCATCCGGTCGAGCGTTCCCTCCCCGCGCTCGTCGACGAGGGCCCGGACCGCGCGCGCGTTGCCGACGGCCGCGAGGATCTTGGCGCGGTTGCGGATGATCCCGGCGTCGCCCATCAGCCGCTCGACGTCGTCCTCGTCCATGGCGGCGACCGCGTCGACGTCGAAGCCGTGGAACACCTCCCGGAATCGCGGGCGCTTGCGGAGGATGGTGATCCACGACAGCCCCGCCTGGAAGCCCTCGAGGCACAGCTTCTCGAACAGCGGACGATCGCCGTGCAGCGGGCGACCCCACTCCCCGTCGTGGTACCTGCGGTACTCCGCGTCGGCCGCGGACCAGGCGCAGCGCGCGAGGCCGTCCTCGCCGTGCACGAGCGACGCCCGCGTCACGACAGCACCGAGCCCTCGAGCGCGAGCAGCCGGACCTTCGTGGCGACCCCGTCGCCCGCGCTGAAGCCGGTCACGCGCCCGTCGGAGCCGAGCACGCGATGGCAGGGGACGAGGATGCAGAGCCGGTTGGCGCCGACGGCGCCGCCCACCGCGCGCGCCCCGCCGGGACGCCCCGCCGCCTGCGCGAGGGCGCCGTACGTCGTGACGCCGCCGTGGGGCACGCGGGCGAGCGCCTCCCAGACCGCGACCTGGAACGGCGTGCCCGTCAGCCGCACCGGGACGTCGAACGACGTGCGGCGACCGGCGAAGTGCTCGTCCAGCTGTCGTGCCGTCTCCGCGAGGACGGGGCTCGGCCGGTCGTCCAGGTGGTCGAGCGGCAGGACGCCCGCGGTCGCGATGGAGACGGCCACGACCCGGTCGCCCTCGGCGACGAGCTCCAGCCGGCCCACGGGGGACGGGATCCGGAGGAGCGCGGCGCCCACGGGCAGGAGGCCCGCGGCGGGCGGGAGCGGACGGCGCGGATCGGCGTCGAGGGCGGGGGACGGCGGACGGAGGACGGGAGCAGGGGGAGTGGTCCGACGCGCGGGGGCGGCGGCGGGAGCGGAGGCGGGGGTCATGCGGGGAACGTACGACGGGCCGTGCGGATCGCGCCGGCGCCCGCCGGGTCGGGGGAGGGGGCGGCGGGAGTCGCCGTCGGGGGAGGAGGCGGAGGAGCGCGCCGCCGTCACCGGGAGCGCCCGTGCCCGTCCTGCGTGTGGACCTTCAGGTACACGAACGTCTCCGTGCTCACGACGCCGTCCAGCGCCCGGATCCGGGCGTTGAGCAGCTCGACGAGCTCCTCGTCGTCCTCGCAGACCACCTCGGCGAGGAGGTCGAACGTGCCCGCCGTCATCACCACGTAGTCGACAGCCGGGATGTCCGCGAGGGCGTCGGCGACCACGCGCACGTCGCCGCTCACGGTGACGCCGATCATCGCCTGCCGGGTGAGGCCGAGCTGCTGCGGGTCGGTGAGCGCGACGATGCGGATCACGCCCGCGTCGGTGAGCTTCTGCACGCGCTGCCGGACGGCGGCCTCGCTGAGGCCGACGGCCTTGCCGATCTCGGCGTACGACCGGCGCCCGTCCTCCCGCAGCTGGTCGACGATGGAGCGGGAGATGGCGTCGACGGGGAGCCCGCGGGCGGAGGGGCGCTGCGGCGTGCTCATCCTCCGAGCATGGCAGTCCGGCGGAGGCCGGGCAACCGGATCCGCGCCGGCGGGCCACCACGACGGGCCGGATGCCCCTCCCGGGTCCGCGATGGGCCGCTGTCCGAGGGACGGCGCAGCCCTCTGGTGCGGCGCGCCCGCGCGATAGGATCCCTGTCAGCGCGTCCGGCCGCCCGAGGCCCGGCGCCGACCGCCCGACCGGGCGCCGACCCTCGATGGAGCCGATGACGTGAGCGAGGGCTCCCACCGTTCCTCTCCCGCCGGCGCGGGATCGTCCGGCATCGCGGTCGTCACGCCCCACGCCGTCGTGCTCCTGCCCGCGGGCGCCCCGACGCCGGTCGTCGACGGCCTCTGGCGCGCGGTCGCGGATCCGGCCGTCACGGCGGAGGCGCTCGTCGCGGCGCTGCCGCTGCGGGGCGCCGACGAGGTCGCGTCCTTCGCCGTGCTCGTGCACGAGGTCGCCGGGCCTGAGGGCACGCGCCTCCAGGTGGTGCTGCGGGGCGACGCCGTGGTGGACGTCGACGGGACCGCGGGTCCCCGACGGGTGGACGCGCGACAGGCCCAGCCCTTCTACCTGGCCACGCTCGACCGGGTGCGGGCGTACCGGACCGGGCGGGCGGACGCCGAGGCGAGCGCGACCGCGAGCCGGACGGACGGCCTGCCGCTCACGGCGGGCGTCGTCGCCACCGACGCCGTGCGCTGGCGCCTCCGCGACGCGCGATCCGACGACCCGGCGGGCGCGGAGGCGCACCCCCGCGCCGTCGCCGTCGCCGACGCCGCGCGTCGCGTCTCCCCGCCTCCCGTGGATCCCGGCCTGGTCGCCACCGTCCTCGACGGGCCGGCGGATCCGGGCGGGCGATCGGAGGGATCCCAGGCCCGCGAGGACGCCGCCGCCCGCGCCGGGTCCGCCGGCGTGCCCACCGTAGCCATGCCGGCCGTGCCGCCCGCAGGCGAGGAGGAGGCCGCCCCGCGCGTCGTCCACGCCTTCCGCGTCCGGCGCGACGGGGTGCCGCACGTCGACGCGGATGCTCCCGACCGGATCCCCCTCGACGCGCCCGCCATCGTCGGCCGCCGCCCCCGGCCGCCGCGCGTCGTCCGGGGCGTCGCACCGCGGCTGGTGACCGTGCCCTCCCCGCTCGGCGAGATCTCCGGCACGCACCTCGGGCTCCGGCAGGACTCCGGCGTCGTCGTCGTGACCGACCTCGACTCCACGAACGGCACCGTGGTGCTCGTCCCCGGCGCCGAGCGCCTCGCGCTCCGCCCGGGGGAGTCGCTCGTGGTCGTGCCCGGCACGCGCATCGACATCGGCGACGGCGTCGTCCTCGAGATCCTGTCCGCCCGATGACCGCCATCGGAGCGGACGTCGCCGAGACCTCCCTCGCCCTGCCCGACGGCCGCACGCTCGTGCTCGGCTGGGCGTCCATGACCGACCGCGGCCTCCGCCGCGACCACAACGAGGACAGCGTGCTCGCGGCCGTCCCGTACTTCGCGGTGGCGGACGGCATGGGCGGGCACGCCGCCGGCGACGTTGCCAGCGACGCCGTCATCCGCCGCCTCGCCGAGGAGCAGGAGCGCGCCGAGTCCGGGTTCGCGGATCCCGAGGGCGTGGAGCCGGCGCTCGACCTGGCCGTCGGCGACATCCGCGAGGAGACCGGGGACCTCGAGCTGCACGCGGGCACGACCGTCACGGGGGCGTGCCTCACCCTGGTGTCCGACCGTCCCTACTGGGCCGTCTTCAACGTCGGCGACTCGCGGGTCTACCAGCTCCGCGGCGACGTGCTCGAGCAGGTCACCGTCGACCACTCCGTCGTGCAGGAGATGGTGGACGCCGGCCGCATCACGCGCGCGCAGGCCGACCGGCACCCGGACGGCAACATCATCACCCGGGCCGTGGGCGTGGGCGACGCCGCCGAGGCGGACTACTGGTTGCTGCCCGTGACCGCGCGGCTGCGGCTGCTGGTCTGCTCCGACGGGCTGACCAAGGAGCTGGCCGACGCCGAGATCCGCGGGCACCTGCTGCGCGCCGACGACGCGGCGACGGCGGTGCGCGACCTGGTCGTGCACGCGCTGGAGAGCGGCGGCCGCGACAACGTGACGGCCGTCGTGGTCGACGTCCTGCGGATCGACCCGGCCGCGGACGCGCCCGAGCCGCCCCGCCGCCGCGGCCTGCGCCGCTGACCCGGGTGCCGGGCAGCCGAGTCGCCGGGCGGCCCGGCGGCTGCGACCCGCGCTACGCGTGCAGCGCGTCGTTGAGGATCGACCCGCCGCCGCGCCGCGGGACCGCCTCCACGGCGCCCGTGAGCGAGTTGCGGCGGAACAGGATCCCGGGCCGGCCGGAGAGCTCGACGGCCTTCACCTGCGGCACGGTCCCGTCCGGGCCCGGCGCCTCGCCCGCGAGCCGGACCTTGGTGCCGGCCGTGACGTAGAGCCCGGCCTCCACGGCGCTGTCGTCGCCGATCGAGATGCCGACGCCCGAGTTCGCCCCGAGGAGCGCCCGCTCGCCGATCACGACGCGCTGCGTGCCGCCGCCCGAGAGCGTGCCCATGATGGAGGCGCCGCCGCCGACGTCCGAGCCGTCGCCCACGACGACGCCCTGCGTGATCCGGCCCTCGACCATCGAGGAGCCGAGCGTGCCGGAGTTGAAGTTGACGAAGCCCTCGTGCATGACGGTGGTGCCGGGCGCGAGGTGGGCTCCGAGGCGGACGCGCGAGGCGTCGGCGATGCGCACGCGGTCGGGCGTGACGTAGTCGAGCAGGCGCGGGAACTTGTCCACGCCGTGCGCGGCGATGCCCGCCCGCTGGAGCGAGGGCCGCAGCCGGTCGAAGTCGTCGGGGTGCACGGGCCCGGCGTTGGTCCAGACGACGATGGGGAGCTGGCCGAAGATCCCGTCGAGGTTCAGCGTGTTCGGCGCCACGAGCAGGTGGCTGAGCAGGTGCAGCCGCAGGTAGGCGTCGGGCGTCGACGCGGGCGGCGTCTGCAGGTCGATCTCGACGGTGACGATGTCGACCGTGACGCCGCGGCGCGGGTCGGCCACCGCGAGCTCCTCGATCCCGGCCGGCGCGATCCAGCGGTCGCGGCCGGCCGGCAGCGGTCCGAGCTCGGGCGCGGGGAACCAGGTGTCGAGCACGGTGCCGTCGGAGGCGACGGTCGCGAGCCCGTAGCCCCAGGCGGATCCGGAGGCGGGGGAGGAGGCGGGCGCGGCGGACGGGGTCGGAGCGGGGGAGGCCATGCGGCCAGCGTACCGATCGCCGCGGGCCGTCCCGGGTCCTCCCCAGGACCGCGCCCAGGCGCCGACCTAGGATGTCTCGCATGCCGACCGAGACGCCTCCCGTGCCCGAGCTGGACCTCACCGCGGGGAGCGTGGAGGTCACCCGCGCGATCTGCGACATCGAGTCGGTCTCCGGCGACGAGGGCGCCCTCGCGGACGCCATCGAGCGGGCGCTCGCCGGGTGCGCGCACCTCCAGCTGGAGCGCGACGGCGACGCGATCGTCGCCCGTACGCACCTCGGCCGCGACCGTCGCGTCGTCATCGCCGGCCACATCGACACCGTCCCGCTCAACCGCAACCTGCCCACGCGCACCGAGCACGACGGCGGGGTCGAGTACCTCTGGGGCCGCGGCACCGTCGACATGAAGGCGGGTGTCGCCGTGCAGCTCGTGCTGGCCGCCGAGCTCGTGGATCCCGCCTTCGACATCACCTGGATCTGGTACGACCACGAGGAGGTCTCCGACAGCCTCAACGGGCTCGGCCGCCTCGCCCGCACCCGCCCCGACCTGCTCGAGGGCGACTTCGCGATCCTCGGCGAGCCGACCCGCGCGGAGATCGAGGGCGGCTGCAACGGCAACCTCCGCGTCGAGGTGCGGGCGTTCGGGAAGCGCTCGCACTCGGCCCGCTCCTGGGTGGGCGACAACGCGATCCACCGCATCGCCCCCGTGCTGGACACCCTGGCCGCCTACGAGGCGCGCGAGGTCGAGGTCGACGGGCTCGTCTACCGCGAGGGCCTCAACGCCGTCGGCGTCTCCGGCGGCATCGCGGGCAACGTCATCCCCGACGAGGCCATGGTGCACGTCAACTACCGCTTCGCCCCGAGCCGATCCGGCGCCGAGGCCGTGGAGCACGTCACGAGCCTCTTCCCGGGCTTCGAGGTCACGGTCGTCGACCTCGCGGAGGGCGCCCGTCCCGGCCTCGACGCCGAGATCGCGCAGCCCTTCCTCGCGGCTGTCGGCGGCGAGGCGCGTCCCAAGTACGGCTGGACCGACGTCGCCCGCTTCAGCGCGCTGGGCGTCCCGGCCGTGAACTACGGCCCGGGGGATCCGCTCCTCGCCCACCACGACGACGAGCGCGTCGACGTCGCCCATATCACGTCGTGCGAGCGCGGCCTCCGGGCGTGGCTGACGGCGCGCTGACCCGGTCGGTCGGGCGCCCGGCGCGGCTCGACCTGCCTGGCGCCCGCCCCGCCGGCCGCCTGCCCTGGTGGGCGGCGGTCCTCGGCGTCTACGCCCTGAGCCGCGTCCTCACGACCGTGCTCATGCTCGTCTCGGCGCGGAGCCAGATCCGCACGCCGTGGGCCCCCGCGTCGCCCTCCTACCTGCAGTACGCCACCTTCTGGGACGCCGGCTGGTACCGCGACATCGCGACCTTCGGCTACCCGACCGTGCTCCCCGTCGACGCCGCGGGCCACGTGCAGTCGAACCCGTGGGCCTTCCTCCCGGTCTACCCCGCGATCGTGCGCGCCATCCAGGACGCGACGGGCGCGCCCTTCGACGTGGCCGCCGTCACGGTCTCGGTGCTCGCCGGCGGGGGCGCCGTGCTCGTGCTGCACCGGCTGCTGTCGCGCTTCCTCTCGCCGTCGTCCACCCTCACCGCGGTGGTCATCGTCTGCGTCGCCCCGGTCTCGCCGCTCTTCCAGATCGCGTACGCCGAGAGCCTGCAGACGCTCGTGCTCCTCATCGCCCTGCTGCTCCTGGTCGAGCGGCGCTACGTGCTCCTCGCGCCGGTCGTGGTGGTCATGGCGTTCACCCGCCCCCTCGGCCTCGCCTTCGCGCTGGCGCTGGTGCTGCACGGCGCACACCGCATCGCGACAGCGCGCCGCGATCCGTTCCCGACCGCGGAGCGCGCCCGGCTCGTGCTCGCGACCACCGCGTCCGTGGCCGCCGGGGCGGCATGGCCGGTGATCGCCGGGATCCGGACGGGCTCGTTCACGGCGTACACCGACACGGAGCTCTCCTGGCGCGCGGCGTACGTCGGCTACCGCCACCTCGTGCCCTTCGAGGCGTGGTTCGACGCCGGCGACTTCTGGGTCGGCGGGGTCGCCGGCGCGATCGCCGTGCTCCTCGCCGTGGCGGCCTTCGTCCTGATCCTGCTCCGCCCCTCGGTGCGCGCGCTCGGCCCCGACCTCCGCATCTGGATCGCGTCCTACGGCATCTACCTCTTCGCGGTCTTCTTCCCGCAGTCGAGCGTCTTCCGCCTCCTGCTGCCCATGATCCCGCTGGCCGGGGCGCTCGCCGTGCCGCGGTCGCGCGCGTACCGCGTCGCCGTCGTCGTCGCCCTGGTCGTGGGCCAGTGGATCTGGATCGACGTCTTCTGGCGGGCGACGGCGGGCGACTGGACGCCGCCGTGACCCGGTCCCCGCGATGCCCGGCGACGTCCCCGCCGCGCCCCCTCCACCGCCGGACGGGGGCGTGCGGGGCGTAGCACGGAGGCGCGCGTTCATCGGGGGGGGGGGGGGGGGCGTGTCCATGCGGGATAATGGATGCACATCCACGAAAGGGGAGCCGAATGGCAGCCATGAAGCCCAGGACCGGCGACGGACCGATGGAGGCCGTGAAGGAGGGCAGGCTCATCATCGTGCGCGTGCCCTTGGAGGGAGGCGGACGACTCGTCGTCTCCGTCAACGACGCCGAAGCGAAGGAGCTTCACGACGCCCTCGCCGCGGTGACCAGCGCGAGCTAGTCGAGACCGCACCACGCGACACCGCCCGCCCCGTCGACGACGGGGCGGGCGGTGCTGTGCGCGGGGGTGCCCGTCCGGGGCTCGCACGACGGACGCGCCGCGGCGGTCAGCGCCCGGTCTTGGCGATCTGCAGCAGGCCGTCGCCGGCGGGCGAGAGCGACGCCACGACCGCGCCGGAGCCCGCGGTCTCCTGCACGAGCGTGCGGAACGCCGCCGTCTGCGCGTCGCGCGCCGCCGGGTTCTGCACGCGGCCGCGCCAGAGGGCGTGCGGCACGAGCACCAGGCCGCCCGTGCGGGCGAGGCGCAAGCCGTGCTCGACGTACTCGATGACCTGGGCGGGATCCGCGTCCACGAGCACGAGGTCGTAGCTCGCGTCGCTCATGCGCGGCAGCACGTCGAGCGCGCGACCCGTGATGAGGCGCACGCGGTTGGCGGGCACCTCGGCGTCCGCGAGGATCTCGCGCGCGGCCTGCTGGTGGTCGAACTCCAGGTCGATGCTGGTGAGCACCGCCCGCGGCGCGCCGCGGAAGATGCAGAGGCCCGAGACGCCGGCGCCCGTGCCGATCTCGATGACGCTGGTGGCGCGCGTGGCCGCGGCCAGGAGCGAGAGCTGCGCGCCGACGGCGGGGGAGACGGCTTCGATGCCGAGCTCGCGGGAGTGCTGGCGCGCCAGGGCGATGTGCTCGTCCTCCACGACGACATCCTCGGCGAACTTCCACCCGGTCTCCTGGTCGGACACGCGGCACCTCCCTCTTCCGGGTCCCCAGGGTATCGGCCCGGGGGCACCCGTCCGACCGGGCGGTGTCCGGTGCGGATCCGATGCGGCCTCTCCGCTGACCGGACCCTCCGGTCGGGCGGAGATCGCACCTCGACCGGCTAGCCTGTGATCATGTTCGGCCTGACGTTCGAGAAGCTGATGCTCATCGGCATCATCGCCGTGTTCCTGCTCGGCCCCGAGCGGCTGCCGGTCTACACCCAGAAGCTCGCCGACCTGGTGAAGGCCGCGCGCCGCATGGCGACCGGCGCCCGGGAGCGCATGCGCGACGAGCTGGGACCGGAGTTCGACGAGGTCGACTGGAAGAAGCTCGACCCGCGCCAGTACGACCCGCGCCGCATCATCAAGGAGGCGCTCTTCGAGGACGAGCCCGTCGTCACCAAGCCGCGCGTGCCCGTCGAGACCACCATCGCCCGCCGGCAGCGGCTGGAGCGCGAGGCGGCCGCCGCGTCCGCGCAGCCCGCGCCGTTCGACGCCGAGGCCACCTGAGGCGCGTCGCCTCACCGCGACCCCGCCAGCCCGTCACCCGGTCCCGCTGAAGCGTGCGTCCACCGCCTTCGCCTCCTCGCGGAGCGCGTCCACGACCGCCCGCACCGATGGCCGCTCCGCGCGGTCCGGCCGGAGCAGCACGTGCAGGTGCCGCTTCGACGTGACGCCCGACAGCCGCTTGACCACGACGCCGTCGTGCTCGCCCGCGGTGTAGCGGGGCAGCAGCGCGATCCCGTGCCCGGACCCGACGAGCGACTCCGTGATGCGCGTGTCGCTGAAGCGCTGGACCACGCGCGCCGGCGCGCCCACGGCCTGCTCGATGTCGAGGAGGATCCGGTCGAAGGGGAGGCCCTGCGGGACGCCGATCCACGGCTCGCCGCTGAGGTCCGCGGGGCTCACCGAGGCCCGGCCGGCGAGGCGGTGGCCAGCGGGCACGGCAACGTCGAGCGGCTCCACCATGAGCGGCACGATCACGAGGCCGAGCCCGCGCCAGGTGCCCGCGCCCGCGAGCGAGTGGGCGATGACGACGTCGAAGTCGGCGGTCAGGTCCGCGAACGCGGCGGAGGTCGGATCCCGGTCGCTGGCGCGCAGCGTGAGGTCGGGGATCCCGGCGACGCGGTCGAGCAGGCCGGGCAGCAGCATCTGCGCCGCGGTGGGGAACGTGGCGAGCGTGACCTCGCCGGACGGCTGGTGGCGGAAGTCCTCCCACAGCGCCTCGGCGCGGGCGACGGCCACGGCGATGTCGGTCGCCGTCCGGGCGAGAGCGCGGCCGGCGTCGGTCAGCACGATCCCGCGCCCGGAGCGCTCGGTGAGCGGCACGCCGGCCTCGCGCTCGAGCACCTTGAGCTGCTGCGAGACGGCCGACGGCGTGCGGCCGGCGGCGCGGGCGACGGCGCCCACGCTGCCGCGGTCGGCGAGCTCGCGGAGGAGCTCGAGGCGGCGGATGTCCATGCAGTCAGGCTACACAGTGGGGTAAGGACTACGAGCTTGTCCTGAACGTTCTGCGGTGGTCACATGGAGGTGCGGCGGAATGCGCCGCCATCCGCCTTCCCGCAGGAGCACCACCATGACCGTCTTCCTCATCGCCATCGCCGCCCTCTCCGTCTCCGCCATCGCCGGCACCGTCGCCGTCACCGCGCGCGACGGATACCGCGCGATGCCCACGCGCACGCACCGCAGTCACGTCTAGGCAGCACGCGCACCACGCACGAGGAGGACGGCAACCCGCGGGCTGCCGTCCTCCTCGTGCGTCACGGGGTCGTCGACGGGCGCGACGCGGGCGCCGCGCCTAGGAGACGGAGAGGCCCAGGCGCCGGCCGGCGAGACCTCGACCGCGCGAGGCCAGGTGGTCCGCGACGCGCAGGATCTGCACCGCGGCGGGATCCCCGGGCGCGGCCAGCACGAGCGGTGCCCCCGCATCGCCGCCCTCGCGGAGCGACATGCTCAGCGGCACGCTCGCGAGGAGCGGCACCTCCTCGTCCTGCCCCGCGGACAGCCGACGCGCGACCTCGGCGCCCCCGCCCGCGCCGAAGAGCTCGAGCACGGATCCATCGGGCTGGGCGAACCCGGCCATGTTCTCGACGACGCCGGCCACGCGCTGGCCCGTCTGCCGCGCGACCAGGCCGCTGCGCTCGGCCACGTCGGCGGCGGCCGGCTGCGGCGTCGTGACGACGAGCACCTCGGCGTGGGGCAGCAGCTGGCCCACCGTGATCGCGACGTCGCCCGTGCCGGGCGGCAGGTCGAGCAGCAGCATGTCGAGGTCGCCGAAGAAGACGTCGGTGAGGAACTGCTGGATCGTGCGGTGGAGCATGGGCCCGCGCCACGAGACGGCCGTGCCGCCGGTCGCGTCGGGATCGAGGAACATGCCGATGGAGATGACCTTCACGCCGTGCGCGACGGGCGGCAGGATCATGTCGCCCACCCGGGTGGGCTGGGCCGTGCGCCCGTCGGCGCCCACCAGGCCGAGGATCCCCGGGATCGAGAACCCGTGCACGTCCGCGTCGACGAGGCCCACCGCGAGGCCCTTCGACGCGAGCGCGACCGCGAGGTTGGCCGTGAGCGTGGACTTGCCGACGCCGCCCTTGCCGCTCGTCACCGCGTAGACGCGCGTGAGGCTGTCCGGGCCGAAGGGGATGCCGCGCTGGGCGGCCGGACCCCGGAGGCGCTCGGTGAGCGCGCGGCGCCGCTCCGGGCTCATCACCCCGACCGTAAGGACGAGCCGCGCGACGCCGGGGACGGCCTCGACGGTCTCCCGCACGTCGCGCTCGATGGAGGTCGCGGCCGGGCAGCCGACGATCGTCAGGGCGATGTCCACGTGCGCCACGCCGCCGTCCGCGATCCGCACGTCCGAGACCATGTCGAGCTCGGTGATGGGACGGCGGATCTCGGGATCCACCACGCGGGCGAGCGCCCGCCGCACGTCATCCGCGGTCAATGGCCCCGGGCCCGCGGCCTCAGCGGGCATGCGTCCTGCGGCGGCCCTCGCCCTCGGCGTCGTCCGCCTCGGGGTCGTCGCGGCGGTCGAGCTCCTCGAGGAGCTGGCGGAGCTCCGCGCGGATGAAGTCCTTCGAGGCGACGTCCTTCATCTGCAGCCGGAGCGACACGACCTCGCGGGCGAGGTACTCGACGTCGGCCACGTTGCGCTCGGCGCGCTGGCGGTCCTGCTCGATCTGCACGCGGTCGCGGTCGTCCTGCCGGTTCTGCGCGAGCAGGATGAGCGGGGCGGCGTAGGAGGCCTGCAGCGACAGGATCAGCGTGAGCGCGGTGAAGCCGAGCGCCGCGGAGTCGAAGCGCGCGGACTCCGGCCCGTACGTGTTGTAGCCGATCCACGCGACGCAGAAGAGCGTGAGGCCCACGAGGAACCACGGCGTGCCCATGCCGCGGGCGATGGACTCGGTGAAGCGGCCGAACCGGTCGCGGCTCGCGCGGTTGCGCAGCGGGAGGACGGTCGTGCGGAGGCCCTTGGGCGCGTCCAGCCGGACGTCGCGGTTACTCTGCCGTGCCACGGGGGATCCTCCGTCCTCGTACGGGTCCTGCGGTGGGGATGGCGGCCGTTGCCGTGCCGTGGAAGCGGGCGGTGGCCCGCTTGCGGGTCTCGCGTTCCGCGTCGGCGCTGCGCCAGTCGTCCGGCAGGAGGTGGTCGAGCACGTCGTCGATGGTGACGACGCCGACCAGGCGGTGGTTCTCGTCCACCACGGGCACGGAGACGAGGTTGTAGCTCGCCATGATGCGCGACACCTCGGCCGCGCTCGTGTCCGCGCGCACCGGTTCCAGGCCCTGGTCGAGCAGGGTGCCGAGGCGCTCGTGCGGCGGGTAGCGCAGCATCCGCTGGAAGTGCACCATGCCGAGGAAGCGGCCCGTGGGCGGCTCGTACGGCGGCAGCGTGACGCACACGGCGGCACCCAGCGTCGGAGCGAGCTCGTGACGCCGGATGAGCGCGAGGCCCTCGGCGACGGTCGCGTCCCCCGAGACGATGACGGGATCCGTGGTCATGAGGCCGCCCGCGGTGTCGGGCGCGTAGCTGAGGAGCATGCGGACGTCGTCCGCCTCCTCCGGCTGCATCAGCTCGAGGAGGGTCTCGCCGCGCTCGTCCGACAGCTGCGCGATGAGGTCGGCCGCGTCGTCGGGCTGCATCTGGTCGAGCACGTCGGCCGCGCGGTCGTCGTCGAGCGTGGCCATGATCTCGACCTGCTCGGCCTCGGGCATCTCCTCGAGCACGTCGGCCAGGCGCGCGTCCGGCAGCTCCTCGGCGACCTCGAGGCGACGCGCCTGGGGCAGGTCGAGCAGGGTGTTGGCGAGGTCGGCGGGCAGCAGGTCGGAGTAGGCGGCGAGGAACTGCGAGGCGGACTGGGCGACGCCGTCGTCCTGCAGCTCGGCGACCTCCTCCCACGTGGCGAAGATGGTCGCGCCCTTGGCGAAGGGGGAGGGGCTCGTGCGCGGGCGGCGGCAGAAGAGCTGCGACACCTCCCACTCGGCCTGGCCGGACTCCTCGATGGCGACGTCCTCGATGACGGCGGTGCCGGATCCGTCGCGCATGCTCACGCGACGCCCGAGGATCTCGGCGATGACCCGCACCTCGCCGCCGCGCTGCTCGAAGCGGCGCAGGTTGATGAGGCCGGTGGTGATGATCTGCCCCGAGCCGATGCTGGTGACGCGTCCGATGGAGAGGAACACGCGGCGCTTGCCGGGGATCTCGACGATGAGGCCCACGACGCGCGGCGGATCGTCCTTGCGGTAGACGACGAGCACGTCGCGGACGCGCCCGACGCGGTCTCCTGCGGGGTCGAACACGCTGCACCCGGCGAGCCGGGCGACGAAGACTCGGGAGGCGCTCACAGAGTCAATCTAGTCGCTCGCCCAGCGCCCGCCCGGCACCCCGTGGAAGACTGACGACGTGACCAACCCCCTCCTCGGACGCTCCTCCCGTGCCCGCATGCCGAAGCTGCCGAAGGGGGAGCCCGTCGCCACCTACGAGACGTACGACGAGGCGCAGAAGGCCGTCGTCACGCTCGCCGAGGCGGACTTCCCGGTCACGCAGGTGAGCATCGTGGGCAACGAGCTGACGAGCGTCGAGCGGGTCACGGGCAAGCTCACCTCCGCCCGGGCCGCGGTCGCGGGGGCGGCGAGCGGCGCGTGGCTCGGCCTCTTCCTCGGGCTCGTGACCTTCCTCTTCTCGACCGCGCCGAACTTCTCGTTCGTCGTCGGCGCGGTGATCATCGGGGTCGGCTTCGGCGCCATCTACGGGATCGTCAGCTACAGCATCACGCGCCGCCGTCGGGACTTCACCTCGGTGATGCAGGTCACGGCCACGAGCTACTCCGTGGTCGTCGAGCCGGACTCGATGCACCGGGCGCGGAACGTGCTCGGCATCGGCGGGGTCGGCACGTCGGTCTCCGGCGAGCCCGTGATCACCACGCCGCCGCCGCCCGTCTCGCGGCCCGTCGGCCCGTACGGCGAGCGCGTGCCCGAGCCCGGTGCGTCCGACGCCCCCGAGCCCACCGCGCCCCCGACGTCGACCGACCGGCCCGTGGGCGAGCAGGGCGCGACCGGAGCCTGAGCCCCGCCCGCCCCGCCCGCGTCGGCGGCTAGGCCCGCCCGGCCATCCACGCCTCGACCTCGTCGGCCGTGCGGGGGATCCCCGCGGACAGGTTCTCGGCGCCGTCCCGCGTCACGAGGATGTCGTCCTCGATGCGGACGCCGATGCCGCGGAAGCGCTCCGGCGCCGTGAGGTCGTCGGGCTGGAAGTACAGGCCCGGCTCGATCGTGAAGACCATGCCGGCCTCGACGATCCCGTCGATGTACATGTCGCGGCGCGCCTGCGCGCAGTCGTGCACGTCGAGGCCGAGGTGGTGGCTGGTGCCGTGGACCATGTAGCGGCGGTGGTGCTGGTTGTCGGCCTCGAGCGCCTCCTCGGCGGTGACCGGGAGCATGCCCCAGTCGGCGACCTTGCGCGCGATGACCTGCATCGCGGCGGCGTGCACCTCGCGGAAGCGGATCCCGGGGCGCACGATCGCGAGGGCGGCGTCGGCCGCCTCGCGCACGGCCTCGTAGACCTCGCGCTGCACGTCGGTGAAGGTGCCCGAGACGGGGAGCGTGCGGGTGATGTCGGCCGTGTACAGGCTGTCGAGCTCGACGCCGGCGTCGATGAGGATCAGGTCGCCGGGCACCACGCGGCCGTCGTTCCGGGTCCAGTGCAGGATGCAGGCGTGCGGGCCGGATGCCGCGATGGTGTCGTAGCCGACCGCGTTGCCGTCGGCCCGGGCGCGCGCGTTGAAGACGCCCTCGACGACGCGCTCGCCGCGTGCGTGCGCGACCACGGCGGGCATGTCGGCGATGACGTCGGAGAAGCCGCGGCCGGTGGTGTCGACGGCCTCGCGCATCTGGGCGATCTCGTAGTCGTCCTTGACGAGGCGCAGCTCGGAGGCGTCGCGGGCGAGGAGGGCGTCGCCGTCGGCGGGGTCCTGGTCGCTCGCATCGTCGTCGGCGGTCGCGGCGGCGCGGGCCTCGTCGACGCGGGCGGCGAGGGCGGGGTCGGCCTCGCGGATCACGCGCACGGGGCCTCCCGCGGCGATGGCGGCGTCGACGTCGGCGAGCGGCGCGGTGGCGATACCGAGGTCGGCGGCGACCTGGCGGAGCGAGGGGCACGGGCCGATCCAGAACTCGCCGATCTCGGCGTTGGCGTAGAACTCGTCGCTGTCGCGGCCGGCGCGCTCGCGGAAGTAGAGGGTGGCCGCGTGCGCGGAGCCGTCCGCGGCGGATTCCCCGGCCACGGGCTCGAGCACCAGCACGGCGCCGGGCTCGCTGTCGGCGCCCCAGCCGGTGAGGTGCGCGAAGGCCGAGTGGGCGCGGAACGGGAAGTCCGTGTCGTTGCTGCGCTGCTTGAGGCGGCCCGCGGGGATCACGAGGCGCGTGCCGACGTGCAGGGCGGAGAGGCGGCGGCGGCGGTCGGCGGCGAAGGGCGCCTGCGCGCGGGCCGGCGGGTCGACCTCCTCGCGGTCGGCCCAGTTCGTGGACACGAAGTCGCTGAACGCGGTGCTCGCGGGCGTGGTGCTGCGGTTGGAGGTGGCGCGGGGGACGGGGGCGTCGCCGGTTCCGGGCGCGGTCACGGCGGGCGCGGTCACGGCGGGAGCCGCGGTCTCGGTCGTGGCCAGCGGCGCGGCCGGGTCGGCGGCGATGTCGGCGGGGGCGGTCTCGGACGCGGTGTCGGTGTTCTCGGCCATCCGTCGATCATCCCACCGCCGGGCGCGGCGGCGGGGCGGGGTCAGCGGAGCGGGGTCAGCTGCGCGATCACCGGCCGGTGGTCGCTCCCGGCGCCGTCGCGGTCCTCGACGACGCGGAAGCCCGTGACCGCCCAGCCGGGCGTCGCCATGATGTGGTCGATCGGGGTGCCGAGCAGCGCGGGGAGGCCCGTGGGCCAGGTGCCGACCGCGCCGTTCCCCGAGGCGCGCGCCGCGTCGACGCACTGCCCGAGGTCGGTGACCTGGTCGCGCTCGGTGGGCGTGCCGCCGTAGCGGCTCATGTGGTCGAGCGTCGCGTTGAAGTCGCCCGCGATGATCACGTTGCCCTCGTCGCAGCGCTTCCCGAGCCACGCGAGGTCGGCGCGCCAGTTGTCCATCTGCTCGGGGATGGGGGAGACGGGATGCACGGCCATGATGACGGGGCCGTTCCCGTCGACCGGCTCCATGATGACCGTGGGCAGCACGCTCGTGGTGCCGCGCGACTCGTCCATCCGGTAGTCGCCGTAGGCCGCGCTGATGAGGATGGTGGTGGAGCGGGCGGCGGCCACGTCGTCGAACGCGGCGGTGCGGACCCACATCGGCCGGCCCGCGTCGCGCATCAGGACGGCGATCTCCGCGCCGGTCTCCTCGCGCGTCTCGGGGAGCGTGATGACGTCGGCCCCGGACTCGATGGCGAGGTCCGCGACCGCGCGAGCCCCCGTCGCCCCGCCGAGCGTGTTCCACGACAGCACGGTGACGTCGTCGTCCTGCGGCTCCTGGAACGCGGTGTCGCCGAGACCGCGCGTGGCGAGCACGGCCGAGTTGGCGCCGATGAAGACCACGAGCAGCACGGCGATGCTGCCGAGCAGGCGGCGGCCGGGGCGGATCACGAGGCAGAGGACGAGGGCCAGCACGAGCACGGCGGCCGCCGCGGCGACGAGGCCCCCGCGGATGGCGACGGCGTGGGCGACGAGGTACGTCTGCTCCAGGCCCAGCAGCTGCGGCCAGGTGACGACGAGCATGCCCGCCGCCGTGATGAGGATGACTGCTGCTCCGACGACCCGCCCATGACGTCGACAACACTATGGCGGCTCTCTGGGAGAGAGCCGCCGCGGGCTCCCGCCGACGGGGCCGCAGCGGGCCGCCGCGTAGGATGGCTGGATGCCGCAGGAGCAGCCGGGTCCCATCGACCTGCACACGCACAGCTCCGTCTCGGACGGCACGGAGACCCCGGTCGAGCTCGTCGCCCAGGCCGCCGCGCAGGGCCTGTCGGCCGTCGCGCTCACCGACCACGACTCCACCGCCGGCTGGGACGACGCCTCCGCCGCAGCCCTCGCGCATGGCGTCACGCTCGTGCCCGGCATGGAGATGAGCACGCAGCTCGAGTACGCGAGCGTGCACGTCCTCGCGTACCTCTTCGATCCCGAGGACGCCGACCTCGCGGCCATGACCGCGCGCGTGCGCTCCGAGCGCATGACCCGGGCCGAGGCGATGGTCGGCCGCATCTCGCGCGACTACGACCTCACGTGGGCGGACGTGCTCGCGCAGACGACGCCGGGCAGCACCATCGGCCGGCCGCACATCGCCGACGCGCTCGTCGCCCGAGGGCACGTGCCGACGCGCACGGCCGCGTTCGAGAGCATCCTGCACTGGCAGGGCGGCTACTACCGGCCGCACTACGCGCCGGATCCGATCCTCGGCGTCGAGCTGATCACGGCGGCGGGCGGCCTGGCCGTCCTGGCGCATCCCGGCGCCCGCGGGCCGGAGCGCGTGCTGTCGGACTCGCGGATGACGGCGCTCGTCGCGGCCGGGCTCTTCGGGCTCGAGGTGCGGCACCGCGACAACCCGCCCGCATCGCGCGTGCGGCTCACGGAGCTGGCGGAGCGGTTCGGGCTCGAGGTGACGGGATCCAGCGACTACCACGGCGACGGCAAGCCGAACCGGCTCGCCGAGAACACCACCGATCCCGCCGTGCTGGCCCGCATCGTCGAGCGCGCCGCCGGGTGGGCGCCCGTCGTGCCGCCCTCCGTCACCGCGGCCTGATCGACCCGGTTCGTCGAGCGGTCGCCTCGGGGGTGGCGAGGCGGCGCGCGCGAGGGTCCCGCCGGATGCTGTGCACCCCGGGACGCCTGGCGTGGGGCCGCATCCGCATGTGATCGTGCAGACGATTCGAAGAGGAGAACGGAACATGAAGACAGCCACGCGCCATCGGACGCGGGTGACAGCGCTCGCCGTGGCCGCTGCAGGCCTCGTGACCCCACCGCTCGCGCTGGCCTCGCCGGCGAGCGCGGCCACCGCCACCTACGAGATCCCCGCGCCCTCGACTCCCGCCGCGGGAGTCGAGACGTCGCTTCTGAACCCCGTCACGATCGGCGCCTGCAACGCCGGCTTCGGCGACGTGAGCGTGGCCTCGTGGGAGACCGGCATCGGTCATGTGGATCTGTTCTGCGGGGATGACAAGTCCGGCTACGTGCACATCCGGACGGTCCACCAGCCACAGTGGTAGACCGTGGTGGACGGCGCCGGCGGCGGGGCCAACTGGGACGATTTCATGGTGTTCGCCACCGGGTCGATTGTCACCGCGCCCGCACCTGGTTTCCCGAAGGACGTGGGCGATGGCAAGCTGTGCTACTCGGCGCCGATCATCATCAAGAACGCGGAAGGCAATGTCGTGGACACCTACAACCCGACCGTCCTGGTCTCGGGGAACAACAAGAAGGTCATCACGTCGTACCCGACTCGAGTGGACCGCTGTGGCTGATTCTCAGCCGCTTCGGGACATCGTCCTGTCGGTCGACTACCTGCAGGACTGGCCGCTCGACGACATCATGTGGCCCGGCCCTCCGCTGCCATGGGACTCCATGATCTCGCAGGAGCTCAAAGACCGGCTGATCGCCTGGGCCGCGTTCTTCAACGCGCACATGGACTGGGAGACCGGGCTGTTCGGATCGGAGGAGCGGCGACGCTGGTACGACGTGGAGGGGCTCCAGCTGATGTATGACCTCCAGGAGGCCCTGGAGGGGAAGTTCCGGGTGAGGTTGCGACTCCCCTAGGAGGCCCGGTCCTCGGCCGATGACAGAGGGGGCGCATCCGCTGGATGCGCCCCCTCTGTCGTGCCTGCGGCCCTAGGACGTGGCAGTCGGGCGGTCGCCGCCGGAGCGACGGCGGCGGTTGCGCGAGCGCGGTCGCGTCTGGCCGTCGGCGTGGGGCGCGTCGTGGCCGCCCGCCGTGTTCGGCTGCTCGCTGCCGATCGTCGCGGTGGCGTCCGCGGATGCGGTGGCCGACGCGGTCGAGGTGCTGCGGCTGCGCGAGCGGTCGCGGTCGCCGCCGGAGCGCTCGCCGCCGCCGGAGCGGTCACCGCTGCCGCCCGAGCGGCCGCCGTCGCGGCTGCCGCCGCGTCCGCCGTCACGACCTCCGCCGTCACGGCCGCCGCGTCCGCCGTCGCGACCCGAGTCGGAGCCGCGGCTGCCCGGGCGCTCGCGCGGGGTGCCGTCGGGGTTGACCGTCGGCGTGGCGCGGAGCCGGCCCTTGGACCCGGCCGGGATGTCGAGGTCGGTGTAGAGGTGCGGCGAGGACGAGTACGTCTCGGTGGGCTCCGGCTGGCCGAACTCGAGGGCGCGATTGATGAGCGCCCACTTGTGCAGGTCGTCCCAGTCGACGAACGTGACCGCGATGCCGGTCTTGCCCGCGCGGCCGGTCCGGCCGACGCGGTGCAGGTACGCCTTGTCGTCCTCGGGGATGGTGTGGTTGATCACGTGGGTGACGTCGAGCACGTCGATGCCGCGCGCCGCCACGTCGGTGGCGATGAGGATGTCCTTCTTGCCGGCCTTGAAGGCGGCCATGGCGCGCTCGCGCTGCTCCTGGTTGAGGTCGCCGTGCACGGCGGCGGCGTTGAAGCCGCGGTCGGTGAGCTCCTCGACGAGGCGGGCGGCGGCGCGCTTGGTGCGCGTGAAGATGACCGTCTTGCCGCGGCCCTCGGCCTGGAGGATGCGGCCGATGACCTCGTCCTTGTCCATGTTGTGCGCGCGGTAGACGAGGTGGCGGATGTTCGCCTGCATGAGGCCCTCGTCGGGATCCGTCGCGCGGATGTGGATCGGCTTCGTCATGAAGCGGCGCGCGAGCGCCACGATCGGGCCCGGCATGGTCGCCGAGAACAGCATCGTGTGGCGCACGGCCGGGGTCTGCGCGAACAGCTTCTCGATGTCGGAGAGGAAGCCGAGGTCGAGCATCTTGTCGGCCTCGTCGAGCACCATCTCACGCACGCCCTGGAGGGAGAGCAGGCGCTGGCCCACGAGGTCGAGGAGGCGGCCCGGCGTGCCGACGACGATCTGCGCGCCGGCCTTGAGCTGCTCGATCTGTCCCTCGTACGCCTTGCCGCCGTAGATGGAGACGACCGTGGTGGCGCGGTGAGCGGTGGCGATCTGGAGGTCCTCGGTGACCTGGACGGCGAGCTCGCGCGTCGGGACGACCACGAGCGCCTGCACGCCGGGCTCCGGGGTGAGGCCGAGCCGCTGGATGAGCGGGAGGCCGAAGCCGAAGGTCTTGCCGGTGCCCGTCTTGGCCTGGCCGATGATGTCCTGGCCGGAGAGCGCCAGGGGGATGGTCTGCTCCTGGATGGGGAAGGGTTCGAGGATCCCGTGGTCGGCGAGCGCCTGCACCATGTCCTCGTCGATGTTCAGTTCGGTGAAAGTCACGTTGTGCCCTGTCTAGCGGTGCGGTCCACGCCCGGACTGCTTCTCTGCGGGCGCGATGGGGCCCTTCCGTTGAGGGACCACGGGCGAGTTTAGCGGGCGGGGGCCCGGAGACCCCCTCCGCCGCCCCATACACTGGCCACGTGCTCAAGATGTTCGGACGCCGGTCGACGACGATCGAGGCGCCCCGGGTCCGATCCCGCGGCGAGTCGAAGCGCCGATCCTCGGCGGCGACCGTGAGCGTGGACGACTTCTCGCCCGACACCCTCCGCTTCCTCGGCGCCGTCGCGTACCTGCAGCTGACCGTCTTCGAGACCCTGTCCCGCGCCGTCGCGGAGGCCCCCGACCTCGCGGGCAAGGAGGCCGTCTCGACGGCCGCCGGCATCGCGCTCGGCAAGCACCAGGCGCTCGCCGCGGAGATCAAGCGGCAGGACGGCGACCCGAGCGTCGTCATGGAGCCGCACCGGGCCGCCTTCGACCGGTTCACCGCCACCGTCGCGGGCGCCGATTGGTACGAGTGCCTGCTCTCCGCGTACATCACCACGGGGCTGCTCGACGACTTCTTCGTGCGCCTCGCCTCGGGGCTCCCGTCGGACCAGCGCCAGCGCGTCGTGGTCCTGCTCTCCTCGGGCGTCGGCCAGCAGGGCATCGTCGACGCCGTGCGCGCCGGGATCCGTCGCGATCCGCGCCTCGCCTCGCGCCTCGCCATGTGGGGCCGCCGTCTCGTCGGCGACACGCTGCTCGTCGCGGGGACGGCCATGCGCGCGTCCCTCGCCGACCCGGTCGACGCCCGCGTGCACCTCGAGCCCGTGTTCGCCGGGATCATCACGGCGCACACCCGGCGGATGGACGCGCTGGGGCTCACGGCCTGAGGCCCGCCGCCGCTCCGGCCCGGCACACGACGACGCCCGGCCCCTCGACGGCCGGGCGTCGTGTCGTGCGGGGTGCGGATCAGCCGCCGATGGCGGCCAGGTCGCGGGCGTCCGCGGAGGAGCGCCGACGGCCGAGGAGCAGGTCGGTGCCCGCGGCGACGAGCGCCGAGATCGCGAGCGTCGCGATCCAGATGACGCCCTGGTCCCAGCGGAGGCCGGCCCAGGTGAGCGCGACCCACGCGACCATGGCGGTGATCGTGCCGACGGCCGGGATGAGCAGCGCACCGTGCGTGGCGCGGTGGGGGAGCGCGTAGCGCGCGACGAGGCCGATGAGGGCGCCGAAGAGCGCGACGAACAGGAGCTCCACGGGCGTCGGGCTAGCGGACGAAGCCGATGCGCGGGGCGTCGGCGCTGCCGAGCTCCACGTAGGCGAGGTGGGCGGTGACGGCGAGGTGCGTGGCGCCCTTGTCGTCGGTGAACGAGATGAAGGGCGAGGAGTCCCGGACGGCGTCCGTGACGGTCCGCTGGACCTCCTCGGGCGTCTGCTTGGTGGTGAAGGAGAGCTCGCGGGCGGTGTTGACGAGGCCGATACGGATTTCCACGGGAGGTGCCTTTCGATGCGTCGGATGCGACGGTGCCCCCTGAGGGTAGGGCACCCGCATGCGCGGCCCTGCGGCGTTCACTGAGGGCGGACGGGAGGGCGGACGGGCGAGCGGACGGCGGCGGCCGATCCGCGGATCCGCCGCCGTCGGGGGCCGCCGGTAGCGTGGGCGCGTGAGCATCAGGGGATTCCGCCAGCCGCCCGCCTCCGTCGCGGACGCCGCGGCCCCGGCGGTGGAGCTGGACCCCGCGCAGCGCGCCGTCGTCGAGCTGCCGGTCGGCGTGAGCGCCGCCGTCATCGGCGCGCCGGGCTCCGGGCGCACCACCACGCTGCGCGAGCTCGTGGCCGAGCGGATCCTCGTCCAGGGGCTCGACCCCGCCGAGGTCCTCGTGCTCGCGCCCTCGCGCGCGGCCGCCACGCGCCTGCGCGACGAGCTCGCGCTCCGGGTCGGGGTGCCCACGCTGGGTCCGCTCGCGCGCACCTCCACGTCCGTCGCGTTCGAGGTGCTCGCCCGCCGCGCCGCCGAGACGGGCACCGAGCCGCCCCGGTTGCTCACGGGCGCTGAGCAGGACCAGATCATCGCCGACCTCCTCGCCGGGCACGAGGAGCTGGGCACCGGGCCCGCGTGGCCGGATCCGCTGGGCGTCGAGGTGCGGCGGCTGCGCGCCTTCCGCACGGAGCTGCGCGAGCTGCTCATGCGCGCCACCGAGGAGGGCGTGCGGCCGGGCGCGCTCGCCGAGGTCGGTCGCGCGCACGACGTGCCCGAGTGGATCGCCGCGGCGGAGTTCGCCCGCGAGTACGAGGACGTCGTCGACTCCTTCCGCGGCGACCACCTCGACAGCGCGGAGCTGCTCGCCGAGGCCGTGCTGCTCGTCTCGCGGGGGGAGGCGCTCACGGGGATCCGCCTGGTCGTCGCCGACGACCTGCACGAGGCGACCGTCGCGACCCTCTCCCTCCTCCGGGCGCTCGCGGCGCGCGGCGCCGACGTGGTCGCGTTCGGCGACCCGGACGTCGCGGCGGCCACCTTCCGCGGGGCGGAGGCGTCCGCGCTCGGCCGCCTCTCCACCGTGCTCGGACTGCCCGAGCTCCGCACGCTCGTGCTCGACCGGGTGCACCGGCAGCCGCCCGCGCTCCGGGCGCTCACGTCGGCCGTCACGGCCCGCATCGGCGCGGCCGGCGCGGGGCGGCAGCGGCAGGCGGGATCCGCGCCGGGGCTCGCCGACGACGCCGACCCGATCCAGGTCATCGAGGCGCCCACGCGCGCCCTGGAGCTCGCCCGGCTCGCGCGCCGGCTCCGCGAGGAGCACCTGCTGGGCGGCGTGCCCTGGGCGCGCATGGTCGTGCTGGTGCGCTCCGGATCCCTCGTGCCGCAGGTCGCCCGCAGCCTCGCGACCGCCGAGGTGCCGACCCGGACGGCCGTCGCCGGGCGCGCGCTCCGCGACGACCTGGCCGCGCTCGCGCTCATCCGCGCGGTCGACGTCGTGCTCGGCCGCGTGCCGCTCACGCCGGACATCGCGGCGGCGCTCGCCACGGGTCCGCTCGGCGGCCTCGACGGGGTCCAGCTCCGCCGCCTCCGCCTCGCCTTGCGGCAGGAGGAGCTCGCGGGCGACGGCCACCGGTCGAGCGACGAGCTGCTCGTCGAGGCCCTCGCCGCGCCCGGCCGGCTCGAGACGCTCGACCTCGCGCCCGCGCGCCGCCTCGGCCGGCTCGCCCGCACGCTGCAGGGCGCTCGCGAGCTGGCCGCGTCCGACGGCACCATCGAGGAGCTGCTGTGGCACCTGTGGGAGGGCTCGGGGCTGGCGACGCCGTGGTTCGAGCAGGCGCTGCAGACGGGCATCGTCGCCGACCAGGCGAACCGCGACCTCGACGGCGTCGTCGCGCTCTTCACCGCCGCCCGCCGCTTCGTCGAGCGGAACCCGGGTCGGCCCGCGTCGGACTTCGTGGAGGAGCTGCTCGGCGCCGAGGTGCCCGAGGACACGCTCTCGCCGCAGCCGCTCGCCGACACCGTGCTCGTCGCCACGCCGTCCGCGGTCGTGGGCGCGGGCTACGAGGTCGTCGCGGTGGCCGCGCTGCAGGAGGGCGTGTGGCCGAACCTGCGGCTGCGCGGATCCCTGCTGCACCCGCAGCGCCTCTCCGCCGTCGCGCGCGGGCTCGACCGGGCCGACGTCGACGAGCGCGCCGAGGTGCTCGGCGACGAGCTCCGGATGCTCGCCCTCGCCGTCTCGCGGGCGTCGCGCGTCGTGGTCCTCAGCGCCACCGCGAACGACGAGGAGGCGCCGTCGCCGTTCCTCCGCCTCGTGCCGCCCGCGCCGGGCCTCGCGGAGGCGGAGGCCGGCGCCGAGGCGGGCCGGGTGGCGGCGGACGCCCCCGCCGCGCTGCGGATCCGGCCGGACCACCCGCTCTCGCTCCGCGGGCTCGTCGGCGCTCTCCGGCGCGAGCTCGCGGTCGTGCACCGCGACGCCGTGCTCCTCGACGACGGCCGCGTCGTCTCCGGCGACCGCACCGCGCGCCGCCCCGCCGACGCCACCCGCGAGCGCGGCCTCGCCGCCGCGTCCGCGCTCGCGCGCCTCGCCGCGGAGGGCGTCACGGGCGCGGATCCGGCCGAGTGGTACGGCCTCCGCGCGCCGTCGACCACCGAGCCCGTCGTCGACCTCACCGACCCCGAGGCGCGCGTCCCGGTGTCGCCCTCGCGCCTGGAGGCCTTCGAGCGCTCGCCGCTCAACTGGTTCATCGACCAGGCGTCCGGCGGATCCACCAGCACGGCCATGGGCATCGGGACCATCGTGCACGCGGTCATGGAGGAGGCGAGCCTCGATCCGGATGCCGACCTCCGCCCGCCCGCCCTCGAGGAGCGCCTCGACGCGCGCTGGGGCGAGCTGCCCTTCGAGTCGCCGTGGGTGGGCGAGCGCGAGCGGCGGCAGGCGGGCGAGCTCATCGCGGGCGTCAGCGGGTACCTCCGCGACTTCGCCGCCGACGGCGGGCGCATGCTCGCGGCCGAGGGCGGATTCGAGCTCGAGGTGGGCGTCGCGCGGCTGCGCGGGAAGATCGACCGCATCGAGCTGACGAAGGAGGGCCGGGTGGTCATCGTCGACCTCAAGACCGGGCGCCACTACCCGACCCGCGCCGAGATCCCGGCGCACGCGCAGCTCGGCTCCTACCAGCTGGCGTTCGTGGAGGGCTCGCTCGAGGACGCGCCCGCTGACGCGCCGTCCGGCGGCGCGAAGCTGCTCTACGTCTCGGGGGGCACGCGCGGCCTGCCGTACCGGGAGCTGCCGCAGGAGCCGCTGACCCGCGAGGAGCTCGACGGGTTCCGCGCGCGCATCGCCGCGGCCGCGGAGGGCATGGCGGGGGCGACGTTCGAGGGCACGCCCGACCTGGGGGAGCGGGATCCGGGGTCGGCCCGGCGGTACCGCATCCACCTCGTGCGGGCGGTGTCGGCGTGAGCGGCGACGGCACGGTCGGCGACGGCACGGTCGGCGTCGATGCGTCCGGCCCGGGCGAGGGCGGCATGATCAGCGCCCAGCGCATCGCGGAGACGCTCGGCCTGCCGAGCCCCACCGAGCAGCAGCGGCGCGTGATCGAGTCGCCGCTCGAGCCCGGCCTCGTCGTCGCGGGCGCCGGCAGCGGCAAGACCGAGACCATGGCGAGCCGCGTCGTGTGGCTGCTGGCCAACGGGCTCGTGGGGATCGAGGAGATCCTCGGCCTCACGTTCACGCGCAAGGCGGCGGGCGAGCTCGGGGTGCGGATCCGCGCGCGCATCGAGCAGCTGCAGCAGGCCGAGCTCGCGGCCGTGCCCGCGGACGCGTTCGCGACGCCCACCGTGCAGACCTACAACGCGTTCGCGAACGGCATCTTCCGCGACAGCGCCACCCTCATCGGCCGCGAGGCGGAGTCGGTCGTGCTCACGGAGGCGTCCGCGTGGCAGCTGGCGCGCCGACTCGTCGTCGAGAGCACCGACCCGCGGCTGCTCGAGCTCGGGCGCGGGGTGGATCCCATCACCCAGGCCGTCATCTCCCTCAGCCGCGCGATGAGCGAGAACGTCGCCGACCCGGCCGAGGTCGTGCGGCTCGCCGGGTCGTTCACGGGCCTCGCGGAGCTGCCGTTCGGATCCGCCCGCATCAGGAAGGCCCCCGCGGCCGACGCGGTCGCCGCCGTCGGCGCGCTGCCGCCGCTCGTCGACCTCGCCGTGCGCTTCCAGGAGGAGAAGACCCGGCTCGGGCTCGTGGAGTCCAGCGACCAGGTCGCCTTCGCGCTCGCCATCTGCGAGCGGGTGCCGCAGGTCGTCGCCGAGCACCGGAAGCGCTTCCGCGTGGTGCTGCTCGACGAGTACCAGGACACCTCGGTCGTGCAGACCCGGCTCCTCGCCACCCTCTTCGGCGGCACGCCCGTCATGGCGGTGGGGGACCCGCACCAGTCGATCTACGGCTGGCGCGGCGCGAGCGCGGCGAACCTCGCGCGCTTCGGCGCCGACTTCGCGCCGGCCGGCGCCTCCGCCGCCGACGTGCCCGTCTACGCGCTCTCCACCAGCTGGCGGAACCCGGGCGCGGTGCTCGGCGCCGCGAACCGCATCGTCGAGCCGCTCACCGCCGCCTCGCGGATCCCCGTCGCGCGCCTCGAGCCCCGTCCCGACGCGGGCGACGGCCGCCTCGACGTCGCCTACGAGGAGACCATCGCGGACGAGGCCGCGAGCGTCGCCGCGTGGTTCGCCGACCGGCTGCGGCAGACCGGATCCGACGGCCGTCCCCGCTCGGCCGCCATGCTCTGCCGCTCGCTCAAGACCATCGAGCCGTTCACCACGGCGCTCGCCGACCGGGGCGTGCCGTTCCGCGTGCTCGGTCTCGGGCGCCTCCTCGACCAGCCCGCCGTGGTGGACCTCGTGTGCGTCCTCCGCGTGCTGCACGACCCCACCGCGGGCAGCGAGCTCGTGCGCCTCCTCACGGGCGCGCACTGGCGCATCGGCACGAAGGACGTGCACGCGCTGTCCCGCGTCGCCTCCTGGCTGATGTCCCGCGACCACGCGCAGAAGCCGCTCGCCGACGAGGTCCGCGACGGCCTCCGCGCCTCCGTGGTGCCCGACGAGGTCGGGTCCGTCGTCGACGCGCTCGACTTCGTGGTCGGCGCCCGCGACGGCCACACCGCGCTCGCGGGCTTCAGCGAGGAGGGCCTCGCGCGCCTCCGGACCGCCGGTCGCCAGCTGCAGGTGCTGCGGTCGCGCGTCGGTCTCGACCTGGTGGACCTCGTCACGGTCGTCCAGCAGGAGCTGCTGCTGGACATCGAGGTCGCCGCCAACGAGACGGATCCGCTCGGCCGCGCGAGCCTCGAGGCCTTCACCGAGCAGGTGGCCGGCTACCTCCAGGGCGACTCCGCGGGCACGCTCGGCCCGTTCCTCGCCTGGCTCGCCGAGGCCGAGCGGCGCGACAACCTGGCGCCGCGCACCGAGGAGCCGGAGCCCGGCACCGTGCAGATCCTCACGATCCACGGCTCGAAGGGCCTCGAGTGGGACGTCGTCGCCGTGCCGCGCATGGTCGAGGGCGAGCTGCCCGGCACGCTCCGGGAGAAGCGCGGCTGGGTCGCGTTCGGCGCCCTGCCGTTCGAGTTCCGCGGCGACTCCGCCGAGCTGCCGTCGCTCGCGTGGCGCGGCGTGGAGACGCAGAAGGAGTTCGCCGAGGCCATGGAGGCGTTCGGCGAGGAGCTCGAGGAGCGCAACGCCGCCGAGCAGCGGCGCCTCGCGTACGTGGCCATCACGCGCACGCGGTCCGACTTGCTGCTCACCGGGTCGTTCTGGTCGACGCAGCAGAAGCCGCGGGGACCGGGCGCGTTCCTCCGCGAGATCCAGCAGGTGGGCCTCATCGCGCCCGACGCCCTGCCCGAGGCGCCCGAGCTCGAGGAGAACCCGCTCGAGCCGGGATCCGCGCGCGTCGCCTGGCCGCTGCCGCCGCTCGGCCCGCGCGAGGCCCGCGTGCGCGCGGCCGCCGAGGCCGTCGCCGTCGCCGCCCCGGACGCGGAGACCGTGTGGACCCGTGACATCGACCTGCTCCTCGCCGAGCGCGACGCCCGCGCCCGCGACGCCGAGCTCGTCGACCTGCCCACGCGCATCCCCGCGTCGCGCTTCAAGGACTTCGTGAGCGACCCCGCGGGCGTCGCCGCGCGCCTGCGCCGCCCGATGCCCGAGCGCCCCTACCGGCAGACGCGGCTCGGCACGCTGTTCCACGGCTGGGTCGAGGCGCGGTACGGGCCGGCGGGCACGGCCGACGTCATCGACGCGTCCGGCGTGGAGCTCGATGCGGATCCGACCGAGCCGCCCGTGGAGACGGAGGACCTCGACCGGCTGCGCGCGACCTTCGAGGCGAGCGAGTGGGCGGCCAGGAAGCCGGAGGAGGTCGAGGTCGAGATCCACATGGAGCTCGCCGGCCAGGTCGTCATCTGCAAGATCGACGCGGTGTTCCTCATCGACGGCCGCTACCGCGTCGTCGACTGGAAGACCGGCCGCACCCCGAAGGACGCGGCCGACCTCGAGCTCAAGCAGCTCCAGCTCGCGCTCTACCGCCTCGCGTTCGCGAAGTGGCGGGGCATCGACCCCGACCTCATCGACGCCGAGTTCTACTTCGTCGCGGAGGACCGGTCGCTGAAGCCCGAGCGGCTCTACTCCGAGGAGGACCTCGTGGCGCTCTGGTCGGGCGCGCGCACGCCGGACGCGTCGCGCGCGCCGTCGGGGGAGACGGTGGGCTGAGGCCGGGAGTCGAGCATCTCCTCGACCTGGTCGACGTCCATCACGGGCAGCGTCTCGTGCGCGATGCGCTGGCCCTCGTCGGCGCGCACCGTGTCGACGAGCGCGCTGAGCATGTTGACGGCGTCGTCGATGATGCCCGGGTTGCGCGTGTCGGTGCCGTGCAGCAGCCAGCGGGCGATCTCGAGCTCGGCGTAGAGGAGCGCGCGCTGCTTGAGCTGGCGGTCGACCGTCACGTGGTGCGCCTGGTTGTAGGCGCGGAAGACGCTCTCGGCGACGTGCTCGGCGCGCGCGCCCAGCACCCAGTGCAGGTCGTGCGCGGGATCGGCGACGCGGAGCTCCGACCAGCCGATCATCCCGGTCACGTCGTCGCCGTCGACGAGGAACGACGAGGCCTGCACGGCGCCGTTGACGACCGCGGGCTGGAACTGCCAAAGGGAGGCGTCGTCGAGCGCCTCCTCCCAGCGCGAGAGCAGCAGGCTCGGCACGAGCGCGGTGGCCGCGGCCCGGTCGATGAGCGCGGCGGTCTGGCTGTGGATCTCCGCGGCCGAGAGCACGGGCAGCCCCGCGTCGGCGACGAAGCCCGTCGGCAGGCTGTGCACGGCGGAGACGGCGGCGCCGATGGCGCGCGCGAGGCCGTCGCCCGCGGGGATCTCGTCGAGCGAGATGACCCGGCCGGGCACGTGCCCGTAGACGAACCCGCGGGTCGGCTTGATGGGGGCCTGCCCCAGGAACTCGGGCACCTGGAACGGCAGCCGCGAGCGGATCCCGGTGCTCAGCGCGCGCAGCGCCACGAGGTCCGCGGACTGCTCGGACTCGGCGGCCTGCGTGGTCGGGACGCGCACGAGGAGCTCGCGGCCGTCCCGCGTGGAGAGGAGCGCGGAGTCGAAGTCGCCCGCGCCGCCGGCCGTGAAGGGGGTGCTGCGGACCACGTCGAGCCCCGAGACGGCCGAGGTCGCCAACGCGGCTAGAGTGAGGTGGGATCTGGCCATGCCTTACAGGTTAGGTCGCTGGGAGCCCTCCGTCTCACCGCGCCACGCGCTTCCGGCCCCACACGCGCACCGTGGGCGGACCATCGGCACCGCCGTCTCCGCCCCTCGGCCCGTCCGCCCCCGAAGTCGATTGGTCACCCGTGCTCGACAGCTTCCTCTCCCGTCTGCCCCTGTCCCGCGAGGGCGTCGACCGCGACGGCCTCAACCGCGACTCGCCCGCCCTCTTCGACGAGCTGTGGGCGGATCCGGCCACGCGCGTCCTCGCGCTCCACGGCCACCGCGCGCTGGGCTCCGCCGCCGACGGGCGCGCCGCCCTCGACCTGCTGCCGGTCGACCGCGTGACCAGCGCCACCGTGCGCATCTACCTCGGCCGCACGACCATCGCGCACGAGGGCGAGCCGGTCGGCACGCCCGTCGTCGCCGCGGTCCTCACCGACGCCGCCGCAGCTGAGCTCGAGCCCGCGGAGGAGCGGTGGCTGGAGCTGCGCACCACCGCCACGCAGCTCGACGACCGCGACGCCGCGCTGTTCACGGGCGCGCTCGCCACCGCGAACTGGCACGCCTCCCACCCCTTCTCGCCGAAGACGGGCGAGCCCACCGTCGTCGAGCAGGGCGGCTGGGTGCGCCGTGCCCCCTCCGACGGCTCGCAGGTCTTCCCGCGCACCGACGCGGCCGTGATCATGGGCGTCGTCGACCAGGACGACCGCCTGCTCCTCGGCGCCAACGCCATGTGGGGCGGCGACCGCTACTCGCTGCTCGCGGGCTTCGTCGAGCCGGGGGAGTCGTTCGAGGCGGCCGTGAAGCGCGAGGTGCTGGAGGAGTCGGGCGTCACCGTCGAGGATCCGCGCTACCTGGGCAGCCAGCCGTGGCCGTTCCCCGCCTCCGTCATGGTGGGCTTCCTCGCGCGGGTCTCCGCCGGGAGCGGTCCCGCGACGCCGGACGGCACCGAGATCATCGACCTGCGCTGGTTCAGCCGTGAGGAGCTGCGCGCGTCGCTCGGCGAGATCGCGCTGCCCGGCCCGTCCTCCATCGCGCGCGCCATCATCGAGGAGTGGTACGGCGGACCCCTCGAGGACGGCGAGCGGGAGTGGTGATCCGCCGATCGTGACCGACCAGCTCGTCCCCGGCACCCCCGGGCGCGACCCCTACGGGTCCACCGCGTCCGGCGCCCTCCCCGCCCCCGTCTCCCTCGGCCCCGCGACCGCGGACGAGCCCGGGGACCCGCCGGTCGAGGAGGCCCGCACCGCGGAGTCGCTGTTGGAGGCGCTCGACGACCAGCAGCGGCTCGCCGCGCAGGCGCTCCTCGGCCCGGTGGTCGTGCTCGCGGGTGCCGGCACGGGCAAGACGCGGGCCATCACGCACCGCATCGCCTACGGGATCCAGGCCGGCGTCTACCCGCCCAACCGCGTCATGGCGCTCACCTTCACCTCGCGCGCCGCGGCCGAGCTGCGCGGGCGCCTGCGCGAGCTCGGCGCCGGACCCGTGACCGCGCGCACCTTCCACGCGGCAGCCCTCAAGCAGCTCAACTTCTTCTGGCCGCAGGTCGTCGGCGGCACCATGCCGCGCCTCATCGAGAGCAAGGGGCGGATGCTCGGGCACGCCGCCGAGTCGCTGCGCCTCCGCCTCGACACGGCCGCGCTCCGCGACATGGCCGCCGAGGTCGAGTGGCGGAAGGTCTCGATGATCTCCATCGAGCAGTACGGCCTCGCCGCGCGCACCACGCGCACGCTGCCGCCGCAGCTCGACGCCGACCAGGCCGTCGCTCTGCTCCAGGCCTACGAGGACATCAAGGACCAGCGCCGCCAGCTCGACTTCGAGGACGTGCTGCTCGCGACCGCGGGCATGATCGAGGCCGAGCCCTGGGTCGCGCAGCAGGTGCGCGAGCAGTACCGCTTCTTCGTGGTCGACGAGTACCAGGACGTCTCGCCGCTGCAGCAGACGATCCTCGACCTCTGGATGGGCGACCGGCGTGACCTCTGCGTCGTCGGCGACGCCAGCCAGACCATCTACTCGTTCGCGGGCGCCAAGAGCGCGTACCTCCTCGACTTCGCGTCGCGCTTCCCCGAGGCGACGGTCGTGCGGCTGGAGCGCAACTACCGGTCGACCTCCGGCATCACCGAGGCGGCGAACCGGCTCATGCGCGGCCGGCCGGGCGCGCTCACGCTCGTGTCGGCGGACGCGGATCCCGACGGCGACGGCACGGGCACGCCCTCCGCCCGCGCCGCGAAGGGCCGCGGATCCTCCGCCGTCCCCGGCCGAGGCGAGGGCTTCCGCGCGCCGCAGGTGAGCGCGTTCCCGTCCGACGGCGCAGAGGCGCGCGCGATCGCGGGCGCCATCGCCCAGCAGATCGCCTCCGGGATCGCGCCCGAGGACATCGCGGTGCTCTACCGGATGAACGGCCAGTCGGCGGTGCTGGAGCAGGCGCTCGGCGACGCGGGGGTCAGCTACCAGGTGCGCGGATCCCAGCGCTTCTTCGACCGCCCCGAGATCAAGCAGGCCCTCCTCGCGCTGCGCGGCGCGTCCGTGTCCATCTCCGGCGAACCGCTGTTCAAGTCGGTGAGCGACGTGCTCCGCGGCCTCGGCTGGAGCCAGCAGCCGCCCGAGCAGCCGGGCGCCGTGCGCGACCGGTGGGAGTCGCTCGACGCGATCATGGGCCTCGCCGAGCGCATGCCCGCGGGCAGCACCTTCCGCGCCTTCACCGACGAGCTGCTCGAGCGCCAGGCCGGCCAGCACGAGCCGACCGTCTCCGCGGTCACCCTCGCGACGCTGCACTCCGCCAAGGGCCTCGAGTGGGAGCACGTCTACCTGATGGGGCTCAGCGAGGGGCTCGTTCCCATCAGCTACGCGCAGACGCTCGAGGCGGTCGACGAGGAGCGGCGCCTCCTCTACGTCGGGATCACGCGCGCCCGGTCCGGGCTCCGGCTCTCCTGGAGCCGGAGCGGACCGCAGCGATCCGGTCAGCGGGAGCCGTCGCGGTTCCTGGCAGAGCTCGACACCCGCATCGCGGGTGGGGGCGCGAAGCGCGGCGGGTGACCCGGCCCGTCCGCACGTCGAGGATCGCCTGGTGCGTCGCGAGCGCGTTCTCGCCCGTCGCCAGCAGGCGGTCGGCGGGACGCGCGGCGAGGGCGGCGAGCTCGGCGGGCACGAGCCCCGCCTCGGATCCGCTGTCGCGCCCGAGCAGCTGGGTCGCGATGGCGGGCCAGGCCGGATCCGCGTCCCGCCGTCCGAGGTCCAGGCAGTAGCAGCAGGGCGTCCGCCCGGGCTCGACGAGCGGGCCGACGACCGCATGCCGGTCGCCGAGGACGACGGGCAGGTGCGGCACGTCCTCCCGCGACCAGCGCCCGTAGACGGCCGGGGCGATCGCGAAGTGCGCCACGATCACGGCGAGGGCGGTGCCCGGATCCGCGTCGTCGGACATCCGCCGCGGCGCCACGTCGTGCCCGGCGCGGGCCAGGGCGTCGGCGATGCGGTCGGCCGTCGGTCCGCCGCCGACGACCGCGACCGTCCCGGTCCGGGTGCGTCGGGGGACGTCCGCGTCGCGCGGCGGGAGGAGCGCGGGCCGCACCAGGTCGAGCAGCTGCGTCACGTGCGCGGGGCCGGCGCCCTCGGACGCCGCGATCATGTCGAGTCCGCCGCGGCTGATGCCGTGCACGAGGGCGTCGAGCAGCCGCTCGTCGAGACGCGATACGGAGCCGAGCACCACGGGCGGGCGGTCGACGCCGAGCTGGAGGGAGTCCGGCGTGCGCCAGACGAGCGGGAGACGGGGATCGAATCGGATGGCCATGGGCGCGGAGAGTGCCCGACGTGTCGGTCGCCCGCAGGCCGCGTCCACAGGCCGCCGGGCCGGCGCCGGCCCGGCGGGGGAGCGGGGAGCGCGTCAGACGGGACGCGGATCCGTCCCGGGTGCGTCGTCGGGTCCGTCGTCCGGCGTCTCGCCCGGCTCGGTCGCCCGTCCCTGGCCGTCCTCCACGGGGCGTCCGGCGTCGGATCCGCTCAGCAGGTCCTCGAGCGCCTGGTCGACCTCGTCGGGCTCGGGCTCGCCCTGAGTGAGGCGGGCGACGAGCGCGTGCGGCGCGTCGATGTCCTCGGAGGTGGGCAGCACGTCGGGGTGCGACCACAGCGCGTCGCGCTGCTCCGCCCCGACGCCGTCGGTGACGGCCTGCCACATGGCCGCGGCCTCGCGCAGGCGGCGCGGCCGGAGCTCGAGGCCCACGAGCGTCGCGAAGGCGGACTCGGCGGGGCCGCCCGTCGCGCGGCGGCGACGCACGGTCTCGGCGATCGCCGACGCGCGGGGGAGGCGCACGGTGGCCGCGGCCGTGACCACGTCCACCCAGCCCTCGATGAGCGCGAGCATCGTCTCGAGGCGCGCGAGGGCGGCGAGCTGCGCGTCCGTCTTCGGCGGGATGAGGGATCCGTCGACCATGGCCTGCCGGAGCTCCTCGGGGTTCGACGGGTCGAAGCCCTCGGCGAGCGACTCGAGCCGGTCGGTGTCGATGTGCACGCCCTTCGCGAACTCCGTGATGGAGGAGATGAGCTGCAGCCGCAGCCAGCGCGCGTGGCGGAACAGGCGCGCGTGGGCGAGCTCGCGGACGGCGAGGTAGATCTGCACCTGGTCGTCGGAGACGTCGATCCCCTCGCCGAACGCCTGGACGTTCTGCGGCAGGAGCGCGGCCTGCTGGTCGTCGAGGAGCGGGATGCCGACGTCGCCGCCCGAGACGACCTCGGTGGACAGCTGCCCGACCACCTGGCCGAGCTGCATGGCGAAGAGGGTGCCGCCGAGGTTGCGCACCATGCGACCGGCGCCGGCCACCATGCCCTGCATCTCCTCGGGCGCGTTCTGCTGGAGCACCTCGGTGAGCGAGTCGGCGATGCTGAGCGCGACGGGCTCCGCGAGCTGCGTCCACACGGGCATGGTGAGCTCGGTCCACTGCGCGCGGGTGATGAGGCGCGGCGCGACGGTGAGCTGGCTGACGTAGGTGACCTCGTCCAGCCAGAGCGCGGCGACCTGGAACGCCTGGTCGAGGGGCGCGGACGCGGCGGCGGTGACCTGCGTCTGCTCGGCGGCGGCGAGCTGCCGGGCGCCCTCGCGGGCCACCTTCCAGTCGACGCCGTCACCCGTGTTGGCGAGCGCGCCCTGGAGCTGCGCGAGGAGCTGGCGGACCATCTCGGGGTCCTGCGGGAGCCCGGCGGCGCCCGCGAGCTTGTCCGGGTCGATCTGCCCGTCGGCGCCGAGGAACCGCTCCAGCATGCGCCGGAACTCGTCCTCGGGATTCGGGGTGGGCTCGTCGGCCATGGAGGGTCTCCCGGGGGTCGAGGGGGTCCGGATCGCGGTGCCGCGGCCGGTGGATCCACGGTAGCCCGCGCCCACGGGAAACCCATCCGCATTCGCCTAGGCTGAGCCACCGCGGCTTCCGCCCGCCGCGAACAGCGGCCACGAGGGCCGCCCCGACGCCCGTCGCCCGGCCGTTTCCCGGCCCGACGCGCCCCGACACCGAGGACACCCGGATGAGCCTGTTCGCCCAGCACGCCCCCCGCGCACCCCGGCCCCCGCGCCGCCGCCGTGTCGGCCGCGTGCTCGCCGGCACGGGCGCCGTGCTCGCCCTCGCGCTCGGCCTCATGCCGTCGCCGTACGTCATCGAGCAGCCGGGTCCCGTGTTCGACACCCTCGGCACGAGCGACCACGAGGGCACCGAGCGTCCTCTCATCTCCATCCCCGACCGCACGACGTACCCCACCGACGGCAGCCTCGACATGCTCACCGTGAGCGTCGTCGGCAACCCGGCGCAGCGTCCGGACTGGTTCGCGGTCGTCTCCGCCTGGCTCGACCCGACCCGCAGCGTCGTGCCGATGGAGGCCGTCTTCCCGGCCGACCAGACCGCCGAGCAGCGCGACGCCCGGAACCAGGTCCAGATGACCGACTCGCAGCAGGACGCCGTGGCCGCGGCCCTCACCGAGCTCGGCATCGCCGTGCCGCGCACGCTCCAGGTGCAGAGCGTCCTCGACGGCTCCTCGGCCGAAGGGGCCCTCCGCGCCGGCGACGCGATCCGCACGGTCGACGGCGCCGACCTCGCCGACCTGCAGGCGCGCGTCGCCGCCGCGGGCACGAGCACGCCGCTGTCCTTCGGGATCACGCGCGACGGCCAGGACAGCACGGTCGAGGTCACCCCCGCCGCGCGCGACGGCCGTCCCGTCATCGGCGTCGTCACCTCCACCTCCTACGAGTTCCCGTTCGAGGTCGACATCCAGCTCGACGACGTCGGCGGACCGAGCGCCGGCATGATGTTCGCGCTCGGGATCATGGACAAGCTCGAGGAGGGCTCGCTCACCGGCGGCAAGGACATCGCGGGCACGGGGACGATCGACGCGGGGGGTCACGTCGGCCCGATCGGCGGGATCCGCCAGAAGCTCGACGGCGCCGAGAGCGCGGGGGCCCGGTACTTCCTGGCGCCGACCGACAACTGCGACGAGGTGCGCGGGCACGTGCCCGACGGCCTCCGCGTGTTCGCCGTGTCGACCCTCGACGACTCGCTCGCGGCGCTCGCCGCCATCTCCACGGACGGCGACCTGGACGCGCTCCCGACCTGCTGACGCGTCGCCGACGCGTCGCCGAGGACAGCGGCCGTCGCGGTCGTCGCGAGGGCGCCCTTACCAGACGCGGACCGCCTCTCGCTCGCAGGTCCCTGGCAACCGCTCCGCCTAGGATGAGGACTCCGCTGTCCCCGACTCTGAGGCACACACGTGACAAGCACATCCGCCCGGCCCGCCAGACGGAGCCGAGCCCCCCTCGCCATAACCGCGGCCATCATCGCCGCCCTCGTGATCGCGTTCTTCATCTTCGCCGGGTTCTACGCCGACGTCCTCTGGTACGACCAGCTGGGCTACCTGGGGGTGCTGCTCACGCAGTGGGGCGCGGGCATCGCGCTGTTCCTCATCGGGTTCCTCGCCATGGCGATCCCGGTGTTCGTGAGCATCCAGGTCGCGTACCGCTCGCGGCCCGTCTACGCGAAGCTCAACTCGCAGCTCGACCGCTACCAGCAGGTCATCGAGCCGCTGCGTCGCCTCGCCATGTTCGCGATCCCCGCGGTGTTCGGCCTGTTCGCGGGCGTCTCCGCGTCGAGCGGCTGGCAGCGCACGCTCCTCTGGCTCAACCGCACGCCCTCCGGCACGACCGATCCGCAGTTCGGGCTCGACACGTCGTTCTACCTGTTCGAGCTGCCCTTCTACCACGCGGTCGTCGGCTTCGCCTCGGCCGTCGTCATCATCTCCATGTTCGGCGTGCTCGCCACGAGCTACCTCTACGGCGCCGTGCGGTTCTCGGGCCGCGAGGTGCGCATCTCGAAGAGCTCCCGCATCCAGATCGCGATCACCGCGGGCGTCTACTTCCTGCTGCAGGGCGTGAGCATCTGGCTCGACCAGTACTCCTCCGTGGTCAACACGGCCAACGGCGGGCTGTTCACCGGTGCCGCGTACTCCGACGTCAACGCCGTGATCCCGGGCCGCACGATCCTCGCCGGCATCGCCATCGTCGTCGCGGTGCTGTTCCTCATCACCGCCGCCATCGGCCGCTGGCGCCTGCCCATCATCGGGACCGCCGGGCTCATCGTAGCCAGTATCCTCATCGGCACGGCCTACCCGGCCATCGTGCAGCGGTTCCAGGTGGAGCCCAACGAGCGCTCGCTCGAGGCGACGTACCTGGAGCGCAACATCGAGGCGACCCGCGCAGCCTACGGTCTGGCGGACATCGAGGAGATCCCCTACGACGCGACCACGGACACCACGCCGGGCGCGCTCCGCGAGGACGCCGCGACGACCGCGAACATCCGCATCCTCGACCCCGCCGTCGTGGGCGACGCGTTCAGCCAGCTGCAGCAGTTCCGGCAGTACTACCAGTTCGGGAACAACCTCGACGTCGACCGGTACCAGATCGACGGCCGCGTGCAGGACACGGTGGTCGCGGTCCGCGAGCTGAGCCCCACCAACACCGGCACCTCGTGGGTCAACCAGCACCTCGTCTACACGCACGGCTACTCGCTCGTGGCGGCGTACGGCACGCAGCGCACGTCCGACGGCCAGCCCGTGTTCCTCGAGTCGGGCATCCCCGCCTCGGGCGACCTGGGCGACTTCGAGCCGCGCGTGTACTTCGGCGAGAACTCGCCCGACTACTCCATCGTCGGCGGACCCGAGTCGGGCGACAAGGTGGAGTTGGACTACCCGTCCGGCGTCGACGGCGCGGACGAGACCTACACGACGTTCCAGGGCGACGGCGGGCCGAAGGTCGACAACGTCTTCAAGCGGCTCATCTACGCGCTCAAGTTCCAGTCGGAGCAGATCTTCCTGGCCAACCAGATCAACGACCAGTCGCAGATCATCTACGACCGCGACCCGGCGGAGCGCGTCGGCAAGGTCGCGCCGTACCTCACCATCGACAAGGACCCGTACCCCAGCGTCGTCGACGGCCGCGTGGTGTGGATCGTCGACGGCTACACGACGAGCGATCAATACCCCTACTCGCAGCGCCAAGACATGAGCCGCCTCATCGCGGACTCGCAGCAGACGCAGCCGCTCGTGCCGACGGACCAGATCAACTACATCCGCAACTCCGTCAAGGCCACGGTCGACGCATATGACGGCAAGGTCACGCTCTACGCGTGGGACACCGACGACCCGATCCTCAAGACGTGGCAGAAGGTGTTCCCCTCCACCCTCAAGCCGATCTCGGACATCTCGGGCGAGCTCATGAGCCACCTGCGCTTCCCCGCGGACATGTTCAAGGTGCAGCGCGCGGTCCTCGGCAAGTACCACGTGACCGATCCCGGCTCGATCTACTCGAATCAGGACCTCTGGACCACGCCGAACGACCCGACGGCCACCACCGAGGCGGGCACGCCGGCGAGCCTCCAGCCGCCGTACTACCTGACGATGCAGATGCCGGGTCAGGACGCCCCGCGGTTCTCGCTGTACTCGACGTTCATCCCCCCGGCCACGCAGGACACCTCCCGGAGCGTGCTCACGGGCTACCTCGGGGTGGACTCGGACGCCGGGAACGTGGCGGGGGAGAAGGCGGCGGACTACGGGAAGCTGCGCCTGCTGACGCTGCCGAACGACGACACCATCCCGGCGCCGACGCAGATCCAGAACAACTTCAACTCGGACACGAACGTGGCGAACCAGCTCAACCTGCTGGAGCGCGGCGGACGCACGAGCGTGGTGCGCGGCAACCTGCTGACCCTCCCGGTCGGCGGCGGCCTGCTCTACGTGCAGCCCGTGTACGTCCGGTCCACGGGCGACACGAGCTACCCGCTGCTCCGCAAGGTGCTGGTGGCCTTCGGTGACAAGATCGCGTTCGAGGACACGCTGGACGCGGCCCTCGACAGCATCTTCGGGGGCGACTCGGGTGCGACGGCGGGCGACGAGAACGTGCCCACGACGCCCGCGGACGACGGTTCCGCCGACGGCGGGACGGACGCGGGCACGGGATCCACGCCCGCGCCGACGACATCGCCCTCGGCGCCCGCGCAGGACGTGCAGGCGGCGCTCGACGCGGCAAACACGGCGCTGCAGGAGCGTCAGGCCGCCTACGCATCCGGCGACCTCGTGGCCGCCGCGCAGGCGGACCAGCGGTTCACCGAGGCCGTGCAGCGCGCGTACGAGCTGAGCCAGCAGCAGTAGCGCCCGGCTCCTCACCAGGACGGCCCCGGCGGCCCCGCGATGCGGGTGCCACCGGGGCCGTCCTCGTGCGGGAGGCGGATCCGGCCGGCGGGGTCGGGCCGGAGCCTCCCGGTGGTCATGAGCACTCCGGAGGTCTGGTAATGTATTCCTCGTAGCGCGGGGTGGAGCAGTTCGGTAGCTCGCTGGGCTCATAACCCAGAGGTCGTAGGTTCAAATCCTGCCCCCGCAACAAGATGAAGGCCCGGTCTCCTCGAGACCGGGCCTTCTGCTTTGCCGGGGATGTTCGCCCGTGCCGCCTAGCGGGCGAGCACCGCGTCGACGGCCGCGAGGATATCCGGCACCTCGGTGCGCGTCGTGTAGTCGACGTGCACGTCCGCGTAGGTCACGCGGCGTTCGGCGTCCACGACGATCACGGTCGGGAACGGGATGTCGCCCGTGCCATCGGCGTTGCTGTCGGCCACGTCGAAGCCGAGCCGCGCGTGGGCCGCCCGTGCCTCGGGGGTCGGCTCGGTCATGAGGCCGAGCGCGCGCACGAAGGCGTTAGACGGATCCGACAGCACGGCGAAGTCCAGCCCGCCGCCCTCGACGGCCCTAGCTGTACCCGGCCATGACGTTGGTGACACTTCGGGGCGTGTGAGGAGGCCTCCTGGCTTGATGGAGCTGTCTAGTTCTGCCACTGCCAGGAGGCCTCGATGTCCCACGCTAATGCTCGTCTGACGGTTCACGGGAGGGTTCTCCTCGTGCGGCGGGTGGTCGAGGATCGTCGGCCGGTCTCGCATGTCGCGCGCGAACTCGGTGTGTCGCGTCAGTGCGCGCATCGGTGGGTGAATCGGTTCCGGTCCGAGGGCTTCGAAGGCTTGTCGGACCGGTCCTCGAGGCCGAGACGGGTGCCGACGAGGACGAGCCCGGAACGAGAACGAGCCGTCGTGGAAGCGAGGACCCGATTGCGATCAGGTCCTGCCCGGTTGGCGCCGGTGACCGGTGTTCCAGCCCGCACGATCTCCCGCATCCTGCGGCGGCACGGGGCACCGCCGTTGGCATGGTTGGACCCCGTCACCGGGGCCGTGATCCGGGCATCCCGGTCGACGGCAAACCGGTACGAGCATGAGCATCCCGGCGACCTGATCCACGTCGACGTGAAGAAGCTCGGCCGGATCCCGGACGGCGGCGGCTGGCGGGCGCATGGCCGCAGCGAACAGGTTCGTGGTCGTGGGATCGGGTTCGATTACGTCCACGCCGTGGTCGATGACCACACCCGCCTCGCCTACGCGGAGATCCACCCGGACGAGAAGGGCGTGACCGCGGCAGGGTTCCTGACCCGGGCCGCGGCGTACTTCGCCGAGCACGGCATCACCCGCATCGAACGGGTCCTGACGGACAACGCGTTCGCCTACCGGCACTCGGCCGCGTTCCAGAACGCGGTCACGCAGCTCGGTGCGAGGCAGAAGTTCATCCGCCCGCACTGCCCCTGGCAGAACGGCAAGGTCGAACGCTTCAACCGCACCCTCGCGACCGAGTGGGCCTACCGGCAACCCTTCACCAGCAACCAAGCCAGAACCGACGCCCTTGATCCGTGGATCCAGCACTACAACACTGAACGAATCCACTCGGGCCACGGGCTGACGCCCGCGGCCCGAGTGTCACCAACGTGATGACTCAGTACACCTAGCGCTGCCCTCGGGCGTCTGAGGGCTCACGGCGACGAGCGTCGCGCCGCGCTCGCCCAGGGCGGGCAGCAGCTCGGCCTGGTACTGCCGGAGGGTCAGGTTGCAGTACGGGCACCAGGCGCCGCGGTACAGCACGACCACCGCGGGACCGGGACCGAGGGCGGCGTGCAGGTCGACGTCCGCGCCGTCGGGATCGACGAGGGTCGCCGCGGGGAGGGCGTCGCCGGGGGCGACCGCGCCGTCGGGGACGCCCTCCGCCCGGAGCGCCTCCTGCTCCGCCGCGAACACGGCCGACAGGTCCGGCCCGATCTGCTCCGCGAAGCCGCGGTCGAAGTCGGCGATCTGCGCCCGGATGGTGGTGTCGGTCATGGTGTGTCCTCGGTCCGTCGGGTCGGTGCGCTCACCGTAGGCGGGCGATCCGGGAGGGCCACGGGAGGGGCGTCACGCGGCGTCACGACCGACGCCGAGCGGACAGGCCCGACGCCGACGCCCGCGGCTCAGCGGCCGCGGCGGCCCGGGAGGACGGCCTGCGCGAGCGGGATCACCGCGACGACCAGCAGCACGGTGCCGAGCACCTCGTCGTCCGGGCGGAGGAGCACGCCGCCCGCGAGGAGGCCGCCGAAGACGAGCGCGGAGACCGCGCGGCGCAGGGTGCGCTCGAGGGCGCCGACGCGGCGCTCGAGCGTGGGATCGCTGATGGGCAGGGCGCCGTCGTCGATGCGCGTGAGCAGCGCGTCGACGCGGCCCGGCAGACGGGCCAGCGTGCCGGCGGTGTCCGAGACGCGGGTGCCGAGGTCGCGCACGACGTTGCCGCGCTCCTCCCGGATGAGGCGCTGCGCGTACGGCTCGACGGAGTCCCAGAGGTTGAACGCGGGATCCAGCGCGCTGCACACGCCCGACGTCAGCGACATCGCGCGGATGATGAGCAGGAAGTCGTCCGGCAGCTGGAACGGCAGGGTGCGCACCACCTCCTGGAACTCGTTCGCGAACGCGCGGAACTCCCGCGGATCGACCTCACGCAGCTCCGCGAAGCCCAGGCCGCCGAAGCGGGCGAAGAGGCGCGTCATGGCGAGCTCGAGCTGCGTGGTGTCAGCCGACGGCAGCAGCACGCCGATGTCGCGGGCCGCGTCGACGAGCCCCTTGCCGTCGCGCGAGGCGGCGGCGATGAGCATCTTGCGGAGGCCCCGTCGCGTGCTCGGCGGCACCTCGCCCATCATCCCGAAGTCGATGAAGGTGAGGGTCCAGCCCTGCTCGACGGAGCCGTCCGTCACGGGCGTGACGAAGACGTTGCCGGGGTGCGGATCCGCGTGGAAGAAGCCGTCGGCGAAGAGCTGGTCGAACATCACGGCGGCGAACACGGGCGCGACGTCGACGGGGTCGATGCCGGCCGCGAGGAGCCCCGCGTGGTCGGTGATCTTGATGGCGGTGACGTCCTCGAGCGTGAGCACGCGCCGGGTGCTGCGCTCCCAGACGATCTCGGGCACGGCCACGCGCTCGTCGGCGGCGAACATCTCCTGGAAGCGGGCCGAGCTGCGGGCCTCGTGCAGGTAGTCGATCTCCTCGAGGCTCGTCTCGGCGAACTCCTCGACGAGCGCGGGTGCGTCCACGCGGTCGGACACGAGCCGGACGTGCGTGAGCCAGCCGCCGATGCGGCGGAGGGCGGCGAGGTCGATGCGGACGATGTCGTCGATGCCGGGCCGCTGCACCTTGATGACGGCGCCCGTGAGGCCCGTGTCGGCGGAGTCGATCGGGCCGAGGATCGCGCGGTGCGCCTGGCCGAGCGACGCGGCGGCGACGGGCGTCTCGTCGACCCAGGCGAACGCGGCGGCGAGCGGCATGCCCAGCTCGCGCTCGGCGAGGGCGCGGATCTCGGGGAACGGGACGGCGGGCACCTCGTCCTGCAGGTCCTCGAGCTCCGCCGTGATCTCGGGCGGCAGCACGTCGAGGCGCGACGACATGAACTGGCCGACCTTGATCATGAGCCCGCCGAGCTCGACCGCGAGCACGCGGAAGCGGCGGGCGAACAGCTTCATGCGCCGGGTGCGCGTGCGGTCGGCGATGCGGCGGAGGCCGACGCGGGGGAGGAAGAGCTCGTACCACCAGGTGACCGCGAGGTTCCAGGCGGCGAAGCGGAGGATGCGGCGGTAGCGGGCGCGCGTCTCCGGGGCGTCGGCCTCGGGGTCCCGCCCGGGAGCGGCGCCGGCCGTGGCCGCGGTCACTCCCGGGCGAGGATCGCGTAGAGGCGGCGGCGGACCGCGTCGAGCTCGGTGGCGGCCTCGGCGACCTGCGCCGCGCTGCCCGACCGCTGGACCTGCGCCGCGGCCTGCGCGAGCGAGAGGCCGGCCTTCGGGAGGGCGGAGCGGTCGTGCCGGTCGTGGCCGTCGTGCCCGTGCGCGCCGGCATCGGCCCACGGCGCGGTGATGCCGTCACGGGCGACCGCCGAGCGGCCCGCCTCCGTGAGCGCCCAGACCTTGCGGCCGTCGGTGGTCTCGGCGGCGATGAGGCCCTCGTCGGCGAGGAGCTGGAGCGTGGGGTAGACGGCTCCGGCGTTCGGGGTCCATGCGCCCGCGGTGCGCTCCTCGATCTCGTGGATGATCCGGTAGCCGTGCATGGGCTCTTCGGCGAGCAGCGCGAGGACGGCATGGCGCACGTCGTGCGGGCCGGCCCCGTGGCCGGCGTGCCCGGTCGGGCTGGCGTCGCGCTTCTCGAAGCGCGCGCGGAGGGACTCCATCGCCTGCCACACGCCGTCGGCGGCGTCGCCGAACGGGGATCCTGAGGTGGGGGACGATGCGGCCATGGCGAGCTCCTTGCTGTGGGACGTGCGCGGTGCCTCGACGATAGGCCGCGGACCTGGCCGCGGACCCGGGAGCGGCCCGTTCGTCAGCGACCCGACAGGTCCGCGGCCCGGGGAGGGACGGCCGCGGTCAGCCGACGGCCTGCGCGAACCCGCGCGTCGGGTCGGCCAGGTGCTCGAGACCGGTGGGGATCGGTCGCCCCTTCGCGGCCATCGACTGCGCCCACAGGCGGCCCGCGCGGTACGACGAGCGCACGAGCGGGCCCGCGAGCACGCCGAGGAACCCGATCGCCTCGGCCTCCGCCTTGATCTCCACGAACTCCTCCGGCCGCACCCAGCGCGCGACGGGCAGGTGCCGCGGGCTCGGCCGGAGGTACTGCGTGACGGTGATGATGTCGCAGCCCGCGTCGTGCAGGTCGACGAGCGCCTCCGACACCTCCTCGCGCGTCTCGCCCATGCCGAGGATGAGGTTCGACTTGGTGATGAGGCCCGCGTCGCGCCCCTGGGTGATCACGTCGAGGGAGCGCTCGTACCGGAACGCCGGGCGGATCCGCTTGAAGATGCGCGGCACCGTCTCTACGTTGTGCGCGAAGACCTCGGGACGGGACGAGAACACCTCGGCCAGGAGATCCGGATTCCCGGAGAAGTCGGTCGCGAGGATCTCGACGCCCGTGCCGGGGGCGTCGGCGTGGATCCGCCGCACGGTCTCGGCGTGCAGCCACGCGCCCTCGTCGGGCAGGTCGTCGCGGGCGACGCCCGTGACGGTCGCGTAGCGCAGGCCCATCCGGCGCACGGAGTCGGCGACGCGGCGCGGCTCGTCGGTGTCGTAGTCGGCGGGCTTGCCGGTGTCGATCTGGCAGAAGTCGCAGCGCCGGGTGCACTGGGATCCGCCGATGAGGAACGTCGCCTCCCGGTCCTCCCAGCACTCGTAGATGTTCGGGCAGGCCGCCTCCTGGCAGACGGTGTGCAGGTCCTCGGTCTTCACGAGCTGCTGGAGCGCCTGGTACTCGGGCCCCATGCGCGCCGTCGTCTTGATCCACTCCGGCTTCCGCTCGATGGGGGTCTCGGCGTTGCGGACCTCGAGGCGGAGCATGCGGCGTCCGTCCGGCGCGGCGCTCATGCGCGGGCTCCGGCGGCGGAGGAGAGGGGAGCGGTGGAGGGCATGGCGGATCCGTTCGGGGCGAGGGCGCGCACGAGGTGCGGGCGGAGGAGGGGGACGACGTCGGCGGGCGTGACCGTGCGGCCCAGGACGCGGCTGATCGAGGTGACGCCCGCGTCGCGGATCCCGCACGGGACGATGCGGTCGTAGGCGTCGAACGCGTTGCTGCAGTTGAGGGCGAAGCCGTGCATGGTGACGCGCTCGGCGACGCGGACGCCGATGGCGGCGACCTTCTCGTCGCGGGGGGATCCGTCGGGGGCTGCACCGCGGATCCAGACGCCCGAGCGGCCGTCGACGCGGCACGACGCGACGCCGAGGTCCGCGAGGAGGCCGATGAGCGCGTCCTCGAGGCGACGGACGTGGGCGACGACGTCGAGGGGCTCCGGCAGCCGCACGATCGGGTAGCCGACCAGCTGTCCCGGACCGTGCCAGGTGATGCGGCCGCCCCGGTCGACGTCGATGACCGGCGTGCCGTCGCGCGGCCGGTCGTCCGGTTCCGTGCGTCTCCCTGCCGTGTACACCGAGGGGTGCTCGAGGAGGATGACGGTGTCCTGCGCCCGGCCCGCGACGACGTCGGCATGCAGGGCACGCTGACGCTCGAGGGCCTCGATGTACGGCACGGAGTTGGCGCTTAGCCCCGTGACGACGATGTCGACCACGCGGCCAGCATAGGCGCGCGGTCCGCGGCAGGCGAGGGCGCGCGCGGGTCCGTCGCGTTGCGGGGGAGGCGCGCGGGGCGGAGGATCGTCCTCGATGACCGACTCCTCCGCACCCGCCGTCCCCGACCGTCCCGTCCGCGCCGCGCAGTCGCAGCACGTGCTGGAGGTGATCCGCACGGAGCGCCTCAGCCCGCACCTCGTCCGCGTGCACCTCGGCGGCGCGGGGACGCGGGCGCTGCTGGAGCAGGCCGCCCCCGAGCGGCTCACCGCGACCGACGCCTACGTGAAGCTCATGCTGCCGCAGCCGGGATCCGGCCTCGTCCCGCCGTTCGACCTGCCCGCCCTCCGCGCGACGCTGCCGGCCGAGGCGCTGCCCGCCGTACGGACCTACACGCTGCGGCACGCGGATCCGGCCGCGGGCACGGCGGCGGGCACGGCGGCGATCGACTTCGTGGTGCACGGCGACGAGGGGCTCGCCGGGCCATGGGCGGCGTCCGCGCAGCCCGGCGACCTGCTCGCGGCGAGCGGCCCGGGCGGCCTGTTCCGGCCGTCCGACGACCCCGCGATCGCGCGGCTGCTGATCGGCGACGACTCGGCCGTGCCCGCGATCGCCGCCGCGCTCGCCGCGATGCCCGCCGGCGCGACCGGCGTCGCGCTCGTCGAGGTGGACGGCCCCGCCGACGAGCTCCCGCTCGCGCACCCCGCGGGCGTGGAGCTGCGGTGGATCCACCGCTCGCGCGTCCCCGGCACCGTGCCGGGCGCCCTCCTCGTCGCCGCGGTGAGCGCGCTCGAGCAGCCCGACGGCGAGGTCGAGGTCTTCGCGCACGGCGAGCGCGGCGCGATGAAGGAGCTGCGCGCGCTCCTCCAGGACGGCTGGGGCATCGACCGCCGCGCCCTCTCGCTCTCCGCCTACTGGGCTCTCGGTCGCGCGGAGGACCGCTTCCAGGCGGAGAAGCGCGAGCCGGTGGGGGCGATCTTCGCGGACTGAGGGTGCCCCCGGAACGGGGGCGCAGCTGTCGTTGCTGCACCCACGCGAGAGCCTGTGGAAAGCCAGCCGATTCTTGTTGAGCTCTGACCCTATTCTCAGCTCCGCTACCGCTCGGCGGTCGCGGATGCGGGTGCCTGATCCGTCTGCTCGAAAGGGAGCAATCGGATGCGTCCTGCACGCCGTCTCACCTCCACCGCCGTCATCGTGGCCCTGGCCCTGGTCGCGGAGATCTTCGTCGCCCTGCCCGCCGAGGCCGCGACCACGCCGACCCGGCCCGTCGCCTCCGTGCCCGCGCTCACGTCCGACGACGTCGACGTCGCCACGCCGACGATCCCCAGCGGATCGGTCGACGCCCCCGCTCCCGCGTACGCCCAGGCTCCCGCCGACCCGAGCGCGCCGGCCGCCGACGCCTCGGCCGTCTCGCCCTCCTCCCTCTCGGCCTCCGCCGTCGCGCGCCCCCGGCGAGCGGCATCGGCCAGCCAGCTGCAGGACTCGGCCCAGCTCGTGTCCCAGTCGCAGCTCCAGGACACCTACGCGAACGACGACGGCACCGAGTCGGCGGTGCTCTCGCAGACGCCCCTCAACGTGCAGGACACGAAGGGCGACTGGGTCCCGGTCAACACGGACGTCACCGTCCGGTCGTCCGGGGCGGGGGTCGTCCCCGACCACCCGCTCGCCCCGCGCTTCGCCGACTCCGCGTCCGACGCGGGCGTCCTCACGCTGCACCACGACGGGCACGTGCTCAAGTACACGCTGGATGGCGCCGCGGACAGCCCGCTCGAGCGGCCCAGCGCCGACGAGGTGCAGTACCGGGACGTGTTCCCTCGCACCGACCTGCACTACGCGGTGACGGCCGGGCAGGTCAAGGAGGAGCTCATCCTCGCGGCGCCGCCGGTGCCGGCCGCCCCCTCGTACACGTGGCACGTGAGCGCAGCCGGTCTGCACGCGGCGCAGGACGCCGACGGCTCCATCCTCTTCACGGACAAGGCCGGATCCGTCGTCTTCGGCATCCCCGCGCCCCGCATGTACGACTCGAGCGGGATCCCGGACGTGCAGGAGCCCGCCGACGCCCCGTCGCCACCACGCTGACCGCCGACGGACGGGGCTGGACCATCCGGATGACGCCCGATCCGGCGTGGCTCGCGAGCCCCGATCGCGCGTACCCGGTGCACGTGGACCCGTCATCCGTCGCGTCCTGGTCGAACGACCAGCACGAGTACAAGTCCGACGGCACCCGGCTCACCGACGGCACCGTCCGCATCGGCAACGCGCGGGACCACGGCGACAAGTACTGGCGCACGGTCGAGCACTTCGACTACGAGCAGCTGTTCGGCAAGCAGGTCCTCAGCGCCCGCATCGACGGCTCGTACTACAACGGCGGAATCAAGGCGCTCTTCGGGGGATCCATCAGCGCCGCCACGTCGTTCTCCTACAACGGGGTCGGTGACAGGCTCAGCCAGTTCGCCATGTCCGACAACGGCTCCGCGCAGGACGACCGGCTGACCGACGAGATCGCGAAGTACGTGCGCGACGGCTCGCGCGGGGCGTACCTCATCATCGGCGGCGATGAGCGGCCCGGCGTCTACACGTACAAGTCGATCGCGGTCGCCCTCGTCGTGACCTACAAGGACATGCCCACCGCGGGCCCGGCCATCGCGCCGTCCCCCGCCGACGGAGCCCGCGGTCCCGTGATGCCCACGCTCGCGATCTCGGGGACGGACCCGGAGGGCACCGGGCTGCAGTACTTCTACCGCATCAGCGCCGGGGACGATCCCGAGGTGGCTCCCGTGTGGGAGTCGGGCTGGGGCGCGCAGCAGGTGAAGGTGCCGTTCGGCGCGTTGAAGCCCGGCACGAGGTACCACTGGAAGGGCTACGTCGAGGACGGGTACGACGGGGTGCACGGCACCTCCACGCTCGGCATCTCCTCCACGTGGAGCTTCACCACGAACACGCCGGCCATGACGGCGCAGGCGGGGTCCGCGCCCGTGGACGGGTCCGTGATCACCACGACGACCCCGACGCTCACGGCGCCAACCATCACCGATCCCGACGGGGACCCCGTCAAGTACCGGTTCCAGATCGCCTCCGGAGCCGACGGCACCACGGGCGCCGTGGCCACGTCCGGCTGGCAGACGGGCACCACGTGGACGGTGCCGGCGAACTCCCTGCAGGACGGCGGCCGCTACACCTGGTCGGTGCGCGCCTCCGACGGCTACGACGAGCCGCCGGTGACGTGGACGGACAAGATCCGGGTCGACCGCCGCGTCGGCGACGCCGGACCCGCGCCGACGGACACCGCGGGTCCCGTCAGCGTCAACCTCGCGAACGGCAACGTCGGGCTGCGCTTCGCGTCGCCGACGGTCCAGGCCCTCGGCGGCAGCATGGGGCTCGGCTTCAGCTACAACTCCCTGCAGGCGGGCAGCGGCGGGCTCCTCGGCCGCTACTACGACGGCGCGGTTCCCCTCGGGGACGGCGACGCGTGCCACGCCGACGCCGGCACGCTCGCGACGACGCGCACCGATCCGTCGATCTCGTTCGACTGGGGCGACGGCTCGCCCGCCCCGGGGGTCGATCCGGACAACTTCTCCGCGAAGTGGACGGGCTTCCTGCACGTGCCCACCACGGGCACCTACACGTTCGGCATGACGCGCGCCGACGGCGGCTGCGTGCGCGTCGGGGGATCCACCGTGTACTCCGGGTGGCGAGACGACCACGTGGCGCAGGACACGACGGGGTCCACGCCGACCGCCCTCACGCAGGGCACGCCCGTGCCGCTGGAGGTCGACTACTTCGAGCACGCGGGGGAGGCCGGCGTCTCGCTCTGGGTGACGGACCCGACGGGCGCGCAGTACGTGGTCCCCGCTGACTGGTTCACCCGCACCGTCGACACCCTCCCCGCCGGATGGTCGTCGACCACCGCGCTCGAGGGCGACGCCGGCGACTGGTCGCGCGCCCAGGTCACGGACTCCGCCGTGATCCTCACCGACGCCTCCGGCACCGCGCACACCTACACGCGCACCGCGGGCGACGGATCCGGCACCGGCTACACGGCGCCGACGGGGGAGCACGACCGCGTCTCCCTCGACCAGTCACGGCAGGTCGTCGTGACGGGCGACGACGGCACGATCACCACGTTCGACCCGTCGGGTCGCGTGCAGGGGGTCACCGGCTCCGGGGGCGCACTCAAGCGAGCGACGCCCCTGTCGACGCGTCGACCCGGTACGGGACTCGTCGACCGCGTGTCGGATCCGCTCTCGGCGCTCGGCACGTCACCCGAGACCTACGGCCGCGAGGTGCGCTTCGCGTACGCGGGCGACACCGCCGCGTCCGTGGGCCTCGACGCGAAGGACACGGACTCCACGGGATCGGCCTGCCCGGTGGCCGCCGGGTTCGCCGCGCCTCCCGCCGACATGCTCTGCCGCATCGTCTACCCGGGCCACGTCGCGGGATCGGCGGACACCACGCGCCTCTCCTACGACGCGCACGGCAACCTCGTGCGCATCACGGATCCGGGCGACGAGGTCACGGACCTCGCCTACGACGGCGGACGCCTCACCACCGTCCGCGACGCGCTCGCGGACGACTGGCTCGCGGCGGACGCGCGGCGCACCGCCGACGCGAACGTGGCCACCACCATCGCCTACGACGCCTCCGGTCGCGCGACCACGGTCACGCTCCCGGCGCCCGACGGCGTCACGGCGGCGAAGCGGCCAACAAAGTCGTACGTCTACGGATCCGGCACGACCTCCATCGACGTGCCGGCGCTCGGTCTGCCCGCGGGCACGCACGCCTCGACCGTGACGTACGACGACGCGTGGCGGCAGACGAGCATCACCGGTCCGTCGGGGCTCACCGCCTCCTCGGAGTGGAACCAGAAGGACCTGCCGCTGGCGTCCGTCGACGCGCAGGGTCGGAAGTCGACCACGATCTACGACGCGCAGGACCGTCCGACGGATTCGTACGGCCCGGCCCCGGCGTCGTGCTTCGGCTCCGACCGCGTCCCCACGGCGGCCTGCGCCGCGACGACGGCGCACACTGCGACCGGCTACGACGGCGGCCTGCACGGGCTCGATGCGGTCTGGTACGACAACGGCAATCTCACGGGCGCGCCGCGCGCCTACAGCTTGGGCGTCGGCAACGCGGACGGGAGCGTCGACCAGGACTGGGGGAGCGGCAGCCCGTCCGCGGCAGGCGACGGCTTCCCTGCTGACACCTTTTCCCTGCGTCTCACCGGCCTCGTGACCGCTCCGTAGGACGGCGACTACACCTTCGCCACCAAGGCGGACGACGGCACGCAGCTGTTCCTCGACGACATCCCGCTGATCGACGCCTGGGGCGCGAACCCCGGCAACGAGGTCCGGGCGACCCACGCCGTGCACCTGGCAGCGGGGCAGACGGCGCGCATCCGGCTCCAGTACAACGAGGGCCAGGGCAACGCGGCGGTCAAGCTGGAGTGGCAGATCGGGAACGGCGCCACCGTCGTGGTGCCGGGCAGCGCGCTCACGCCCGACTACGGGCTGCAGACGAGCGTGACGGCCGCCGACCAGGCGCCCACGGGCGTGGCGGGCATCAGCTCGTCGCAGATCTCGTCGGCCACCTCGGTCACGCAGTACGACGAGCCGTGGCTCGGCATCGCGACCGCGTCGGTCGTGGATCCGAAGGGCCTCGCGCTCACGCACTTCACCACTCACGAGGCGCGCGGCTCCGGATACCTCCGGCGCCTCACCCGCACGCTGCCCGCGCAGGCCAACGTGGCCACCACGAGCGCGTACTACGGCCCGTCCGAGACCATCGCCTCCGCATGGGGTGCGACCGGCAAGGTCTGCGGCGTCGACGCGGCTACACCGCAGTACGGAGCGACGAAGACCACCACGGGCGCGAAGCCCGCGTCGGGCGACGCCATCGTCACCTCGTTCGTCTACGACGTGATGGGGCGCGCCGTCGGATCGAAGCGCTCCGGCGACGCCGACTGGTCGTGCACCTCCTACGACGCCCGCGGGCGCGCCGTCTCGAGCACCACGGCCGCCTTCGGTTCGGTCGCGGCGCGCACGGAGAAGACCGACTACGCGGTAGGCGGGGATCCTCTCACCGGGGCGGTCTCGGACGGCGCCGTCACCGGGTCCACCAGCGGCGGCACGGTCACCACGACGGCGAACCTCCTCGGGCAGGCGGTCAAGTACATCGACGTGTGGGGGACGGTCACGACCATGTCGTACGACGTGGCCGGCCGTGTCGCCTCGACGGTCGCGACGCCGCCCTCCGGCGCCGCGCACACCACCTCCTACGAGTACGACATCGACTCCCGGGTCGACGTGATGCGCGTGGACGGCAAGGTCGTCGCCGATCCGACGTACGCGAAGGGCGAGCTCACGGGGATCACCTATCCCTCCGGCACGACCGGCGCGGGCAACGGCTCGTCGCTCTCCGAGATCACGCGGAACGGCGCAGGCGCGGTGACCGGGATCGGCTGGTCGTTCCCCGGGAAGCAGACCGCCGTCACCGATCGCGTCATCCGCTCGCAGGCGGGCGACGTGCTGCAGGACACCACGAGCGACGGGAGCACGAGCAACGTCTCGACGTACTCGTACGACGCGGCCGGACGCCTCGTCACCGCCGTGATCCCGCACCACCGCCTGACCTACGGGTTCGACGCGCTCGCCGGATCCGCCGCCTGCACCCAGGCGGGCGCGGTCGCCGCCGCCGGTCGGAACGGCAACCGCACCTCCTCGTCGGACGTGCTCGACGGCGGGACGCCGACCACTGTCGCGTCCTGCTACGACGGCGCGGATCGCCTCATCGGGACCACGGTGGCGAACGCCCCCGCGGACGCCTCGCCGGTGAACCGCTCCCTGACCGCCGCGCAGCTCACCTACGACGCGCACGGCAACACCGTGCAGCTCGCGGACGAGTCGCTGTCGTACGACGGCGGGGACCGGCACACGGGCACGAAGCTCGCCGACGGCTCGTCGGTGACCTACATGCGCGACGCGACGGATCGCATCGTGCAGCGGACGGAGGTCACCGCCGCGGGCGTGAAGACGGTCACGCGGTACGGCTTCACGGGGAGCGGCGATGCGCCGGACTTCGTGCTGGACGTGTCGAGCGCGGCGACCGAGTGGGATCTGCCGCTGCCGGGTGGCGTGACGGCGGAGTTCCGCACTGGGTCGGCCGTGTGGTCGTACCCGAGCATCCATGGCGACATCCTCGTCACGGCGGACCAGGCCGGGGCGCGTGCGCCGGGGCTCGCGGTCTACGACCCGTTCGGGCAGGTCGAGGATCCGAGGACGGGTGCGCTGGGCACGGTGTCGGCGAACCAGTCGGGTCCGGACACGCAGCAGGGCAACGCGGACTACGGGTGGCTGGGTCAGCACCAGAAGCTGTCGGAGCACCTGGGCGGCATCGCGACCATCGAGATGGGCGCCAGGCAGTACGTCGCGGCGCTGGGGCGGTTCCTGCAGGTGGATCCGGTCGAGGGCGGGACGGATGACGACTACGCGTATCCGAACGACCCGATCAACGCGTTCGACCTGACGGGGCAGTTCGTTTTCTTGATACCCCTTGCTGTTCTCGTTGCAGCTGCCGTCGGCATAGCGATTGTCGCTACCGCCGTCGTGCTCGGTGCATGGTGGGTAGGGCAGCAGATCGGGTCCTGGTTGAAGGCGACCGCTTTTCCCTGGATAGGCCAGGTCTTCAGCAAGCCGAAGCCCAAGCCGCCGGCATCGAACGTGCCGCCTCGGCACTCGCGCGAGTCGGCCTCGTCACGAGCGGCTGCGGAAGCACGGGCCAAGGATCTGTCGAGCAAGAAGAATAATGACAAAGGGCCCTTGTGTCGAGCCTTCCGGAAACTTTGCGGACGAGGTGATCATTATCACGTTGACGTCACGACTAGGGCGGGGCGAGTAGTGGGTACGCATCACGTATACTTCCCGCGCAATTACAATGGAGACTAGCGGTTGGTAGCTGGATGGTCGCCATGGTACGGTCGCGGAAGTTACTCGCGAGGTGTTATTCCCGTCCGAAATCCTGTGGTGCGCGAGGTGCGTTGACCATCAGGTAAGTCACGTCATTTGAGCCTTGACTCGTCGGTGCCATAGCGGCCAAGGGTGCGGCGAGGCGGTCAGTGATTCATGTATCAAGGAATCGCACATAAGTAGAGAAAGGTTTATCAATGTGGGTGGATGACGAGGGTTTGTTCCATACCGTGCATGTGTGGAAGGCAATGGAGCTGCTTTCAGATTCACTGTCGGCGGAGCTTGCATCGGCGCCTGGGAAGGCTTTCGACGTGCTCAGGCACGACGTCCAGCGCGTCAGCGGCGACGTGGTCGACTCGCTGATCGAAGTAGATGAGTGGGGGGATCAGAGCGAATATGTCGAGCGGGTTCTGCCGGACTCCTACTTGGAGGTCATTCGGATGCCGTCCACGATGGCGGAGCTGCGGAAAGAGCTCGTTACCCTTCCCTGGGCGGTTCCGCTCCAGTGGCGCATGGATGCATCAATGCTGGGAGTCGACATCGTGGCACTGGCCTCAGCGCGGCGAGCCACGATCAAGTCGCGAGCGATGAGGAGACTGGGAATCAGGCAAACGCTGCGGCACAGGGCATAGGCCCCCCGCCGGGCTGCACCCCAGCATCCCCCAAGGCATCGTGTCACTGTCTGGGTTGCGCGCCTCTGAACACGCTTACTTCGCCGCATCCACGGCGACATCCTCGTCACGGCGGACCAGGCCGGGGCACGTGCGCCGGGGCTCGCGGTCTACGACCCGTTCGGGCAGGTCGAGGATCCGAAGACGGGTGCGCTGGGCACGGTGATAGCGAACCAGTCGGGTCCGGACACGCAGCAGGGCAACGCGGACTACGGGTGGCTGGGTCAGCACCAGAAGCTGTCGGAGCACCTGGGCGGCATCGCGACAACAATGTCTCGTATCGTCAGGTTATGCACTCGCACTACAAGGGTGGATGGAAGAAATCAAACTCGATGCCCCCGCAGGGAAAGTACGCCAAGGGTGATGCGTACATTAAAATCTACGTAAATCACTGAGAGGACAAGTGGTATGTGGTTCAAAGGTAGAAGGCCAGCCCGCCGTGCGGAAGATGCGGACATCTATGAGGAGCCAACCACCCCAATCGACCCGCGTGTCCCGCACCCCGCTTCCTGGCTCCCTGCGGGAATCGTCGCTCGGGTGGATCAAGACGAAGTCGAACGAGGATGGGTGATCGCGCGTCGGATGCACGGCGACCAGGGAGAGCAGGAATTCGCGTACAAGCTGTTCTTGCCGACCTGGCGGCCTTTCATCGGCGGAGGTTCGCAGGGGACGCTCGTACCTGTCTCGGAGGACTCCTTCCATCCCGGCGAGGGAGGGTGCATCGATCTCGCCACGACCCTGCTGGCTCTCGAATGGGATCTGACTCCGGAGGCGTGGGTCGAGGCGAATCGGTGGCGAGCGGAGAGGGACAGAGCCGGCCTCTCGGCCTTGAAGAGAAGCGACAGGAGATTCCTTGCACAACTCAGTCGCGGTCGCTCTCCCGACTATCCCTTCGACGCCGGCCCGTGGGATGGTCCGGTGGACTGATGCCTGCCGGCGCGCGCTCGGACGATCGCAGCACGGGGAGCGCAGGGCGGAGTGAGGAGATAGGGGACCGAGTGTCGCGAGACGAACGGGTGACAGAATGGCACATCCGGATCCACCCCAAGGGGACGAGGCTCTCGTGGCTCACGCGCGTCCTGGTGGCAGCGTGGGAGCGACAGGCCGGCACGATTCTCTCGCCATCGCACGGCACTGTCCTCGTGCTGCGTCGCCATGAAGTGCACGCGATGGTCGGTGCCCTGAGGGATCCTCTAGGTCGTGACCGCGATGACGCAGTCGGCCATGTCCGGATCAAGGTCATCCGTGGGATCGGCGAGCGACCGCGTTCGAGTGCCGGGGATCGAGGCGAGTCGCCCACCGGTCACTACCCCGTGGACGAGATGTTCCCGGCGTACCTGGTTCCGATGCTTCCGGGGCGGCGGGCGGCCTCGATGCTCACGAAGGTCATCAACCGCTTCTCCCGTCGCGACCGAGCAGAGGTGCTCGACCCGAGCGAAGTGTGCGTCTACATATTCCTTCGCGGCTCCGATCTGTCCCTCCGCGATCTCCTGATGTCAACGGATCCTCGCATCTGCAATGAGGAGCTGCGGGCGGGTCTGATCGAGGACTTCCTGGAATATCTGCGTGAATCGTGATGGACCTGTGGCCATGACATGCTCCGCAACGAAAGGGGGCACCGCGCATGTGGGTCGCTGACGACGGGGTGTTCCACGTCGAGTACCTGTGGGGTGCCCGTGACCTGCTCTCGGATGAGGCGTCGCGCGCCCTGCACCGGGTATCGGGTGCCACCTACCGCGCGCTCATGCGGGACGTGATGGACACGCTCTCCGACGTCTCCGATCACCTGCACGAGATGACGGGATGGGCCGATCAGGCCGCCTTCGTCGAGGAACCCATCCCGGTGGAGCTCCTCGCGCCGATCTCGCGCGCGACGACGTTCACGGAGCTGAAGCACGAGCTGATCCACCTGCCGCACGACATCGATCCACAGTGGCCGCTCGACGCGGCGGGGGTCTGCTGGGACATCGTCAGCACCGTCAGCCGGGAGCGGCGCGGCGTCGGCTCTCGGGTGCGTCGGCTCGGTGGCCGGGTCACCTCGCGTGAGTGCGGCCCGCTGCTCGGGCTCGGGCGCAGGCGGCCATCGTGATCAACTTCTGGCGCCGCCGCCCCCGCATCATCTCGGAGCCGGAGCCCCGCCTCTGCCACCTCCGCAACCCCGCCGTCCCGCCGTCCGACGAGTGGCTGCCGTCCGGCATCGCCGGCCGCATCCGGTTGCCCGGGTACCCGCATCCGTGGGTGGTGGCGCGGCGCAACACGAACGACTTCTGGCTCCGTGACGACGCCTACCGCCTGATGCTTCCGGAGGACGAGTTCCGCTACGGCGACGGTGAGGACCAGTGGATGGTCGGGACCGCCGAGTCGGCGAGCGAGCCGTGGCCGGAGGGATCGCTCATCGACGTCGTCACGACCGTGCTGGATGTGGAGTGGGATGCGTCCGCGGAGGCGTGGGAAAAGGCCCGCGCCTGGTTCGTGCAGGCTTCGAAGCGTCGATGGGAGAGCTTCACCCCGGAGGAGCGCCGGTCGCTGGAAAGGCTCGTCGGCCGGCGCGACGAGAAGACCAGCCACGGGTACTTCGACGTCGGTCCCTTCGGCGGTCCCCTCTGAGCCCGAGCGCGGGTGCCATGGCGCCGGACCGCCCCCGTCCGCCACCACCCCGCCGATCCGCCATGCTGTTCCCTGCGCGTGATGCGGCACGACCGCCCGCGCGGATCCCGTCCCCCCACCCCGGAGACCGCCATGACCGCTTCCGCGTCCGAGCCCCTGCCCACGCCGATCGCCCCCTCGCCCGACGAGCCGACCACCGCGGGGATCCCGCACTCCGTCATCGAGGACGTGCTGGGGATCCTCACCGGCACCTTCGTCGCCTCGTTCGGGCTGTTCCTGCTGCGCGACGCCGGCGCGGTCACGGGCGGCACCGCGGGTCTCGCGCTGCTGCTGAGCTACACGGGCGTGCTGCCGTTCGGGGTGCTGTTCTTCGTGGTGAACGCGCCGTTCTTCGCGCTCGCGGTGTGGAAGAAGGGGTGGCGGTTCACGATCCGCACGGTCATCTCGGTCGCGCTCGTGTCGCTGTTCTCGACGCTGCACCCCGCCATGGTCACCGGGCTCGAGCTGCAGCCGGTGTACGGCGTGCTCGCGGGGAACCTGCTCGTGGGGATCGGGCTGCTGGTGGTGTTCCGGCACGGATCCAGCCTCGGCGGGTTCAACATCGTGGCGCTCATCGCGCAGGAGCGGTTCCGCTTCCCGGCCGGGTACGCGCAGATGATCCTCGACGTGATCGTGATCCTGCTCGGCCTCACGGTGGTGCCGGTCGAGGGCGTCGTGTGGTCGGCGCTCGGCGCGGTGCTGCTCAACCTGGTGCTCGCGCTCAACCACCGGCCGGGGCGCTACACCGGGATCTGACCCGCGGCGGTCAGGCGCGGGAGGTGGCGCTGCCCGGTGCGGCTCCCACGTGCAGCCGTCCATCGACCGCGTCGGCCGGCTGCCGCAGGTACCCGCGGCGACGCAGGCCCACCTCGAGCGGCAGGGTCGCGAGCGGCGGGATGGCGGCGACGCCCGCGAGGAGCGCCGGCTTCCATCCCCAGCGGAGGCGGATCGCGGCGACGGCCGTGACGATCACGTAGAGCACGAACGCGGCGCCGTGGAGGCGGCCGAAGACATAGACGCCGAGCTCGGTCGTCTCGGTCACGTACTTGAGGAGCATGCCGACCAGGAGGCCGGTCCACGTGATCGCCTCGACGACCGCGACCACGGCGAAGAGGCGGCCGAGGCGGGACGGGCGGTCGGAGCGGTCGCGCGTGCCGCGGACGAGCGCCGCGAATCCGGCGGTCGGCGTGGAGGGTGATCCCGCAGGGCGGTCGCCGGGCTCGGCGGGCGGGGCGGCGTCGGGGTGCGGGGCGTTCGTCATGGGGCCTTCCGGGGCGGGGGGATCCTCGGGGATCCGACGGGCGGGGCAGGTCGCCGCCCACGGTACGGGGCGCCATCGGGTGGGAGCTGAGGGCGCGAGCGGAGGGCGGGTGCCGGCGTGCGAGTCCGCCTGCCCGGACGCCGGGCGTGCCCGTGGCATGTGCATCCCCTGTGAGCCGGGCGTGAGCGAGGTCCTCACCGGACACGTGTCACGCACCACCGACGGGGTGTGCAAGCATTTCCACATGAGGTGGAATTCGCCTCGACGATCTGGGGGGATCAATTGGGGGAGCACCACTCTGCCGTCCGCCGTGCCTCGACACGGGGGACGCGCACCGCATCCACACGCGCACGTCTCGTCGCCGCCATCACGGGGCTCAGCCTCGGGGTGACGCTGCTCGTCGCCGTCGAGCCGGGCGCCGCTCCGGCCCAGGCCGCGACGACGGGCACCGCGGCGTCGAGCGCGCGCGTCATCGCGCCCGGTACGAGCGCCGTGCCGTCGGCCGCGACCGAGGGTGCGCCGACCACGGCGTCGATGATGCGGATCCTGCAGGCCACCGCGGCCGCGGCGCCGTTCACCGCGACGCCCGCGCCCGTCATCACCGGCAAGGCCGTTATCGGCCAGCGCCTCCTCGCCACCACCGCGCGCTGGACCCCGGCCGCGACGACGAGCGCGTACGCGTGGCTCGTCGACGGCGTGCCCGTGAGCGGGCAGACCAGCACGGCGTACACCGTCCGCGCCGCCGACGCGGGATCCGTCATCACGGTCGCCGTGACCGGCAGCCGCTCCGGCTACGACGCCACCACGCAGACGAGCGAGCCGACCGCGACCGTCCCGACGCCCGTCGTCGCGCCGTTCACGGCCGCCCCCACGCCCACCATCGCCGGATCCCCGCAGGTGGGCTTCACGCTCACCGCCCGGGCCGGCACCTGGACCCCGTGGCCCACCTTCACCTACGCCTGGACCCGCGACGGCGTGCTCATCGGCGGGCAGACCGGCGTCACCTACCGCGTCACCGAGCAGGACCGCGGCGCGGCCCTCGCCGTGACGGTCACCGGCACGAAGACCGGGTACGCGACGACGTCCCGGACGAGCGACGCGATGACCGTGCCGGGCGCGACCCCGACCCCGACGCCGACCCCGACGCCGACCGCGGCGCCCACGCCGACGCCGACGCCGACGGTCGCGCCGACCCCCACGCCCACGGTCGCCCCCACCAACGCTCCGACGCCCGCGCCGACGACGCCGCCCGCCGCGCCCTTCACCGCCGCGGCGACGCCCACCATCGCGGGCACGTCGCGCGTCGGCTTCACGCTGTCCGCGCAGGCCGGGGTGTGGACCCCGTGGCCCGCGTTCTCCTACGCGTGGCTGCGCGACGGGGTGGCGATCGCCGGGCAGACCGGCGCGACCTACCGCGTGCAGGCCGGGGACGCGGGATCCCGCATCAGCGTCACCGTGACCGGCACGAAGACCGGCTACGCGACGCAGTCGCTGACGAGCGTGGAGCTCCAGGTCCCGGCCGCGAGCACGCCGACGCCCACCCCGGCGCCGACGACGCCCGCGCCCACCCCGACGCCGACCGCGACGCCGGGCACGCCCACGCCCGCGCCGCCCGCGCCGACCCCCGTCCCCACCCCGGAGCCCACCGCCGCTCCCGAGGACGCGCCGTTCTCGGCCGCCGCCACCCCGACCATCGCCGGCACCGCTCGCGTCGGCTTCACGCTGTCCGCGCGCGCCGGGGTCTGGACCCCCTGGCCGACCTTCTCCTACCAGTGGACCCGCGACGGCGTCGCGATCGACGGCCAGACCGCGGTCACCTACCGCGTGCAGGAGGGCGACCAGGGCGCCACGATCGCCGTGGTCGTCACGGGCACGAAGACCGGGTACGTCACGCAGTCCCTCGCGAGCGACGGCCTCCTCGTGCCGCTGCCCGAGTCGACGCCGGAGCCGACCGTGCCCACGCCGGACCCGACGCCCGCCCCCGACGTCGCGTTCGCGGCCGTCGGCACCCCGTCCATCACCGGACTCGGCCGCGTGGACTACACGCTGAACGCCAAGTCCGGCACGTGGTCGCCGTGGCCCTCCTTCTCCTACGCGTGGATGCGCGACGGCGTGGTGATCCCCGACCAGACCGGCGCGAGCTACCGGGTCGTCGCGAGCGACGTCGGCACGAGCATCTCGGTCGCCGTCACCGGCACGAGGACCGGGTACGTCACGCAGACCGCGACGAGCCCCGGCATCGCCGTCGTCGCGACGCCCGTGACCCCGCCGCCGCCCGCGCCGGCCGTGCCGTTCGAGGCGACGACGACGCCGGTGATCCAGGGATCGCCCGTCGCCGACAGCCCGCTGCGGGTGGAGACGCCCGCGTGGACGCCGGAGGCCACCTCCTACTCCTACGCGTGGGCCCGCGACGGCGTCACCGTGCTCCGCGCGACCGACGCGACGTACGCCGTGCGCCGCGCGGACGCCGGGTCGCGGATCACCGTCACGGTCACCGGCACGCGCACGGGCTACACGGCGACGAGCGTGACGAGCGAGCCGACCGCGGTCGTGGTCGACGCCCTCGACGTGCCGCCCGCCGAGCCCGCGCCGTCGCCCGACGACCAGCCGTTCACGGACGCGCCGACCCCGACGATCACGGGGGACGCGACCGTCGGATCCACCCTCACGGCCGAGACGCCCGTTTGGACGCCCGAGGCCACCGCCTTCTCCTACGTGTGGCAGCGCAACGGCGTCGTGGTCCCCGGCCGCACCGCGTCGACCTACGTGCCCGCGCCGCGCGACGCCGGATCGCAGATCACCGTGACCGTCACCGGACGGGCCGACGGCTACGCGCCCACGTCCCGCACCTCCGTGCCGCGGCAGATCGCCTCGACCGGGGAGGGCTACGACGTCGTCGTGATCCTCGGCCAGTCGAACGCGCAGGGCGTCGGCACCGGGTGGGATCCGTCCGTCGACGTGAGCGTGCCCGGCCTCGACCAGCTCGCCGGCAGCGGCGCCAAGGCCGGGCAGATCGTGCCCGCCAAGGACTCGCTCAGCCACGTGACCACCTGGACGACGTCCGGCGGCGTGCAGGCCGTCGGCCCCGGGATGGAGCTCGGCCGGCACATGCTCGCCGACGCCCGCCCGGGCCGGAAGGTGCTGCTCGTCCCCGCGGCGATGGCGTCCACCTCGATGACGGGCGACGGCACCTACGCCTGGAACCCGGCGGACACGCGCTCGCGCATCAACCTGTTCACGCGCGCGCTCGGGCAGATCGACGCCGCGCTCGCGCAGGATCCCGACAACCGCCTCGTCGCGGTCGTCTGGGCCCAGGGCGAGTCCGACGCGACGCGCACCACCGCCGCCGGCTACCAGTCGATGCTGCTCGACCTCGTCGACCGGCTGAACGCGCGCTACGGCGCGGTGCCGTTCCTCGTCGGCGGCATGGTGCCCGAGTGGCTGAACGTGTCGTCGCTGCGCCAGGCCATCGATACCGCGCAGCAGGGCATGCCCGCGCTGCGGTCGAACGTGTCCTACATCCCGGGAGCCGCGGGGTACAGCAGGGCCGAGGACTCGATCCACTACACGGCGGCCGGCGCGAGGGCCATGGGCGACAAGTACTTCGCCGCGTACCAGCGGGCGACGGGAGCCGTGCAGCTGTCGAGGTAGGGGAGGCGCGGCCGGGTGCGATGCCCGGCCGCGCTCCCCTCGACGTCAGCAGCGGTCGTCGTGGTCGTCGACCGCCCGCTCGCCCGTGAGCGCGCCGACGGGCACGGTGCACGCCTCGCCGCGCCACGCTTCGACGCCCTCGCGGACGGCGAACGCGGCGATGGCGAGCCCGGTGACGGGATCCGCCCACCACCAGCCGAGCCCGGCGTCGAGCAGCAGCCCGATCAGCAGCGCGGCGGAGAGCCACGCGCACACCAGGGTCTGCCGCGAGTCGGCGACCGCGCTCGCGGAGCCGAGCTCGGTGCCCGTGCGGCGCTCGAGCAGGCTGAGGGCCGGCATCACGGCGAGGCTCAGGGCCGCGAGGACGATGCCCGTCGTGCTCGGGCGCGCGGCGGATCCGCCGGCCAGCGCGAGCACGGCGTCCACGCTCACGTAGGCCGCGAGCCCGAGGAACGACACGGCGATGAGCCGGAGGGCCGTGCGCTCGCGCGCCTCCGGATCCGGCGCGGAGAACTGCCACGCGACGGCGGAGGCGGCGAGCACCTCCACGATCGAGTCGAGCCCGAAGGCCACGAGCGCGGTCGACGACGCGGCGGCGCCCGCGGTGAGGGCGACGACGGCCTCGACCGCGTTCCACGCGATGGTTCCCGCGACGATCCAGCGGATGCGGCGGCGCAGCACGTCGCGGCGGGCGATCGTGAGCCCCGGCGCGGACGCGAGGCCGCTCACGCGCCCGCCTCGCAGCAGCCGGGATCGCAGAGCGCCGGATCCGCGCAGGCCCGGTCGTCGTCCACCGCGAGCACGACCTCCACGAGCGCGCCGAGGCCACGGGCGATGCGCGCGTCCTGGATCTCGTACCGCGTGCTGCGTCCCTCGGGCACCGTGCGGACGATGCCGCAGCCGCGCAGGCAGGCGAGGTGGTTGGACACGTTCTGCCGCGTGAAGCCGAGGGACTCGGCGAGGAGCGCGGGGTAGGCGGGGCCGTCGAGCAGCTCCATCAGGATGCGGGCGCGGGTCGGATCCGCGAGCGCGCGGCCGAGCCGGGTCATGACGTCGAGGCGGGGAGCGAGGGTGGGCACGCGAGGACGGTACAGCGCCCGCTGTATCGATGTCGAGGTCCGCCGCCGCGGCGGTCTGCCAGGATCGACGGGACGCCCGACCCTCGGGCGACGCCCCGACCGGAGGATCCATGGCCGAGCGCATCCCGCACGTCGTCTTCGTCTGCGCCCGCAACGGCGGCAAGTCCCAGCTCGCGGCGGCCCTCATGCGGAACGCGGCGGGGGACGCCGTCGCCGTCACGTCGGCGGGCACCGATCCCGGCACCTCGCTCAACGCCCTCGCCGTGGAGTCGCTCACCGAGCTCGGCATCGACGTGGCGGGCGAGAGCCCGAAGCCGCTCACCGACGACATGGTGCGCGAGGCCGACCTCGTGGTCGTGCTCGGCGCGGAGGCGCACGTGGACGGCGACCAGGACGTCGCGGTCGAGACGTGGATCACGGACGAGCCCAGCGAGCGCGGCATCGACGGCATGGAGCGGATGCGGCTCGTGCGCGACGACATCCGTGCGCGCGTCGAGGAGCTGCGCGGCCGTCTCGGCGGCGTCGCGGGCGGCCCGGCGGCGCGCTAGGCGTCCACGGACGCGCGCCGTTCGACGCGGCGGGCGACGAGCGCATCGATGTGCCGCTCCAGCACGCCGAGCGCGCGGGCGCTGCGGGCCGCGTCCGGCTCGTCGACGAGCAGCTGCAGCGCGAGGCCCGCGAGCAGCGCCTGCAGGTGGTCGGCCTCGGCGTCGGGATCCGCGTCGGGTCGCAGCAGGCCGGCCGCGCGCAGCTGAGCGAGCTGCTCGAGGCACGTTTCGCGCGCGGCCGCGTGGGCGGCGGCGCGCACCTCGCGCAGCCGCGGGTGCGAGGCGGCATCCGCGAGGAGCGCCGCGGTGACCTCGGCCTCGGCGCGGCGCGCGTCGTCCAGCGGCAGGTGCTCCGCGAGGATTCGCACGGCCCGGCGTCGGGCGTCCGGGTCGGCGCGCCGCGTCCGGATGCGCGCGTCGATCCGCCGAGCCACCAGCTCGGTCGCGTGGGCCACGAGGTCGATCCGGCTGGGGAAGCTGTGGCGCAGGGATCCCGTCGAGAGGCCCGCCTCGGCCGCGACCGTGCGGACGGAGACGCCGCTCGCGCCCTCGCGGCGGATGACCCGCCAGACCGCCTCGGCGAGCTCGTCCTCGCGGCGGGCGTGGTCGATCAGGCGGGGCATGGCGTCACGGTAGCACCGGGATGTGGCCTGTCCCCAGGCGGTCAGACGAACGCCTCGCGAACGGTAGCTTCGACCAAATGTGCGCCTTCTCGCCGCCGTGCGGCCCCGTCGTGGGGTGGGTGGACGGCGATGTCGTCCGCGCCACCGGGATCCCCTATGCGACCGCCGCCCGGTTCGCGCCGCCGGTCACGCACCCCGACTGGACGCAGCCGCGGGACGCGACCGACTGGGCGCCCGGGTGCCCGCAGCCGCCCATGGAGGAGCTCGACGCGGTGCTCGGGGACTTCTCCCGACTCCCCGTGGACGAGGATTGCCTGCGCGTGTCCGTCACCATGCCGCGCGACGTGCGGCCGGACGATGCGCTGCCGGTGATGGTGTGGATCCACGGAGGCTCGTACGTGTCGGGCGCGGGCGACATGCCGATCATGGATCCCGCCGCGCTCGTCACGGAGCAGCGCGTGGTGGTCGTCACGGTCACCTACCGGCTCGGTCTCCTCGGCTACCTCGGTGACGGACGGGACCGGCCCGCGAACCTGGGCCTCCTCGACCAGCTCGCGGCGCTCCGCTGGGTGGCTCGCAACATCCGGGCGTTCGGCGGGGACCCGGACCGCGTCACGGCGTTCGGGCAGTCGGCGGGCGGTGACGCGGTCGCGCACCTGTTGGCCGTGCCCGAGGCGGCCGGGCTGTTCTGCCGGGCGATCATCCAGAGCGCGCCGCTCGGCATCGCGCGGGGCAGACGGCGCATGAACGCGGCGATGGCGCGCGCATCCCGCGGGCTCACGACCGACATGCCTGTCGAGGAGGTGCTCGCACGCCAGGCCGGGGTCGAGCGCGCCGCCGCGCCGTACGGGCTGCTCGGATCGATGCCGTTCGGCACGCAGTACGGGCACGCGCCGCTCCCGCCCGAGTCCGGGATCGACGCGGCCTGGGATGCGTCCGCTCCCCGCGTCGACGTGCTGATCGGCAACACGGCGGAGGAGGCGCGGCCGTTCCTGCCCCGGATCCCGTGGCTGGTGCAGCTGACGGGCCTCCCGGTCGTCGGCCCGCTCCTGCGCGGTGCGACCGTCGCGTCCGTGTCGGGCATCATCTACGGGATCCCCGCCCGCCGCTTCGCCCGCCGTCACGCGCGGGCCGGCGGCACGGCGCACCGCTACGTGATCCGCTGGTCGGCGCCCGGCAGCCCCTTCGGCGCCGCGCACACCGTGGACCTGCCGCTCCTCTTCGGCGACGAGGACGCATGGCGCGGTGCGGGGCTCCTCGCAGGTGCCGACTGGGAGGGGATCCAGCGCGACGCCCGCCGCGTGCGCCAGGTGTGGGGCGACTTCGCGCGCGGGCGGATCCCGACGCGGCAGCTGATCCCGGGCGTTCTGGAGCTGCGGCGCGTGCGCGGCTGACACGTCAGCCTCGCGCGCCGTCCACGCGGAGCCGTGATCGCCGCGGCCACCGCGGGCCGCGCGAAGCCGTCACGCGAGCACGGGCCAGGGCTCCGGCGTCCGGTCGTCGGTCGCGAGGAGGGCCGCGAGCCAGTCGTCCTCGCGGCCGGCGCGACCCATGGCGCCCAGGCGGGCGACGCCCTCGAAGCGGAAGCCGAGAGCCCGGGCGACGGCCGCGGATCCGGTGTTCCCGGCGTAGGCGCGCCAGCCGATGCGGACGAGGCCGAGCCCCGCGGACGCATCGAACCCGTGGTCGACGACCGCCGCGGCGGCCTCGCGCATGATCCCGCGGCCGCGCGCGGCAGGTGCCAGCCAGTACCCGATCTCGGCCCCGCCGTCCGCAATGCCGTGCAGCCCGACGGTGCCCACGAGATCGCCGCCCTCGAGCGCGACCCAGGTGAGCCGCTCGCCCGAGGCCCAGCCGTCCGCGCAGAACTCCGACACGTAAGAGACGGCGTCCTCGCGCGTGTACGGCACGGGCACGGGCACGTACCGCTGGACCTGCGGATCCTGGCACGCCGAGGTGATCCCGTCGACGTCGTCGAGCACGGGTCGGCGGAGCGTCAGGCGCGGGGTGCGGAGGGTGACCGGATCCATCGGGCCACGCTAGCGGAGCCGGGCCCGCGAATTCATCGCGGCAGCCGCGCTCGAAGACGCTGCGTCGTCGCGGGCGTAGCACGTGCTGAGTAATCCCACTGATTTCCGTACGGCATTGACATGGGTTCATGGGCAGAGGAAGGTCTGCCGCATCATCCACATTGACGGGTACATTTACCCAGGTAAAGAGTTTACGCGTGAAGGTAAATCGGCGGCTCATCGCCATGGCCGCCTCGCATTCCGACAATCAGCGCCACTACGGGACGCGCGTCACTGCGGCGCAGATTGCTGCCGCCGACGCCGCAGTCACGCAGGTCCGTGCATTCCAGAGCACCGTCACGGCGGTCGACGGGGATATCCACTTTGACGCGGCGCGCGCGCTCGCCCTGGGGGCGCGCCCCGAGACCGTGCGTGAGGTCGCGACCGGCATCGTGGCCGCAGGCGGAACGGTGTCGGGGGTCTCAGTCGATGCCTCCGCGGTCCGCGTGGCGCGGGACGCCGTCCAGCTCTCATCCTGCGTCGGGGTCAACGACTCCTCGACGCAGTGGTTCGGACACCAGCTCAAGCTCGACTCGTGCAACACGAGCCGACTCATCGGTGCACTGGCGGTAGGCGCAGGCGCCGCGGGGATCGCAGCCCTCATCACCGCCTGGACAGGTGCCGGACCGGTCGTCGCTGGTGTCATCGCAGGTGCACTCACCATCGGGGGCGGCGCGATCGCCATCTGCGCCGCCGATGGTGACGGTCTTATCTTGGATCAGGGATGGAACGGCGTGCCATGGTGCTCGGGACAGTGAGAGTGGTCCTGGCGGGATGCGTTCCCTGCGCCACCGGCGATGGCGTACGTGAGCCGGGGAGCGTGATCTGAATGTCAGCTCGACACCGCCTCCTCTTCGTCTCCACGCTCGTCATCACCTCGGGTCTGGTGCTCGTCGGGATCCTCCTGCTCGCGACCTCGGGGTTCATGGACATGCGGGGATCGGCCTTGTGCATCGTCGCCGCGCTTATCGGCATCACCTACGCGTCGGTCATTACGGCGCAGCGTCGGCGCCCGCACCGCTGATCGCGTTGACGCGCCGCCGCCCGGCAAGCGCACGACGGCCGACGGCCCGCCCCCACCTGCGTGGGGACGGGCCATCGTCGCGAGCGGAGATCAGTCGCGCGGCTTCCGCCCGCGACGCTCCGGGGCCGCGCCGCGCTCGGCGGCACGGGGGCCGCCGCGGTCGGGGCGGATGTCGATCGGGCGACCGTTGATGACCGTGCTCGCGAGCCTGTCGATCCGGTCCTGCGGCAGTCCCGCCGGCAGCTCGACGAGCGAGAAGTCGGGGCGGATGTCGATGTGGCCGAAGTCCTCGCGGCTGAAGCCGCCCTCGTTGGCGAGCGCGCCGACGATCTGGCGGGGCTCCACGCGGTGGCGGCGGCCGACGTCGATGCGGTACGTCGCCATGTTGCCGCTGCCGCGCGCCGGGCGGGCGCGACGCTCGCCGCGGTCGTCGCCGTCGCGGGACGGGCGGTCGTCCCGGCGCTCGCGCTCGACGCGCGGCGGACGCAGGTCGTCGGCCGAGAGCAGGAGCGGGGTGTCGCCCTGCGCCACGATCGCGAGCGCGGCGGCCACGTCGGACTCGACGACGTCGTGGTGGTTCACGTAGTGGCCCACGATGTCGCGGAACGCGTCGAGGCGCTCGCGGTCGGCGAGGGCCGCGGTGATCGCGTCGTCGAAGCGGGAGAGGCGCGTCACGTTCACGTCCTCCGCGCTCGGCATGCGCATCTCGGCGAGCGGCTGGCGCGTGGCCTTCTCGATGGCGGTGAGGAGGCGGCGCTCGCGCGGCGTGACGAAGCTGATCGCCGCGCCGCTGCGTCCGGCGCGACCCGTGCGGCCGATGCGGTGCACGTACGACTCGGTGTCGATGGGGATGTCGTAGTTGACGACGTGGCTGATCCGGTCGACGTCGAGCCCGCGGGCGGCGACGTCGGTGGCGACGAGGATGTCGAGCTTGCCCGACTTCAGCTGCTCGACCGTGCGCTCGCGCTGCGCCTGCGCGACGTCGCCGGAGATGGCGGCGGCCGCGTAGCCGCGGGCGCGCAGCTTCTCGGCGAGCGTCTCCGTCTCGTTCTTCGTGCGGACGAACACGATCATGCCCTCGAAGTTCTCGGTCTCGAGGATGCGCGTGAGGGCGTCGACCTTCTGCGGGTACGACACCATCAGGTAGCGCTGCGTCGTGTTCGCCGAGGTCGTGGTCTTGTTCTTGACCGTGATCTCCTCGGGGTCCTGCAGGTACTTGCCCGAGATGCGGCGGATCTGCGCGGGCATCGTCGCCGAGAACAGCGCGATCTGCTTCGACTTCGGGGTGTCCGCGAGGATCGTCTCCACGTCCTCCGCGAAGCCCATCTTGAGCATCTCGTCGGCCTCGTCGAGCACGAGGAACTTCAGCTGCGACAGGTCGAGGGTGCCCTTGTCGAGGTGGTCCATGATCCGGCCGGGGGTGCCGACGACCACGTGCACGCCGCGGCGCAGCGCCGACAGCTGCACGCCGTAGCCCTGGCCGCCGTAGACGGGCAGCACGTGCACGCCGCGCATGCCCGACGCGTAGCGCTCGAACGCCTCGCACACCTGGAGCGCGAGCTCGCGGGTGGGCGCGAGCACGAGGGCCTGCGGGGTCTTCTGGGACACGTCGAGGTTGGAGAGGATCGGCAGCGCGAACGCGGCCGTCTTGCCGGTGCCGGTCTGGGCGACGCCGAGGACGTCGCGGCCGGAGAGGAGGGAGGGGATCGTGGCCGCCTGGATCGCGGAGGGCGTCTCGTAGCCCACGTCCTTGAGTGCCTTGAGCACCTGGTCGGAGAGACCGAGGTCGCTGAAGGTCGTGCGGGGGGCGGCGTCCGCGTCGGGGGTGGATGCGGTGTCGTCAGTGCTCATGCCTCAACGGTAGGGGGTCGGGGGTGCCGCGCGCCCCACCTCGCGCGGATCGGCGGGCGGTCAGCGCGGCCGGCGTCCGACGTACGCCGTGCGGGTGCCGCGGAGGCCGAGGTCCGGGATCCTCGCCAGGGCGTGCGGGCCGCCGTCGTCGAGGAGGGCGTCGAGGGCCGCGCGGTCGTCCGCGTCCAGGCGGTCGACGGCGCGGTCGCGGACGCGGGCCAGCCACGTGCGGGCGTAGGGGAGGGTCGCGGCGGCGGCGATCGGATCCGCCGGGTCGGGGTCGGTGCGGAACACGCGCGTCGCGACGTCGACGAGGCCGGCGTCGCGCAGCCACGGCGCCCAGTCCGGGTGCGAGGGGCCGCCGGTGCCGCCGTGCGTGACCGCGTCGTCGAGGCGGTCGGCGAGGCCCGGGCGGACGAGGTCCGGATCGAGGTCGTCCGGCAGGAAGCGGGGCGGGCCGTCCATCTCGACGACGGCGAGCAAGCCGCCCGGCGCGAGCCCGTCGTGGATGCGGGCGAGCAGTCGCGCGGGGTCGGCGACCTCGTGCAGCAGGAGCGACGCCCACACCAGGTCGGCGGGCGGCAGCGCGGGCCAGCCCGCGTCGAGGTCGGCGCGCACGGTGCGGATGCGGTCGGCCAGGCCGTCGACGACGGCGCGCTCGGCGACCCGGTCGAGCATGGCGTCGCTCGCGTCGACGGCGTGCACCACGGCCCGGTCGACGCGGCGCGCGAGCGCGACCGTGCCGGTGCCGGTCCCCGCGCCGAGGTCGACGACCACGCGGCCGGCCGTGTCGCGCGCGAGGCGGCGGACCCAGGCGGTCAGCTCGCGCTGGTGGCCGTGCAGGATCCGGGCGTCGAGGTCGAGCATGCGGGCGAGCGACGGGTCGGCGGGGCCGTGGCCGGGGGCGGGGTGCAGGTGCGTCATGGATCCAGGGTGGCGCACCCCTGCCGCAGACGCATACGATCTTGCCCATGACGCAAGAGCCCGATGTCGACGCCCTCGTCCGCCAGCGCATCCGGAGCCTCCGGGAGGCCCGCGGCTGGTCGCTCGACGCGCTCGCGGCCCGGTGCTTCCTCAGCCCGTCGACGCTCAGCCGCATCGAGACCGGTCACCGGCGCATCGCGCTCGACCAGCTCGTGCCCATCGCGCAGGCCCTCGAGACGTCGCTCGACGCGCTCATCGAGTCGGGCGACGACGCCGACGTCGTGATCCGCCCCCAGGCGGACTCGGAGGCGGGGCGCACGATGTGGATCCTCTCGCGCGGCGGAGCCAGCGGATCCGGCCCCTTCGTCGCGAAGATGCGCATGACGCCGACGCGGCCCGTGCCGGTGGACCGGCTCGGCGTGCACCCCGGGCGCGACTGGTTCACGGTGCTCTCGGGCACCGCGCGGCTCCAGCTGGGGGAGCGGACGATCCTCGTGGAGGCGGGCGACGCGGCCGAGTTCTCGACCATGGTGCCGCACGCCATCGGCGCGCACCGCGGTGTCGTCGAGATCCTCACGATCCTCGACCGCGACGGGCAGCGGGCGCACCTGCGGACGACGGGGACGGGTCCCGCCGCCCGCGCGGGGGACGACCCGACGGAGGCCTAGCCCTCGGCCGGCGGCGTCTCGGGCACGGGCTCGACCGGCGTCTCGGGCTCCGGCGGCGCGGGCGGCGTCGTGGGCTCCGGGCTCTCGACCGGCGGCTCGGGCGAGGGCTCGGGATCGGGCGCGGGCGTCGTCGGGTCCGGCGTGGGCACCGTGGGCGGGTCCGTCGTCGGCTGGGGCTCGGGGTCGCCCGGCGTGGTCGGGTCCGGGTTCGACGGCGAGCCGCCGCCGGTGCCGGGGTTCGACGTCCCGGGATCCGAGCCGCCGCCGCTGGAGCCGCCGCCGCCGGTGCCGCCGCCGGTGCCGGGGTTGAAGATCCCCGTCCCCGGCCGCGTGCCGGGACGCGACGGGACGTCGGGCGCCTTGGGCACGACGGGGAGCGCGATGCGCTCGGGAGCGGGGGTGGCGAGCGTGAGGGTCACGACGGTGCCGGGCGCGACGCGCGTGCCGGCGGCCGGGTCCTGGCTCGCGACGATGCCCACGTCCTGGCGCACGAACGCGCCGCCGCCGGTGCCCGCGAAGGCGATGCCGAAGCCGGACGCGGCGAGCGTGTCGCCCGCGTCGGCGCCGCTCATGCGCGTCACGTCGACCATCTCGACCAGGCCGTCGGCCGAGACGGGGAGCGGGTTCGCCGGATCGGTCGCGTTCGGCACCGGGCGGGAGTCGGAGATCTCGATGGTGTCGGGGTCCGCGACGTCGTCGGCCGGCGTCGGCAGCGCGGAGGCGACAGCGCCGCCCGCGATGAGCGCGAGGGCGACGCCGGTGGCGAGGCCGCCGGCGGCCCGGGTGCGGATGCCGGGGATCCAGGCCGCGCCGCTGCGGAGGAGCGGGATGAGCCCGGCGACGAGGGCGACGACGCCGAGCGCGATGAGGAGGCCGGGAATCCCGGCGATGACGGCGGCGGCGACGACGAGCACCGCGGCGACCGCGAGCGCGGCCCACGGCCAGGTGCTGCGGCCGCGCAGGGCCGGCGCGGTGGCGGCGGCGCGCGGGGTCGGAGCGGAGGCGGCGCTCGTGGCCGGGCGCGGCGGCGCGAAGCTGCCGGCCACGGACGAGGTGCGGGGAGCGGGAGCCGGAGCGTCGAGGGGCGCACCGGTAGGCGGCGCCGTCGGGAGGCCGGTGGGAGGGGCGACGGGTGCGCCGGTCGGCGGCGCCATCGGGTAGCCGGCGGGCGGTGCGACAGGAGCACCCGTGGGCGGGGCGAGCGGCGCACCGGCGGGCGGGGCGTCCACGGACGCGTCGACGGCGGATCTCGCGGGCGGGGCGAGCGGCGCGGCCCCGGCCGCGTAGCCCTCGGGCAGCGGCGACTCGGAGATCAGCTTGGGCTCGGGCGTCGAGGAGGCGCGGCCCGGGAAGACGCGGCGGCTGGAGACGAGCGACGTCCAGCGGGTGCCGTCCCAGAAGCGCTGGTTGCCCTCGCCGTCGCCGAACCAGCCGGGCTCGTCGGACGATGGGGTGACCGACGTCGGGGAGGCGGGCGGCGGGGTCGACGACATGGTGCTCCTCAGGAGAGCGTTCCCCAGGTGGGGGAACTGCTCGTCCGCTCAGATTAGGCGGCGCTCGGGCCGGCCGGGAAGCCCGGGCGCGTCGCCGGGCGGCCGCCCGCACCCCCAATCAGGGGCGCGGCGACAGCGGGACGAGGTCGACCGCGAAGCCGCGCGTGCCCGCGAGGCGGACGCCGTCGGCGCTGCCGACGAAGGCGACGCAGGCGGGATCGCCCGGGCGCGGGGCGCCGTCGACGGCCGCGACGGGTCGGACGGGGGCGGTGGTGGGGGAGACGGACACGGGCACGGGATCCTCCTGATCTCACCGCTCGGGCGGCGGCGCACCCGGGCTCGCGGACCCGCCGTCGTCGCGCGTCCTCCCCGGGGCCTCGCGCCTCGTCCCCAGGGGGGACGGGGGGCGGATCGCGGAGCGCGCGGCCGGTCAGCGCGCGTCGTCCGCCTCGCGCCGGCCGAGGGCCACGTCCTCCGCGTCGATCATCCCGAGCACGGCGCGCACGGCGATCTCCGGGTACCGCCCCTCCCGGCGCGCGGCGAGCACGGCGACCCGCTCGGCGTCGATCATCCGGCGCCGCACCCGGTCGTGCGCGAGGCGCTCGGTCGTGGTCTCCGGCAGCGCGTCGTCGCCCGGGCCGTCGCTCGCGCCGTGCTCGCGGATCGCCACGGCGCGCGCCGCCAGGCCGGCCTCGCGGGCCTCGTCGAGGAGGCGATCGCGGTCGGACCTCTCCTGGTCGTCGGCGGAGTGCCCGAGCCTCAGGCGGCGGATGATGGCGGGCAGCGCGAGCCCGCCCAGGAGGGTGCCCGCCACCATCACGAACGCGAGGAACTGCAGCAGCTCCCGCTCCGGCGTCTCCGCGGGCAGGAGGAACGCGGCGGCGAGGGTCACGACGCCGCGCACCCCGGCGGACGAGACGGCGGTCACGGTCCGCCAGGTCCAGGTGCGCGCCCGCAGCCGCGCCGGCCCGTGGTCGAACAGCACCTTCGCGAGCGCCACCGAGACGAAGCGCGCCGCGGTCAGCACCGCGAGCAGCAGGATCGCGAGCCCGGCGATCTGCCATCCGTCGAGGCTCGACTCCGGCAGGTCGCGGAGGATGCCGGCGAGGCTCAGCCCGATGAGGAGGAAGACGGCGTTCTCGAGCAGGAACTGGATCGTGCGCCAGTTCACCGACTCCGCGATGCGCGCCTCGGGCGACTGGATCAGCGGCGAGCGGTAGCCGAGCACGAGCCCGGCCGCGACCACGGCCAGCACCCCGGATCCGCCGATCTCCTGGGCCGGGATGAAGGCGACGTAGGGGATCGCCAGCGAGAGGCTCGTGTCGAGCACGGCGGACCGGAGGAAGCGGCGCACCGCGGAGAAGAGGAACGCCACCGCGAGGCCGATGGCGACGCCCGCGACCACCGCCACGAGGAAGCCGCCCGCGACGTCCACGGGGTGCACGGCGCCGACGATCGCGGCGATGGCCGTGTTGAGCGCGACGAGCGCGGTCGCGTCGTTGAGGAGGCTCTCGGTCTCGAGGATCGACATCACGCGGCGCGGGAGCTTCACGCGCCCGGCGACGGCGGAGACCGCGACCGCGTCCGTCGGCGCGACGACGGCGCCGAGGGCGAGCGCCGCCGCGAGCCCCACGGCCGGCACGAGCGCCCACAGCGTCAGCCCGAACACGACGAGCGTGACCACGACGACGCCGACCGAGAGCACGACGATGCTGTCGCGCCGGGCCCGGATGTCGGCCAGCGGCGTGCGGATCGCGGCCGCGAACAGCAGCGGCGGCAGGAGCCCGTAGAGCACGGCGTCCGGCTCGATCACGATCTGCGGCACGCCCGGCACGAACGACAGCGCCGCCCCGACCGCGACCAGCGCCACGGGCGCCGACCAGCCCACGCGCCCCGCGAGCCCGGACACGGCGACGGTCACGACGACGAAGGAGGCGACCCAGGCGATGATCTCGGGCATGCGCGGCTTCCGGTGGGGGCGGGCGGGGGACCGTTCGGGCGGGCGTGGTCGCGGGGGATCAGCCGGTGCGGGTCCGCGCGCGGGCCGCGTCGAGGTCGCGCGCGTCGAGCCCGTGCCCGCCCGGTCGCACGTGGGAGGAGACGTCGGCGCCGCGGGCGAGCGCCTCGCGCACCGTCCGCTCCACGTCGACGAGCGGCGCCATGGCGTCGGCGTCGCCGTTGAGCAGCGTGATCCGCGTGCCCGAGAGGTCGGCGGCCGGCTCCCGGTCGCCGAGCGGCCAGCGCGCGGAGAAGGCGATCGTCGCGGGCAGCGCGGACGGGTGCAGCAGCGTGGTCGCCAGCGCCATGTTCGCCCCGTTCGAGAACCCGACAGCGAGGATCTCCCGGTCCCCCAGAGCGTAGGCCGACCGTGCCTCGGCGACCAGGTCGGCGAGCTCGGCGGCGCGCGCGACCACGTCGTCGACGTCGAAGACCCCTTCCGCGTGGCGGCGGAACCAGCGGGCGGCGGATCCCTCGCGCACGCTCCCGCGCGGTGCCAGCACGGGCTGCCCGGGCGCGAGGAGCCGCGCGAGCTCGAGGCCCTGCCGCTCGTCGGCGCCCGTGCCGTGCAGGCCGAGGACCACGGGGCCGGTGTCGGCGCCCGGCCGGAACTCGTGGGGCGTCGCGTCGAGGAGCGCGCTCACGCGGCGGATCCATCGGCCGCGGCGGCCTCGTCGTCCGGCAGGCGCAGCGGCGGCACCGCGGCCTCGATGTCCGCGCGGCTGGGCTCGAGCCACGGCGGGAGGCGGAGGCTGCGGCCCAGCTCGAGCAGCGGCTCGTCGATGTCGAAGCCGGGCGTGTCCGTCGCGATCTCGAAGAGCACGCCGCCGGGCTCGCGGAAGTAGATGGAGGTGAAGTACTGCCGGTCGAGGATCTGCGTCACCTGGTGCCCGCGATCCACCAGCTCGTCGCGCCACGCCTGCTGCTCGACGCGGCCCGGCACGCGGAACGCGACGTGGTGCACGGTGCCGCCGGCCGTGAGGCCCTGCTGCGCACCCGGGTCGGCGACGAGGTCGACGATCGCGCCGGGTCCGCCGTCCCCCGCGGCGAAGCGGAAGCGGCCGTCGCGCTCGTCCACGAGCCGGAGCCCGAGGTCGTCGGTGAGGACGGACGCCGTGCCCGCGGGATCCCGCACGGTGAGCACCGAGGAGTGCTGGCCGCGGATCGCGTGCTCGGCGGGCACGTCGGCCGAGTCCCACGGCGCGCGCGGGTCGACGACGGAGGAGGCGACGAGGTCGATCTGCAGCCCGTCGGGGTCGCGGAGCGAGAGGCGCTCCTCCTCGGATCCGGTCGACGAGATCGACGAGGCGACGCCGACCTGGCGCAGGTGCTCGGCCCACCAGCCGAGGCTGCCGGCGGGCACCGAGAACGCGGTCGTCGTGGACTGGCCCGCGCCGACGCGGCCCGCGGGCACGCCCTTCCACGGGAAGAAGGTGAGGAGGGATCCGGGCCGGCCCTCGGTGTCGCCGTAGTAGAGGTGGTAGCTGCCGGGACTGTCGAAGTTGACGGTGCGCTTCACGAGCCGGAGGCCCATCGCGCGCACGTAGAAGTCGACGTTCCGCTGCGGGTCGCCGCCGATGGCGGTGACGTGGTGCAGTCCCTGGGTGCTGGCGGTCATGAGGCGCTCCTTCCGCGCGGCCCGGTCGGGCCATGTCCATGCAAACGCATGGGACGGCGGATCATTCCCGGTGGGACGGAGGAGGGGAGATGGCGTCGCCGCCACCTCCCCTCCTCCGCGCTCACGCGTCAGTCGTCGAGGTGCGCGATGGCGTAGTCCGCCTCCTCCGCGGTGAACTTCTCGCCGTACTCGCTCGTGAGCTGATCCCGGATCGCGGCGGGCGACATCGCCGCCATCTCGCGGTACGTCTTCGCCTTCGCGAGCGCGTTGGCGTTCCAGTCGGCCTGGACGTTGTCCACGGCGTACTGCGCGGCCTCCGGCGTGAACTGCTCGCCGTACTCGCTCGTGAGCTGGTCGTACAGGCCGGCCTTGCTCATGTCCAGGCCGTTCGCGTACGTCTCCGCCTTGATGAGCGCCGTCGCGCTCTCGGCCGGCACGGCGGGTGCCGCGGGCTCGGCGGCGGCCGTCGTCTCCTCGGCGGCGGGCTCGCTCGCCTCGGGCGTCGGGGTCGGCAGCGCCTCCGCCTCGGCGGACGACTCGACGACCTCGGCGGTGCCGGTGGACGTGCTCGAGGTACTGACGGCAGCCGCGAACGCGATCGTGACGAACAGCGACGTGACGGCCGCCACGGCGCCGAGCGACAGGCCGGTGATCGCCATGCCCTTGCTCTGCTGGCGGCGCAGGGCGAGGATCCCGAGCACCACGGCGGCGGCGCCCGCGATCAGGCCGAAGACCGGGACGAGGCCGGACAGGAAGGCGACGATCCCCACGACCAGCGCGGCGATCGCGAGGCCCTTGGGGCGGACGCCGTATGGGGGCGGCGGAGGGGTCGCGGTGCCGGCGGGGGCGGGCGGTCCGTAGGGGCTGGGCGGCGGGGGCTGGTGCGGGTCCGGGGACGGGTATCCCGGCTGCTCGGGTGCGGTCATGCCCGCAGCATGACAGCGCGGCCGCCGTGCGGAGCACCGATCCCGGGATGCGAGGACCCCCACTTCGCGGCGCGGGGACCCCCACTTCGCGGGCATCGGTCCCGACCGCGGTCCTCGCGCGTCCCCCTAGCCTGGATCGACGAGGGGGACGCCCATGGACCTGCGCTGGCTGAGCGCGCCCGACGACGAGGTCGCGGCGGCGATGCGCACCGTCCGGCGGAGCGCCCGTCCGTCGTGGGTGCCATCGCGCCGGAAGGTGCTCGCGCACGTGAACGACTCGCTGATCCTCTGGTACGTCTGCGTCGTGCTCCTGTACTGGGGCGTCGTCACCGACGGCGCGGGCGACGGCGCCGTCACGCCCGCGACGATCGCGGGGCTCGCGGGAGCCGCCGTGGTCCTCGCCGTCTGGCTCCTCGGGTCCCGCCTCCTGCACCGCTGGGCGGCGAGGCCGCCGTCGCCGCGAGCCCGCGGGCGGGAGTGGCGGCAGCACCTGACGGCCCTCGCCAACGGGTTCCAACCGCAGCCGAGCGGCGGGCGCACCTTCCGGGCGCTCATCACCGAGGACGCGGGCGGGGTCCTCGTCGTCCCCCGCTTCCGGGCCGCGGGCGTCGAGTTCGGCGACGTCGTGCGGAAGCGCGCGCGGCGCAGCGGATGGACCTACGTCGCGGTCACCCTGCCCGTGCCGCTGCCGCACCTGCTGCTCGACGCGACCGGGGACGACGCGCGCGGCGGCGACCTCCCGGCGAGCGTGCGGCGCGGCCAGCGCCTCTCGCTCGAGGGCGACTTCGACCGGCAGTTCCGCCTGTACGCGCCCGCCGAGTACGAGCGCGACGCCCTCTACCTGCTGACGCCCGACGTCATGGCCGCGCTCGTCGACGACGCGGCGGGCTTCGACGTGGAGATGGTCGACGACACGCTGGTGTTCTTCCGCCGGGAGCTCGCCGACTTCGCCGAGCCCGCCCCGTGGGAGGCGACCGGGCGGATCCTCGACGGCGTCGCGGCTCGCATCCGGCGCCGCGCGGTGCGGTACCGCGACGAGCGCGTGCTGCTCGGCGACGGCGGTGGGGCCGCGCCGCTGCGGGCCGACCTCGACGAGCAGCCTCCGGATCCCCGCGCCCCGCGCATCGCCGCCGACGGCCGCCGCCTCGACATCCGCGACCGCCGCACGGGCTGCCTCGGCGCCGTCGGCTGGTTCGCCTGGATCGCGTTCCGCGCCTCGCTGATCTTCGTGCCCGCGGTCTTCGCCTTCGCGGGCTTCATGTCCATCGTCGACGGGCGCTGACCGGCGGGGCGTGCCTCAGCTGGTCGTCGACGCGCGATCCGCCCGGCGCAGCGTCAGGGCGTCGAGGGTCGGGCGCCGGTCGAGGAGCAGGCGGAGCGCGCCGATCGCGGCCTCGAGCTGGCGCGCGTCGAGCGCCCCGCCGATCGCGTCGTGCACCGTGGCCTCGGCGGCGCGCACGTCCGCCACGCGGCGCTGCCCCTCCGCGGTCAGCCGCAGGACGACGCTGCGGCGGCTGCGCGGATCCGGGTCGCGGTGCACGAGGCCCTGCCGCACGAGCGCGTCGACGAGCCGGCTGGGCGAGCCGGCCTCGCAGACGAGCCGGGCGCCGAGGCCGGCGAGGCTGATCCCGGGCGCCTCGGCGAGCACGACGACCGCCTCCGCCTGCGCGGGCGTCAGCCCGGTCGGCGCGAGGGCGGCCGCGTACGCGCGGGCGCCCTCGCGCTGCGCCCCGAGGATCAGGTAGCGGAGCTCCTCGGCCGGTCTCATGCTGCGCCCGCCGCCACGCCGAGGCCGACCTCGGAACGCACGAACCCGTCCACGGCATCCGCGTACTCCCCGGGGTGCGTGAAGCGGAGCATGTGCCCGGTGCCGGGCAGCACCATCTCCCGGGCATGCGGCAGCCCGTCGCGGAGCGCGGCGGCGGCGGTGGGGCCGACGAGCCGGTCGTCCTCGGGGGTCATCAGCAGCGTCGGCACGTCGATGCGGTGGATGCGCGCGCGCACGTCGAAGCCGACGACCGCGCCGACCCGGTTCGCGTAGGCGCTGGCGGGCGTGTGGATCCGGAACAGCTCCCGGTAGTCGCGACGGGTCAGCGGGTGCGGAGCCGCCGCGTCCGACCGGGAGGCGAGCTGCGCCGCGTGGAAGCGGAGGATCCCCTGCTCGTAGAGGACCCGCGGCACGTGCCGGGCGAGGGAGGCGGCGCGCGTCTTCCACGCGGGCGTCGGATCCGCCGCGAAGCCGCCCGAGAGCACGAGCCCGGCGAGTCCCGCCGGGCGACGGAGCGCCAGCGCCAGGCTCACGACCGCGCCGAAGGAGTCGCCCACGAGCACGTAACGCGGGAGGTCGCGCACCAAGTCCTCGACGGCGTCGGCCGCCTCCTCGACCGAGCGCGCGTCGTGGGGCAGGGCGAGGGTGCGGAGCGGGTACGCGGCCAGCGCTCGGAGGGGACGGAAGTCCCACGGCGCTCCCGAGAAGCAGGGCACGCCGACGAGCGTGGGCGGGGACGCGATTGATGACATGTCATCAATATAGGGTCGCGCATCGACCCGCGTCGACCCCCGAACGGGCCGCCGCGGGATCAGCCGCCGACGGCCCGCCGCACCAGCTCCGCCACGCGCTCCTCGTTGGCGGGATCCACCGCGGTCAGCGCGTAGGACGTCGGCCACATCGTGCCCTCGTCGAGCTGCGCCGGATCCTGGAAGCCGAGCGTCGAGTACCGGGTCCCGAACTTCGAGCCCGGCTGGAAGAACACGACGGGCTTGCCGTCGGCGTCCGCGTAGGCCGGGAAGCCGTACCAGGTCTTGGGCGCGAGGTCTGGCGCGTGCTCGAGCACGATGCCGTGCAGCCACTCGGCGATCGCGCGCTCCTCCGGCGGCATCGCGGCGAACGCGTCGAGCACTCCCTGCAGCGCGGCGGCCTGCTTGTCGGCGGCCTTCTGCGCCTTGGCCTCCTCGCGCAGCTCCCTCGCGCGCTGCTTCATCGCCTCGCGCTCGTCCTTCGAGAAACCGCTGTCGGTCATGTCCGCTCCCTCGCGTGGTGGTCTGCCTGGAGCGTGGCAGGTGGCGGCGGACCCGGCAAGCGGCCCGCGGATCCCGTACCCGCTGCGACGGCGTACCGTCGGACCATGAGCACCCACGAGCAGGACCAGCCCATCATGGACGGCGCCGGCGAGGCGACCGCGGACGAGAAGCGCGCCGGGCTCGCCGAGCAGGTCGCCTACGACCACCGCGACAGCGGATCCGAGGCCATGGCCGCCGACCTCGACCGCCGCACCGAGGACGCGGGACTCGGCGAGGGCCCGGCCGACCCGGCGGCGACGCAGGCGACCTCCACCGGCAGCGACGGCATCGAGGGCGAGGCCGACGCGGAGGTCGACGGGCCGCACCCCGCCTGATCTCCGACACGCCCGCGAGGAGCCGCCCGGAATGCCCGGGCGGCTCCTCGTCGTTGGGGCAGGGGATGACTGAGAACCGAGACACCCCCGCCCGCACGTCCGCCCTCGCCGCGTCCCCGCGCTCCGACGGAACGGGTCGCACGGCTCTCGTGGTCGGCGCGACCGGCATCAGCGGATCCGCTCTGGTCGACCAGCTCACCGCGGAGGGCTGGGACGTGCTCGCGCTCAGCCGCCGCGCCGGCGCCGACCGCCCGGGCGTCCGCTGGATCAGCGCCGACCTCCGCTCCGCCGATGACCTCCGCCGCGCGCTCTCCGGCGAGCAGCCCACGCACGTGTTCTTCACCGCGTGGTCGCGCCAGCCCACCGAGCAGGAGAACATCGACGTCAACGGCGGCATGGTGCGCGACCTCCTCGCGGCCCTCGACGGCGCGCCCGTCGAGCACGCCGCCCTCGTCACCGGCCTCAAGCACTACCTCGGCCCGTTCGAGGCGTACGGGCAGGGCAACATGCCCGACACCCCCTTCCACGAGGAGGAGGAGCGCCTCGAGGCCCCGAACTTCTACTACGCGCAGGAGGACGAGCTGTTCGCCGCCGCCGCGCGCCAGGGCTTCGCGTGGTCGGTGCACCGCTCGCACACGGTCATCGGGCACGCGGTCGGCAACCAGATGAACATGGGGCTGACGCTCGCGGTCTACGGATCCATCTGCCGCGACCTCGGCCTGCCGTTCGTCTTCCCGGGCAGCGCGACCCAGTGGGACGGCCTCACCGACGTGACCGACGCGACCGTGCTCGCCGACCAGATGATCTGGGCGTCCACCCACGAGGCCGGCCGCGACGAGGCGTTCAACGTCGTCAACGGCGACGTCTTCCGCTGGCGCTGGATGTGGCCCCGCCTCGCCGCGTACTTCGGCGTCGAGCCGGTCGGCTTCCAGGACGCGCCGCGTCCGCTCGAGCAGCAGATGGCCGGCTACGAGGACGAGTGGGCCCGCATCGCGCGCGAGGCCGGACTCGCGGAATCCGACCTCAACCGCATCGCCTCCTGGTGGCACACCGATGCCGACCTCGGCCGCGACATCGAGGTGGTCACCGACATCAGCAAGAGCCGGCTCGCCGGCTTCCACACGCACCACCGCACGCTCGACAGCTTCCTCGGGCTGTTCGAGCGCTACCGCGCGGAGGGGCTCATCCCGCGCTGATCGGCTGCGCGGGCGCCGCTCCCGCGGCCGGGCGCGTCCCGTAGGCGAGGCGGCGGATCGCCCACTCGGCGGGACCCGCCCGGCCGGCGCGCTCGAGCGCCACGGCCACCGCGACCGTGACGAGCCAGACGCCGATCGCGATCAGCGCGATGCGGGCGGTCCCCGCGCCGACGCCGAGGCCGAGCGACCACGGCTCCAGCAGGATCGCGAACAGCACGGACTGGAGCAGGTAGCACGTCATCGAGCGGCGGCCCACGGCCACGAGCGCACGGAGCGCCGGCCCGGGCGCGGGATCCCCTCGGCGGGCCCGCGCGGCGACCGCCCAGCCGACGAGGCCGAGCAGCCCGAGCGCGCCGCCCACGCCGGTCGCGCCGTGCAGCACCCCGAGCAGGTAGAGCGCGACCGGATCCGCGTCGATCGCGCCCACCGCCGCGAGCACGAGCGGCAGCGCGCCGAGCACGCTGACGGGCAGGCCGACCAGCGCCAGCGCGCGCAGGAGCGGCAGGTGCGCGGCCGGGTCCTCGAGCACGCGGCGGCGGCCGAGCAGCATCCCGATCGCCGCCAGCGGCACGAGCGCCCCCACCGTCACGGGGGTCGCCACGATCAGCGCGGCGAGCGTGACCGCCCGGCTCGCGAGGTCGCCGAGGAAAGTGCCGTCGCCGCCGGACAGCGAGGCGGATCCGTCGTCGCCCGTGAGGCCGTCCGCCCCGGCGACGACGAGGAACACGACCGCGGGCGCCCCCACGAGCACGCGGAACACGCGGTCGCTCGCCCGGTACAGCGCGGCGAGCGCGAGCCCGAGGATCCCGTACGACAGCAGGATGTCGCCCTCGAACAGCAGCACCACGTGCAGCGCCCCGAAGACCACGAGCCACGCGCTCCGGCGGAGGAGCAGCCGTCGGGCGCGCGGGCCGTCGACGCCCGCGGCCGCCTGGCGCCGCAGGATCACCGCGAAGCCGTACGCGAACAGCATCGTGAACAGCGGGAACGCGCGGTTGTCGACGAGCGTGCCCACGAGCGCATCGGCCACGTGGTCGAGCGGCGTGCCGTCCGTCGGGCGGCCGAGCGGGCCGGTCGGGCGGCCGACGATGAAGTAGACGGAGTTCGCGAGCGCGATGCCGAGCAGCGCGATGCCGCGGAGGAGGTCGGGCGCGAGGCTGCGCTCCGCCGCGGGCGTCGGACCGGCATGGGCGACGGGCGCGGGGGATCCGGGGAGCGGGGTCACGGATCCAGCCTGCCCGGTGCGGACGCGCGGCGCCTCCGCCCGGCGGGGGACCGCGCGCGCATCCACCGATCGGTCGATGCCGTGGATCGACCGCTCGGCCGTTCCGCTGCGGGCCGCCGACCGCCACGCTGGATCCATGACCACAGCAGCCGTCGAGGAGCACGTCCGCGTGCGCGACCTCGCGACGACCTACGGCACGACCACCGCCCTCCGGGGCGTCTCCTTCGACATCCACCGCGGCGAGACGTTCGCGCTCCTCGGGCCGAACGGCGCGGGCAAGTCGACGACCATCGAGATCCTCGAGGGGTACCGGCTCCGCACGGGCGGCTCCGCGACCGTGCTGGGCGTCGACCCCGCGACGGGCGGCCGCGCCTGGCGCGCCCGCATCGGCATGGTGCTCCAGTCGAGCTCCGAGAGCGGCGCGATGACGGTCCGCGAGCAGGTCGCGCACTTCGCGGCGATGTACCCGCGGCCGCGCGACGTCGACGCGACCATCGAGGCGGTGGGCCTCACCGAGAAGGCCGGCACGCTCCTGCGCGCGCTCTCGGGCGGCCAGCGGCGCCGCGTGGACGTGGCCCTCGGGATCATCGGCCGCCCCGAGCTGCTGTTCCTCGACGAGCCGACGACGGGCTTCGACCCCGAGGCCCGGCACCGGTTCTGGGACCTCATCCGCGAGCTCAAGGCGGAGGGCACGACCATCCTCCTCACCACGCACTACCTCGACGAGGCGGCGCAGCTCGGCGACCGGGCCGCGGTGATCGCGGGCGGGCGCCTGGTGGCGATCGGCCGGCTCGACGAGATCGGGGGAGAGGAGGCGCGGATCCCGCGGGTGCTCTGGCGCGACGACGACGGGTCCCACGACGAGCGCACCCGGACGCCCGGCGCGTTCGTTGCAGCGCTGTCGCAGGCCACCCCCGGCGGCGAGCCGCGCGACCTGCGGATCGTGCGGCCGAGCCTCGAGGACGTGTACCTCGGACTGCTCGCGGAGGCCGGCGCACTCGACGCCCCGACCCCCTCCGCCGCTCCCGCCGCCGAGGAGGTGGCGGCATGACCGCCGTCCGCCCGGCGCGCCCCGTCGCGGCCCGCCCCCTCGCCCTGCCCGGCGTCCTGCCGCTCGGGATCCACCGGATCCGCTACGAGGTACGCCGCTACTTCCGGCAGACCGACACGATCATCTTCACGTTCCTCTTCCCGGTCATCATGCTGTCGATCTTCTCGGTGGCCTTCGGGTCGTCGGGCAACCTCGGCACCGCGCCCGACGGGTCCGGCGGCGTCAGCGCCGCGGCCTACTACCTGCCGGGCATGATCGCGGCGGGCATCCTCCTCTCGGGCGTGCAGAACCTCGCGGTCGACATCGCGATGGAGCGCAGCGACGGCACGCTCAAGCGGCTCGCCGGATCCCCGCTGCCCGTGCTCTCGTACTTCATCGGCAAGGGCGGGCAGGTCATCGTGACCTCCCTGCTCCAGATGGTCGTGCTGCTGCTCGTCGCGCGGTTCGCGTTCGGCGTGGAGCTGCCGACCGACGCCGGCCGCTGGATCACGTTCGCGTGGGTGTACGCGCTCGGGATCACGTCGTCGGCCGTGCTGGGCATCGCGCTCAGCCGCATCCCGCGCTCCGGCGCCTCGGCCACGGCGGTCATCACGCCGATCGTGCTCGTGCTGCAGTTCATCAGCGGCGTCTACCTGACCTTCACGATGCTGCCGACCTGGCTGCAGGACGTCGCGGCCTTCCTGCCGCTGAAGTGGATGGCGCAGGGCATGCGCGCCGTGTTCCTGCCGGACGCGCTCGCGGCCGTCGAGCGCGGCGGCACGTGGGACCTCGCGGGCGTCGCGGTCGTCCTCGCGATCTGGCTGGTCGGCGGCACGATCGCCGCGGTCGCCACCTTCCGCTGGATCCGTCGGGACTCCTGAGCGGTGCGCGACCACGGAGCGGGATGGCAGGCTCAGGGGATGATCCCGACCCGCACCGTCCACGTCGGCTACGCGGTGACGATGGCGCTGCTGGTCGTGCTCACGATCGGCGCGGGGAGCGACGCCGGCTGGGGTGCATGGGGGGCCATAGCGGCGATGTCGGCCCTCTACCTCCTGCTCGGCCGCCGTGCGCTCGAGGCCTCCGCGGCCGCGTCGGCGGCGGGAGCCGGCTCGGTGGCCCCTCTGCCGTCGGCGGTGGTCTTCCTCGCGCTCGTCATCCCCGCCGCCACCTGGGGCGTCGCGAGCCTGTCGTCGTTCGCGATCGTGCAGTGCGTGCTGTGCCCGCTCGTCTGGCTGCTGCTGGACCGGGTGCGCGACGCCGTGATCGGGACTCTCGTGCTGACGGGATCCATCGCCGTCGGCTTCGTGCTCGGCTTCGGCGACCTGCCCGGCGCGCTGCCGACCATGGCCGTGTCGCAGGGGCTGAGCCTCGGCGGGAGCATCGCCCTCGGGCTGTGGATCACGCGCATCGCCGACCTCAGCCACGAGCGCCTGCATCTGCTCGAGGGGCTCCGCGCGGCGCAGGCGCAGGTCGAGGAGCTCGGCCGCGAGGCGGGAGCCGCCCGCGAGCGGGAGCGGCTGTCGGCGGACATCCACGACACGGTCGCGCAGGACCTCACCGGCCTCGTGATGCTCGCGCAGCGCGGCCGACGGGAGCTCCGCGGCGGCGAGACGGACGCGATGGAGGAGACCCTCGCCCAGCTCGAGGACGGCGCGCGCGACGCGCTGACGCAGACCCGCGCGATCGTCGCGGCCACCGCGCCCGTCGAGCTCACGGACGGCCTCGGCCGGGCCCTCGCCCGGCTCGGCGCGCGCTTGTCCCGCGAGGCCGGCGTCCCTGTCGAGGTGCGCGCGGACGCGGGCGTCGGATCCGTCGACCGCGACGCCGAGGTCGTCCTCCTCCGCTGCGCCCAGGAGGGCCTCGCGAACGTGCGCCGCCACGCGGGCGCGTCCGCCGTGGAGCTGGTCCTGCATCGCGACGGCGACGACGTCGTGCTCGTGATCCGGGACGACGGCCGCGGCTTCGACGCGACACGCGCATCGGGTGGGTACGGCCTCGACGGGATGCGCCGCCGGCTGGTGGCGGCCGGCGGACGCCTCGACGTCGCGAGCGATCCCGGCGGCACGCGGCTCACCGCGCGCATCCCCGCGCACGGGGCACCCGCGGCGGACCCGACCGCCCCGGCCGCGACCCCCGTGCGGGCCCGCGCATGCCGCCGGCACCCGTCCGCGTCGTCGTCGTCGACGGCCACCCCGTCGTCCGCGCCGGCCTCGCCGCGCTCCTCGCCTCCGCCGTCGACATCGACGTCGTGGGGCAGGCGCCCGACGGCGATGCGGCGGTCGCGCTCGCCCGCGCGGAGCGGCCCGACGTCGTCCTCATGGACCTCCGCATGCCCGGGCTCGACGGCGTCGGCGCGACCGCGCGCATCCGCGAGGAGGCGCCCGACGTGCGCGTCCTCGTCCTCACGACCTACGAGACCGACGCGAGCATCCTCACCGCCATCGAGGCGGGGGCGAGCGGCTACCTGTTGAAGGCGGCGCCCGAGGAGGAGATCCTCGCCGGCGTCCGCGCGGTGGCCCGCGGCGAGGTCGCGCTCGCGCCTGCGATCGCCGCGGCGCTGGTCCGTCAGGTGGCGCGCCCCGCCCCCGAGCCCGTCGTCCCCACGCCGACCCTCAGTCCGCGCGAGACCGAGGTGCTCGCGCTCGTGGCCGCCGGCCGCACCAACGCCCGCATCGCCCTCGAGCTGCACGTGACCCCCGCGACCGTGAAGACGCACCTGCTGCACGTCTTCGAGAAGCTCGGCGTCGGCGACCGGACCCGCGCGGTCACGCTCGCGATGGAGCTCGGCCTGCTGCCGCCCGCCGCTCGCCCCCCGCGCGGCTGACCCGCCTCCCGACGGCCCGCCCCCGTCCGCGGGGCAGCGGCGGTAACGCTTGGATAACGTCTGCCGGATGCCGTGTCCACGGCTGCGGAAATGGATATGTTCTGATCGACGACAAACGCACGGACCGCCGCGAACAGGCCGCTCCGCCAGGCGTCGCCCCGCACCGCACCCGCACCACCACCAGCACTCACCGCACCAGCACCCGACCCGAGGACGCGTCGGCGCAGCGGGCCCTCGCGAGGACGCGACCGCCCGGTGCCCTGCACGACCCGGAGGGGCCACCCGAGAGGACCCGCCGCCATGGCATCCGGACGACACGCACGACAGATCAGCTCCCTCCTCCTCCTCGCCGGCGTCGCCGTCGGCATGACCGCGTGCGCGCCGCAGGGCGCCACCACCACCGGCTCCGGCGACGGCGGCGGCGACGCCTCGGGCACCGAGTGCAACGTCGGCATCTCGATGCCGACCCGCAGCCTCGAGCGCTGGATCAACGACGGCGAGGGCCTGAAGACCAAGCTCGAGGGCGACGACTGCACCGTCGACCTCCAGTACGCCGACAACAAGACCGACGCCCAGATCAGCCAGATCCAGAACCAGGTCGCGGGCGGCGCCAAGATCCTCGTGGTCGCGGCCGTCGACGGCAAGACGCTGGGCCCGGCCCTCGAGGACGCGAAGAGCCAGGGCGTCACGGTCATCGCCTACGACCGCCTCATCAACGGCACGGACGCCGTCGACTACTACGCCACCTTCGACAACTACAAGGTCGGCACGCTGCAGGGCGAGTTCATCCGCGACACGCTCGACCTCGACAACGCGGCCGGGCCCTTCACGCTCGAGCCCTTCGCCGGCAGCCCCGACGACAACAACGCCGGCTTCTTCTTCGGCGGCGCGTGGGACGTCCTCCAGCCATACATCGAGAGCGGCAAGCTGACCGTGCCCTCGGGCAAGTCGCCCGCCACGAGCGCCGACTGGCAGGCCATCGGCATCCTCGGCTGGGGATCCGACGACGCGCAGGCCGAGATGGACAACCGCCTGCAGTCGTTCTACACGGGCGGCCAGAAGGTCCAGGTCGTGCTCTCGCCCAACGACAGCCTCGCGCTCGGCATCGAGGCGTCGCTCGCGAGCGCCGGCTACGCGCCCGGCGCCGACTGGCCCGTCATCACCGGCCAGGACGCCGACAAGGCGAACGTGCAGGCGATCCTCGAGGACAAGCAGTCCATGACCGTCTGGAAGGACACCCGGGCGCTCGGCGACCAGGTCCAGAAGATGATCGGCGAGATCGTCGCGGGCGACGAGGTCACCGTCAACGACACCAAGTCGTACGACAACGGCAACAAGGTCGTCCCGTCGTTCCTGCTCGACCCGCAGGTGGTCGTGAAGGACGACGTGCAGAAGACGCTCGTCGACTCCGGCTTCCTCAAGGCCTCCGACGTCGGCCTGTAGCCCGACTCGCGGCCGACGGGCGCCCGGCACCACGCCGGGCGCCCGTCGGCCGCGCATCCGTCTCCACCCGGCGCGCGCCGACCCGGCGCGCGCTGCCGACCCGAACGGGAACCAGGAGCAGCAATGGACGACGTCATCCTGCAGATGACCGGCATCGTCAAGGAGTTCACCGGCGTGCGCGCCCTCGACGGCGTGGACGTGACCGTCCGCCGCGGCGAGGTGCACGCCATCTGCGGCGAGAACGGCGCGGGCAAGTCGACGCTGATGAAGGTGCTCAGCGGCGTGTACCCGCACGGCTCGTACGAGGGCACCATCACGCTCGACGGCCGCGAGGTCCACTACGGATCCATCAACGACAGCGAGCGCGACGGGGTGGTCATCATCCACCAGGAGCTCGCGCTCAGCCCCTACCTCTCCATCGCGGAGAACATCTTCCTCGGCAACGAGATGTCGCGCGGCGGCGTCATCGACTGGAACAGGACGAACCTCGAGGCCGTCAAGCTCCTCAAGCGCGTGGGGCTCGACGAGAACCCGGCGACGCGCGTGCTCGAGCTCGGCGTGGGCAAGCAGCAGCTCGTGGAGATCGCGAAGGCGCTGTCCAAGGAGGTGAAGCTCCTGATCCTCGACGAGCCGACCGCCGCGCTCAACGACGACGACTCGGCGCACCTGCTCGGCCTCATCCGCCTGCTGCGCGACGACGGCATCACGAGCATCATCATCAGCCACAAGCTCAACGAGATCCGGGCCATCGCGGACGACGTCACGGTCATCCGCGACGGCAGGACCATCGAGACGTTCCCCGTCACCGACTCGGACGAGATCGAGACGCGCATCATCCGCGCCATGGTCGGCCGCCCGCTCGACGCGCAGTTCCCGCCGCGCGATCCGCACATCGGCGAGGAGAAGCTGCGCGTCGAGGGCTGGACGGTGCACCACCCGGTCGACGTGAACCGCGTCGTCGTGGACAACGCGTCGTTCCACGTCCGCGCGGGCGAGGTCGTCGGGTTCGCCGGACTCATGGGCGCGGGTCGCACGGAGCTCGCGATGAGCATCTTCGGGCGTTCGTACGGCACCGGGATCACCGGCCGGATCTTCAAGGACGGCACGGAGATCCGCACCCGCACCGTGAGCGAGGCCATCAAGAACGGCATCGCCTACGCGACGGAGGACCGGAAGCGCTACGGGCTCAACCTCATCGGCAGCATCACGGTGAACGTCTCGGCCGCCGCGCTCTCCAAGCTCGTCAAGCTCGGCGTGATCGACCGGCACCGCGAGTACGCGGTCGCCGACGACTACCGCAAGAAGATGAACATCAAGACGCCCGACGTCGCGGGGGTGGTCGGCAAGCTGTCCGGCGGCAACCAGCAGAAGGTCGTCCTCAGCAAGTGGATCTACTCGGGTCCCGACGTCCTCATCCTCGACGAGCCCACCCGCGGCATCGACGTCGGGGCGAAGTACGAGATCTACAGCATCATCAACCAGCTCGCGGCCGAGGGGAAGGCGGTCATCGTCATCTCCTCCGAGCTGCCCGAGCTCATCGGCCTCTCGGACCGGATCTACACGATCGCCGAGGGGCGGCTCACCGCCGAGGTCTCCCGGGCCGACGCCACACAGGAGGAGCTGATGCGGCACATGACCGCCAGCCGGAAGTCAGGAGTCGACCAGTGACCGTCATGCCCGAGCAGGCCACCGCGCCGAACGTGCCCACGCCGGACGGGATCAAGAAGCGCCCGCGCCGCCGGATCGACCTCCGCCAGTACGGGATCCTCGCGGCGCTGGCCGTGATCATCCTGCTGTTCCAGGTCCTCACCGAGGGGCGGCTGCTCTACCCGGGCAACGTCGCGAACCTCATCCAGCAGAACGCGTACGTGCTGATCCTCGCGATGGGCATGGTCATCGTGATCATCGCGGGCCACATCGACCTGTCGGTGGGCTCGGTCGTCGCGACGGTCGGTGCCGTGGCCGCGCTCAGCATGAACGAGTGGGGGCTGCCGTGGGGGACCGCGGTCGTGCTGTCGCTCGTGGTCGGCGCGCTCATCGGGGCGTGGCAGGGCTTCTGGGTGGCGTTCGTCGGGATCCCGGCGTTCATCGTCACGCTCGCGGGCATGCTCGTCTTCCGCGGCGTCGCGCTCGTGCTCCTCACGGGCGGCACGATCTCGGGGCTCCCGGCCGAGTTCAACTCCATCGGATCGGGCAACCTGCCGACCACGGGCGCGCCCGACCTCCTCACGCTCGGGATCGGCGCGCTCGTGTCGGTCGCGCTCGTCGTGCAGCAGCTGCGCACCCGCGCGACGCTCCGCAAGCTCGAGCTGCCGCGCGAGCGGGCGATCTCGTTCTGGATCCGCACCGCCATCGCCGTCTTCGCGATCATGTACCTCTGCTACCTGCTGGCGTACAACCGCGGGACGCCGATCATCCTGATCATCCTGGCGACGCTCGTGCTGCTCTACTCGTTCCTCCTCACGCGCACGGTCTTCGGCCGGCACGTGTACGCGATGGGCGGCAACCTGTTCGCCGCGATGATGTCGGGCGTCAAGACCCGCTGGGTCAACTTCTTCATCTTCGTGAACATGGGCCTGCTCGCCGGGCTCGCGGGCGTCGTCAGCACGGCGCGCGCGGGATCCGCGGTGGCCTCGGCCGGCCAGAGCTTCGAGCTCGACGCGATCGCGGCGGTGTTCATCGGCGGCGCGGCCGTGCAGGGCGGCGTGGGCACGGTCGTCGGCGCGGTCATCGGCGGCCTCGTGATGGGCGTGCTCAACCAGGGCCTGTCGATCCTCTCGGTCGACGCGGCGTGGCAGCAGGTCATCAAGGGCCTGGTGCTGCTCCTCGCGGTCGCCTTCGACGTGTACAGCAAGCGCCGCTCCGGGCGCTGACCCGCGACGCGCACGACCCGCGGCCTGGCCGCTCCCTCGCGGGGAGCGGCCGGGCCGTCCGTCTCCTAGGCGCTGTGGCGGCCGCGACCGCCGCCGCGACGGGCGCGGGAGGAGGCGGCGCCGATCCCGGGGTGCGTCGGATCCGCCCGTGCGGCGTCCGCGACGTCGGCGGACACCGCGTCCGCGTGCACGCGGTCGGCGTCGGCCGCGACGTCCTCGGCCGCGGACTCCCGGCGCCGGCGACGGGTCTGGATCGCCCCGTGGACGATCGTGACCACCGCGTAGGCGAGGAGCGCGACCGCGATGGAGGGGATGATCCAGCTGCGGGCCTGCCCGTTCGCCGCCTGGTTCGCCCAGCCGACGAGCGGCACCGAGTACCAGACCTCGCCCTGGATCTGCGCCGCCGTGACGGGCTTCGAGTCGGGCTCCGCGTTGTTGTCGCCCTTGAAGGTGAAGGTGCGCGTGCCGTCCGACTCGGAGGCGATCGCGAGGATGCGGTGCGTGATGACCGCCGGGTCGCCGGAACGGATCTGGTAGGTCGCGACGTCGCCGATCTGCAGGGTGTCGGTGTCCACCGGCCGCACGACGATGAGGGTGCCGGGCGGGAGCGTCGGCTCCATCGACTGCGTGAGGATCGTGAGCGGGACGGATCCCGTGACCTTCGGCACCACGAGCAGGACGCCCGCCAGCCCGATGACGAGCAGCAGGATCCCGACGCTGAGGCCCACGCCGAGCGTGCGGAGGATCTGGCGGATCGCGCCGGGGGCGGTCGTCTTGGTCTCGAGCTCGACGGGGGCCAGGTCGTCGGCGGGCCGTCCGCCGCCGCCGTCGTGCCGGCCGGCGCGCCGACGCCGGGGGAGCGGGAGCGGGAGGGGTGCCATGAGCATGTCGTCCGGGTCGGTTCGGGTGGGTCAGGCGCAGGTCACGCTGCGGAGGAAGAAGAGCGAGTAGCCGGTGACGGTGCCCGAGCCGACCGGCCGGACGACGCTGCCGTCGCCGCGGAGGAGGTCCACGGTCACGGCGACCTCGCTGCCGCCCAGGCTGGCGGAGGGCACCTGCGACGCGGAGATGGTGGCCTGGCCGGTCGAGCCGGAGACGGTCGCGATGCGGGTGCCGCCGACGTTGATGCCGTACGACTCGCTCAGCGGAGCCGTCCCGGTGTCCCAGCCGATGACGACGGCGCGGTCGCCCCACGTGCGGGCGCAGCTCAGCCCGGTGACGGGGTTGTCCGGGGCCGTCTGCACGGCGCGCCCGCTGTCGCGGCCGGTCCAGGATCCCTGGCCGAGGACGGTGGTGAGCGTCGCGTCGATGCGCGCGGCGTTGGCCTGCGACGGGTTCGCCACGGTGCGGACGCACCACGTGGCCGATGCGCCCGGCTGGAGCGTGCCGCTGATGGCGGGCGGGTTCGCCCACGTGCCGGTGGTCGCCCCGCGCCCGGGTGCCGTGTTCGGCGTGCAGGCCTGCGTGGACGCCCAGGCGGTGACGAGGGTGCTCGACGCGAATGCCCGGTCGTCCGTGCCGCGAGGCGCGGTGGTGATGTCGCTTAGCCAGGTGCCGGCGGTGGTCCCCGTGTTCGTCACGACGACGGAGGTCGTCCGCGCGGTCGTGGACATCGTGAGCTCGCCGGCGAGCGTGTCGAAGCCGGTCTCGGTGACGGCGACGGAGGCGCTGGTGACGTTCGCGCTCGTCGTGGCGGTGGACGCCCAGAGGGCGTGGCCCGCGGTGGAGCCCGCGCCGACGAGGAGGACGGTGAGTCCTACGAGGAGGGCGGCGCGGATGCGCGGGCTTGGGCGGTGCGCGCGGGTCACGGCTGGACCTGGGTTCCGACCGCGGTGAAGGTGAGCTGGGAGGTGGAGCCCTGCACGGACTGCGGGGCGTCGGCGTCGAGGACGACCTGGACGCACACGATGGAGGAGGAGCCGGGTTGGATGCGGGCGAAGCTGCTGTTCGCGATGAGGGTGCCGGGGCGGCCGGAGAAGGTCGTGGCGCCGGTGACGCATGCGCCCGTGGAGGCCACCGATCCAAGGCGCACCGACAGCTGGCCTGGGAGGGCGGTGTTCGAGGAGGCGCCTCGGGCGGATATGGCCATGTCCAAGGCTACCGTGCCGGTGTTCGTGGCGGTGAAGGTGCCGAGGACGCCCTGGCCAGGGAGGAGCCGGGACGCGTCGAGCGCGGACTGCTGGGTGATGACCAGGCCGCTCGTGCCGCTCGACACGGCGGGGGTGGTGGCGCTGGCGGTGCTGTTCCAGAGGGCGTAGCTGCCGCCGGTCGCGGCGAGCGAGGCGACGACGACGGCGGTGAGGAGGCCGGTGGTCATCCAGGCGGCCCGGAGGCGGCTGCGGGCGGGGACGGGGCGCGCGGAGCGACGGCCGTGCGCGGGGCGCTTCTCCGTGTCCATGTCGTCCTCCGTCCTGTGCGGGTGGTGCGGGTGCTGGTTGTTCGGTGCGGACCGTCGGGGAGACGGGAGAGCTCCCTCCCCGCGGGCGACGTCACCGCGGGGAGGGGAGCCGGTGGGGCTAGATCGCGCGCTGCGTGAGCGTGAACGCCAGCTTGTCGAAGCTGAGCGTGCCGTTCTGGCCCGTGGTCGCGGTGGAGGGGAACGTGACCGTGAGGACGACGTTGACCTTCGAGGCGTTCGTCGAGGGCTTGACCGTGAAGGTGTTGGCCGCGGTGCCGGCGGTGATGCTGGCGTCGGTCGAGGTCACGTCGAGCTTGGTGGTGACGGCCGTCTTGAGCGCGGCGTCGCCGGTGATGGAGAGGGGGTTGTACGTGAGGTCGGCGGCGAGCGAGTCGCCGGTCGCGGTGACCGTGAGGGCGCTCGTGTACTGGAGGACGTTGCCCGGGACGATGCGGTACGTGGCGGGGTCGATGACCTTGCTGCCGCCGTTGGTGATGTCCTTCCAGACGCCCGTGGTGTCGGCCTGCAGGGCCAGCGTGCCGGAGGAGACGGAGGAGGCCGCGACGGTGGCGTTGGCGTTCCACAGCGCGAAGCTGCCGGCGCCGCCGAGGAGGAGGACGATTCCGACGGCACCGGAGACGATCTTGTTCATGGGGTTTCCTTTTCTTCGCGCGGTGTGCCGCGCATGTTCATGGGGAGGCGGCGGGTGGGGATCTCCTGCCGGTCGTCTCCGGGGTGCTCCGGGCCGCGATGCGGTTGTCCGCGGCGCCGTTTCCGGTGTTCCTTCGACGAACACCACTCTGACGCGACGACCTCAAGCCGCCCGCCGGGGATGCGCAAGACGCCACGAGCTTTGCCGCAAGCTCCGCCCGGCTTCTCCTCAAGCCCCCGGGGACGCTCAGCGGCCATCCCCCGGACCGGGCGGCGCTCGCGGGCTAGGCTCTGCGCAGGACGCGGGACCCCGCGCGATGGGGGAGGCGGATCTCGTGGTCGCTCCCCTCTCCGCCCTCGACGAGCAGCGACTCCGCGGCTCGTCCCGCGCGCAGCTCCCCTTCCTGGCGAGCGCGGCGATCGTGGCGGCCCTGGTCGCCCTGTCCGACGGCCCGGTGGAGCGCGACCCCTGGTACCTGGGCGGGATCGCGCTGGTCGGGGCGAGCTCGCTGCTGTGCGTCGTCCTGGCGATGAGCGCCCTGCCCACCTGGCTGCTGATCCTGGTGCCGGCCCTCGACCTCGTCGCCGTCGCGGCCGTCATCGACGCGGCCGCGCCCACGCTCCCCGCCGCGGCCCTGCTCGTGATCTTCCCCCTGCTGTGGCTCGTCTTCGCGTTCCCGACCGGGGGAGTGCCCGTCGCCATCGGCGGGGCGCTCGCCGTGTCGGTGCTGCCGCTCGTGCGGCGGGGCGCGCCGGACACCGCGCTCGGCTGGGCGGGCCTGGTGGGCCTCACGCTGCTCATGACGCTCCTTGTCCTGGCCGGGGGACAGGCGGCGGCGATGCTGCGCCGCGCGCGGGCGGAGCTCGCCGAGGCGACGGAGACGCAGACCCGCCTGCTGGAGGAGTCCCGGGAGCAGACCGCGACCATCCGCGACGTGGCCGACGCCGTCGACGTGGGCATCGTGTTCTTCGACGCCGACGACCGGCCCATCCTCCGCAACGCCGCGGTGCGCACCCTGCTCGACCTCGCCGGGTACGACCACGCGACCGGGATGGCCCCCAGCGTCTACGGCTCGGACCGCGTCACGCGGGTCGCGACGGACGGCGCCGTCCTCACCGAGGCCCTCTACGCCGACCGCGCGCACGGTCCCGTCTACTGGGTGGGCGAGCCGGGGGACCAGCGCGCGCTCGTCATCACGGTGCGCGCCATCGGCCGGCGCCCGGGGCGGCGCGCCGGATCCGTGCTGGCCGCGTACGACGTGACCGACCTCGCGCAGGCGGTGCAGGTGAGGGACGAGTTCCTGGCGACCGTGTCGCACGAGCTGCGCACGCCGCTGACCTCCATCGTCGGGTACCTCGACCTCATCGACGAGCTGCACGACCCGGACGAGCTGGGCATCGCGACCGAGATCGCGGTCATCCAGCGGAACGTCGCGCAGCTGTCGACCATCATCGGGTCGCTGCTCGAGGGCGCCGACCACGCGCCGGACGTCGACCACGCGCCCGTGGACCTGTCCGCCGTGGTCCGCGCGTCCGCCGACGCCGCCCGCGGGCGGGCCGTCGAGCGCGGGCTCGTCCTCGACGTCGACGTCGCGCCGGACGTGGGCATGGAGGGCGACGCCACGCGGATCGCGCAGGTGGTCGGCGCGCTGCTCGCCAACGCGGTGCTGTACACGCCCGCCGGCCGGATCCACGTCGCCCTCGAGCGCGACGGCGACACCGCCGTGCTCCGCGTCGAGGACACCGGCGTCGGCATCAGCGAGGAGGACCAGCAGCACGTCCTCGACCGCTTCTTCCGCGCCCGCACCGCGCGCGACACCGCGATCCCGGGCCTCGGCCTCGGCCTGTCGATCGCGGAGCGCACGGTGCGCGCGCACGGCGGGACCATCGAGATCGCGAGTCGGCTCGGGGAGGGCACGCGGGTCGCCGTGCGCCTCCCGCGGGAGCGCACCGTCCCGCGCCCGATGCCGGGCGCCGGCGACCCGCTGCCGGCCCCGACGGCCTGACCGTCCGCGCCGGCCACTACCCCCTCCCATAGCGGAAGGCAAGGGACGATCGCGAATCGGCCGATCCCGGGGCCGCCGCCTAGACTCGGCCGGTCGCTCGCGGGACCCCGCGGGCGATGCCCATGTCACCGAGCCCATAGGAGCCCATCCCCTCCATGACCTCCACGCGCACGTCCGCAGAACGCCTGCTCGACCGTCTCGTCCCGAAGCGCAGATCGGGCCCCGACGGGACCCGGCCACCTCGCCGCGACCACTCCGACCACCGCCTCCTCGAGGCGCGGTTCACCGGGTCCGTCGACCTCTACGAGCCGGAGCACCCGAAGATCGACCGCCTCGTCTTCGGCGTCACGGCCGTCCTCGCGGTCGGCTTCGTCGTGTGGGGGATCGTGAGCACCGATGGCCTCGCGTCGATCTCGGGCTCCGCGCAGAGCTGGGTCATCGAGAAGACCGGCTGGCTGTTCGTGCTGGCCGCGAGCTTCTTCGTGATCTTCGTCATCTGGCTGGCCGCGAGCCGCTACGGCCGCATCAAGCTGGGCGCCGACGACGAGAAGCCGCAGTTCAAGACGGTCTCGTGGATCGCGATGATGTTCAGCGCGGGCATGGGCATCGGCCTGATGTTCTTCGGCGCCGCCGAGCCGCTCAGCTTCTTCGTCACCCCGCCGCCCGGCACCACGCAGCCGGAGTCGGAGGCGGCGATCCGCACGGCCATGGCCACCGCCATGTTCCACTGGGGCCTGCACCCCTGGGCGATCTACGCGGTCGCCGGCATCGCGATCGGCTACGGCACCTTCCGCAAGGGCCGCAAGCAGCTCTTCTCCTCCATCTTCCAGCCGCTGCTCGGCACCAAGCGCACCGAGGGCTGGGCGGGCCGCGTCATCGACATGCTCGCGATCTTCGCCACGCTCTTCGGCTCGGCGGCCTCGCTCGGCATCGGCGCGACGCAGATCGGCGCGGGCCTCGAGTTCAACGGCTGGGTGGACGAGGCCACGGCGCCGCTGCTCATCGGCATCATCGTCGTGCTCACGATCGCGTTCATCTTCTCGGCCGTCTCGGGCATCGCCCGGGGCATCCAGTGGCTGTCGAACATCAACATGGTGCTCGCCGTCGTCCTGGCCGTGTTCGTGTTCGTCGTCGGCCCGACGCTGCTCATCCTCAACCTCATCCCCGCCACGCTCGGCGCCTACCTCGGCGACATGACCGAGATGGCGTCGCGCACCGCGGCGACCGGCGGCGACGAGATGAGCGCCTGGCTCTCCAGCTGGACCGTCTTCTACTGGGCCTGGTGGATCTCGTGGACGCCGTTCGTCGGCATGTTCATCGCGCGCATCAGCCGCGGCCGCACCATCCGCGAGTTCGTGGTCGGCGTGCTCCTCGCGCCCAGCATCGTGGCCCTCATCTGGTTCTCGATCTTCGGCGGATCCGCCATCCACGCGCAGCAGACCGACGGCGACATGACCGTCGACGGCGCCGTGGTCAGCGACAACACGCTGTTCCAGCTGCTCAACCACTACCCGCTGGCCAGCGTCAGCACCGTCCTCGTGATGGTGCTCGTCGCGATCTTCTTCGTCTCGGGCGCCGACTCCGCGTCGATCGTGATGGGGACGCTCTCGCAGCGCGGCGCGCTCCACCCGAGCCGCAAGGTCGTCATCTTCTGGGGCGTCGTCATGGGCGCGGTCGCCGCGATCATGCTCGCCATCGGCGGGGGAGGCACGGAGGCCCTCACCGGCCTGCAGAACCTCACGGTCGTGGCCTCGCTGCCGTTCGTGATCGTCATGCTCGTGGCCTGCTACGCGCTGTGGAAGGAGCTGCGCACGGATCCGCTCATCGTGCGCCGCCAGGTCGCGGTCGAGATGATGCGCGACGCCGTCGTCAACGGCGTCGAGCAGCACGGCGACCACTTCCAGCTCGCGGTCGACCCCGTCGAGCCGGACGAGGCGGAGGTCCGCGAGCCCCTCGGCGACGAGGACGAGGCCCGGCGCTCCTGAAGCCCGATCCCGACGACGATGCCGACCCGCTCCCCGCGCGCGGGTCGGCATCGTCGTCTCCCGGACAGCGGGCGCACGCGGCGGCTCCCCGACACCTCGCGGGCCGCGCGCGTCGGTAGGGTGACCATGATGACGACCTCCACCCCCGCCTCCGCACCCTCGCCCGCGTCCACCGACGGGCCGGGCCGCCGTGCCGCCGTCGTCTACAACCCGATCAAGGTCGACCTCGCGTCGCTGAAGACCAAGGTCGCGCAGGCGGCGGGCGCCGCCGGCTGGCAGGAGACCCTCTGGTTCGAGACCAGCGAGGACGACCCGGGCAGGGGCGCCGCCCAGGAGGCCCTGTCGCACGACGTCGACATGGTCATCGCGGCGGGCGGCGACGGCACGGTCCGCGCGGTGGCCGAGGGCATGTCGGGATCCGGTGTCTCGCTCGGCCTCCTGCCCTCCGGCACGGGCAACCTGCTGGCCCGCAACCTCAAGCTCACGCTCAACGACGTCGAGCACTCCCTCGCGGCCGCGTTCTCCGGACGCGACCGCACGGTGGACCTCGCGGCCATCGAGATCCTGCGCGAGGACGAGACGCGCGACAAGCACGTCTTCGTGGTGATGGCGGGCGTCGGCATCGACGCGAAGATGCTCGCGAACACCGACTCGGAGCTGAAGAAGCGCGTCGGCTGGCTCGCGTACGTCGACGCGATCTTCAAGGCGCTCCGCGACAGGGACCAGCTCCGCCTGCGCTACCGGCTCGACGGCCGCAGCGTCCACCGCCGCCGCGCGCACACGCTCATCGTCGGCAACTGCGGGTCGCTGCCCGCGAACATCCTGCTGCTGCCGGACGCCGCGGTCGACGACGGCATCCTCGACGTCGTGCTCATGCGTCCCGAGGGCGTCTTCGGCTGGCTCCAGATCTGGCTCAAGGTCGCGTGGGAGAACGGCGTCGTCCGCCGCACCGCCGCGGGACGCCGCCTCATGGGCCCGGAGAAGGAGGTGCGCGCGCTCGAGTACCGCACCGCCGAGGAGGTCGTGGTGCGCCTCGAGAAGGAGGAGGACATCGAGCTCGACGGTGATCCCTTCGGCCGCGCCCTGGGCTTCAAGATCCAGGTCCTCCCCGGCGGGCTGACCGTGCGGGTGCCGCAAGACTCCTGACCCGCGTGCCTCGGCCGCCCGCTCGCTCCCTCGGGCGCGTGTCGGCGGCCCGTGGGAGGGTCGCGGCATGATCCGCACCGTCGCGGTCTCCGGCTACCGCTCCGTCCGCGACCTCGCCCTGCCGCTCACCGGGCTCGACGTCGTCACGGGCGCCAACGGCAGCGGCAAGTCCAACGTCTACCGGGCGCTCCGCCTCATCGCCGACATGGCTCAGGGTGGGGCCGTCGGCGCGCTCGCCCGGGAGGGCGGGCTCGAGGCGGTGCTGTGGGCCGGCCCCGAGGGCCTGTCGCGCGCGATGCGCGACGGCGAGCACCCGGTGCAGGGCACGATGCGGAAGGGGCCCATCGCGCTCCGGCTCGGGTTCGCGGGCGACGACTGCGGCTACCTCGTCGACCTGGGCATCCCGCAGCGCGATCCTCGGGCCCTGCCGTCGACCATGTTCGGTCGCGATCCCGAGATCAAGCGCGAGCTGGTGTTCTCCGGCCCGGTCGCGCGTCCGCGCTCGCTCGTGCTGGAGCGCCGCTGGCAGGACGTGCGGGTCCGCGACGAGGCCGACGGCTGGATGCACGTGCCGGCCATGGTGCCGCCGCACCTCAGCGTGCTCAGCGAGGTCGCCGACGCGGTCACCAGCCCGGAGGCGATGATCCTGCGCCGCCGCATGACCGGCTGGCGCTTCTACGACCACCTGCGCACCGACGCCGACGCGCCCGCCCGGCGCCCGCCCGGCGCCCGCGCGTGGGCACGCGCACCGACGTCCTCGCCAGCGACGGATCCGACCTCGCGGCCGCCGTGCAGACCATCCGCGAGTGGGGTCGCGGCGACGCGCTCGACGCCATGGTCGACCGCGCCTTCCCCGGGTCGCGCGTCGTCATCCGCTCGCAGGACGGCGTGATGTCGCTGGGCCTCGAGCAGCCCGGCATCCTGCGCGTCCTCGACGCGGCGGAGCTGTCGGACGGCACGCTGCGGATGCTCATGCTCACGGCCGCGCTCCTCACCACCGAGACGCCGGAGCTCATGGTGCTCAACGAGCCGGAGACGAGCCTGCACGGCGACCTGCTGCCCGCGCTCGGCGAGCTCATCGCGGAGGCGTCCCGGCACATCCAGATCCTGGTGGTCACGCACGCGCCGGGGCTGGGCGCGGCCATCTCGGCACACGCGGAGGCCGGGGAGCTCGTGCTGGAGAAGCCGCACGGCGAGACGGTGCTGCGCGGGCAGGGCCTCCTCAGCGCGCCCTCGTGGGACTGGGGCACGCGCTAGCGAGCGACCTGCAGCGCACATGACGACGCCTCGCGGTCGCGGCCCGGGTGGGCGGCGCGAGCGGGAGACGTCGCGTGGTGCGGGGCGCCGGGATCAGCGGCCGAACGCCGCCGATGCGGGGCAGTCGAACGGGTCGCCGCCGGCCGAGAGGCCCACGCGGTTGAGGTACGCGATGACGATGCCGTACGAGGCCAGCAGGGTGGTCTCGGTGTACGGGATGTTGTGGGTCGCGCAGTACTCCTTCGCGATGACCTGGGCCTTCTTGAGGGCGGGCCGCGGCATGTTCGGGAAGAGGTGGTGCTCGATCTGGTAGTTGAGGCCGCCCATGTAGATGTCGGTCAGCCACGTGCTCTTGATGTTGCGCGACGTGAGCACCTGGCGGCGCAGGAAGTCGACCTTCGAGTCCTTCGGCAGCACGGGCATGCCCTTGTGGTTCGGGGCGAACGAGGCACCCATGTAGACGCCGAAGACGGCGAGCTGCACGCCGACGAACGCGAACGCCATGCCGAGCGGCAGGAAGAAGAAGACGACGGCGAGGTAGGCGACGATGCGCGTCGTGAGCATGGAGATCTCGAGCCAGCGCTTGTCGACCTTGCCGCGGCCGAACACGGTGCGGAAGCCGTGGACGTGCAGGTTGAGGCCCTCGAACACGAGGATCGGGAAGAAGGCGTAGCCCTGGTGGCGCGTGAACCAGCCGTAGATGCCCTTGGCGCGGGCGGCGTCCTCTTGCGTGAAGGAGATGACGTCGCGCTCGATGTCCGGGTCCTTGCCCATGACGTTCGGGTTCGCGTGGTGACGCGAGTGCTTGGTCATCCACCAGGAGTAGCTGATGCCGACGAAGAGGTTGGCGAGCGCGCGACCCGCGATGTCGTTGGCCTTGCCCGACTCGAACACCTGGCGGTGCGAGGCCTCGTGGGCGAGGAAGGCGAACTGGGTGAAGATGATGCCGAGCCCGGTGGCGATGAGCAGCTGGAACCAGCTGTCGCCGAGGAGCACGAAGCCGACGCCGAGGCCCACCAGGGCCGCGGTGATGCCGGCGAACATGAGCACGTAGAAGCCGACACGGCGGTTCAGGAGACCGGCGTCGCGCACGGTGTTGAGGAGGCCCGAGTACTCGGTGGTGGGGTTCGCCCCGCCTCCGCGCTTGGGTCGGGTCAGCACGATCCGGGGGGCTGCGGTGGTATCTGTCATGGTCAGCTCGTTCGTCCGTGGCCTCTCGGCCAGGTGGAGCGGGACGCCTCGGCGAGCCGCTGTCTGTCGTCGTCGCACGGGATGCGACGCGGCGCCGGGTTCTGGGGCAACCAGGTCCCAGACTGCCATGGCCCCGGGGGCGCCGCACCAGGGAGACTCACAGCGCGGACGGCGTGTCGCTGTCGGAGGCGCACATCGCCCCGAGGAGCCGCGGGTTACGGGCTGCTGGGGAGCTACGGCACGATGACCGCGCGGCCGCGGACGGTGCCCGCCGCGAGCGCGGCGTAGGCGTCCGGCCCGTCCTCGAGCGCGTACCGCTGCGTCTCGACGGTCACCTGGCCGGAGCGGGCCACGTCGAGCACCTCGATCAGCTCGGAGCGGCTGCCCCAGTAGGGGATCCGCACGGCGGCGTCGAACGCGATGCTCCCGAAGCCGACCTCCATCGTGCCGCCGCCGATCCCGACGATCGTCACGTCGCCGGCGGGCTCGACCACCTGGAGGGCCGTGGTCATGGTGGGGTTGGCGCCGACGAAGTCGAAGACGGCCTGGACGCCGCGGCCTCCCGTGATCGCGCGGATGCCGTCGGCGGTCTCCCGGTCGCTGATCACCGTGTGGTGCGCGCCGACGTGGCGGGCGAGCTCGAGCTTCTCCTCGTTCACGTCGAGCGCGATGACCGTGGCGCCGCTGAGGGCGCGGAGGATCTGGATCCCGACGTGCCCCAGCCCTCCCGTGCCGATGACGACCGCGAAGGTGCCCGCGCCGAGCTTCGGCAGCGACGTCTTGATGGCGTGGTACGGGGTGAGGCCGGCGTCGGTGAGGGAGACGTTGGCGACGGGGTCGAGGTCGCCGAGCGGCACCAGGTGGCGCGGGTCGTCGACGATCATGTACTCCGCCATGGCGCCGGGCGCACCGAGCCCGGGAGGCTGGACCCCCTCGGCGGCCGCGTTCTCGCAGTAGTTCTCGCGACCCTCGGCGCACGCGTGGCAGCGGCCGCAGCCCCAGGGCCCGTAGACCGCGACGGCGTCGCCGACGGCGAGGTGCTCGACGCCCGCGCCCAGCTCCTCCACGACGCCCGCGCCCTCGTGGCCGAGCGTGAGGGGGAGCGGGTAGCCGGCGGCGCGGTACTCCTCCTCCGAGAGTCCCATCACGTACTCGTCCGAGTGGCACACGCCGACGGCGGTGACGCGGAGGAGGACCTGACCGGGCCCGGGCACGGGCTTCTCGATCTCGACGACCTCGGGGTGGGATCCGATGCGGGTGTACTGGAGCGCCCTCACGCGTCCACGGTATTCCCCGTGCGGGGGAACTCCCTGGACGCGCCGTGCGTCAGGGGAGGCGGCTGCCGTGCGGCGGGGCGACGGGTGGGGCCTGCGTGCGCTCGGACTCCGGGAGCGCGAGCTCGGCGTCGGCGGCGTCGCGGAGGAGGGCCATGGGGCCGGCGGCGAGCGACTGGGTCCAGAGCGTCGACGCGGACATGAGCAGGTAGATCGGCGTGAACCACAGCAGGGTGCCGGGGTCTCCCGCGAGGGCGTAGGCGGGGAGCCCGACGAGCGCCATGACGCTGAGGACGAGCGCCCCGGGCACGGGCGCGGCCGCCTGCGCGATCGCCCGGCGGGACTCCGTGGCCACGCGTCCCGCTGTCCCGGGGGCGAGGGAGACCCGGCCGCGCGGGTCAACGGCGTCGTCGAGGAGGGCCGCGTCCCGCCAGGCCGGGTGCTTCCCGGCGACCGTCGGATGGCGGCCGATCGCGCGCGCGAGCCAGATCGACACCGGGACCACGGTCGCGGCGGTGCCCACCACCGCTCCGAGCACGATCGCTCCCGGGAGCGCGGTCTCGGGACCGTCCGCGCGAGCGAGCACGGGCGTGATCAGCAGCGCCATGGCGACGCCCGCGACGAGCGCGACGACGAGCGCGACGAGACGGCGACGCGGGGTCACGACGTCGGCGATCCAGGCGACCATGGCCCCTGAACCGATGCGGGCGAGCGCGCGCCTGCCGTGGCCCGGGTCCGCGGGAGCGTCGGCGTCGAGAGCGGCAGCGTCATCGGCGCTCGTGTCATCGGCGGTCATTCGGGCCTCCCGGTCCGGGGCCGGTCGACTCGCCCCCGTCCATCCTCCCGGGCGGACGGATCAGGGACGAACCGTCGTGCGCCCCCTGTCCGGGGCGCGCGATCGACGCGGGGGCTCGTCCGTCGGGGCTGGACGGACGTCGGCGGTGCCTGGGAGGCTCGCGGCATGACCGCAGCGCAGCACCCTCCCGACGACGCCATCCGCGACGACCTGATCCGCCACTTCCGGCTCGCGCGCGAGGCGCTCGTCTGGAAGCTCGACGGCCTCGGCGAGCACGACGTGCGCCGGCCGCTCGTGCCGACGGGATCCAACCTGCTCGGCCTCGTGAAGCACGCGGCGGGCGTCGAGGCCGGCTACCTCGGCTTCGTCTTCGGCCGGCCGTTCCCCGAGGAGCTGCCGTGGATGGAGGAGGACGCGCCGCCGAACGCCGACATGCGCGCGACCGCGGAGGAGTCGCGGGCGGACATCCTCGGGCTGTCCGCGCGGGTTGGGGCGCACTCGGAGGCGACGCTCCGGGCGCTGCCGCTCGACGCCGTCGGTCGCGTGCCGTGGTGGCCGGGGGAGGCCGGGCGGGTGACCGTGCAGCGGATCGCCGTGCACCTCGTCGCGGAGCTGAACCGGCACGCGGGGCACGCCGACATCCTGCGCGAGCTCGTCGACGGCGCAGCCGGGCTGCGCGCCGCCAGCGGCAACCTGCCCGACGGCGACGCCGACTTCTGGCGGGCCGAGCACGCGGAGACCGCCCGCGTCGCTCGGCAGGCGGCGGGGCTGCCGCCGGTCGACTGACCGGGGCGCCCCGCCGAGCGGATCGCGACGGCTAGCGGCGCGCGAACCGCAGGGTCGCGATCTCGAACGGCCGCAGCGTCAGCTCGATGCCGTCGCCCGTCACCGGCGCGTCCGCGCCCGCCAGCGGCCGCTCGAGCAGGTCGGTGCGGGTCGCGGGGCCGAGGCCGGCCGCCGCATCCACCCGCACGACCGTGCGCTCCCGGCCGCCGCGGGCCTCGTAGAGCCGCACGACGAGGTCGCCCGAGCGGTCCTCGGCGAGCTTGACGGCCTCGATCACGACGGCCGCGTTCGACGACGTGACGAGCGGCGCGACGCCGTGGTCTCCCGCGACCTCGCGCACCGGCAGGTTCAGGCGGTAGCCCGCGTCGGCCGCATCGAGCACATCGGGCGCGACGCGCACGGCGGAGCGCAGCATGTGCCGGCCCTGGTCGGCGTGCGGGTCGGGGAACACGGGCGCCCGCAGGAGCGACTGGCGCACGAGGGTCGCGCTGCCGCCGGCGGGGCGGGGGATCCGCGTCACGTCGTGCCCGTACGTCGCGTCGTTCGCGACCGCGACGCCGAAGCCCGGCTCGCCCACGTGCACCCAGCGGTGGGCGACCGTCTCGAAGCGCGCGGTCTCCCACGACGTGTTCGCGTGCGTGACGCGCTGCACGTGCCCGAACTGCACCTCCGACGCGGCGCGGTCGGCGTGCACGTCGAGGGGGAACGCGAGCTTCAGCAGCTTCTGCCGCTCGTGCCAGTCGATGTCGGTGACCACCTGGAGCTCCGGCTCGCCGGCGGGCAGCGTCCACGTCTGCGTGACGCGCGAGGTGCCGAACGCGCGCTCGATCACCAGGGCGTCTCCGTCGATCCGCGTCGCCGCCACCTCGGTGAGGTCGGTGCGATTGCGGCGGTAGGCGTCGTCGATGTCCCACGCGTCCCACTGGTTCGGGGTGTCGCGGAACAGCTGGAGGAGGCCGAGGCGCTGGCCGGGGGCGACGAGGTCGCGGCCGGACGCCGCGTCGACGAGCGAGGAGACCGTGCCGTCGGCGTCGAACCTGGCGCGGACGAGGCCGTTGTCGAGGAGCCAGCCGTCGCCGTCCGCGACGGGCGCGGGCAAGGCGGGGCCCGGATCCACGACCGCGGCCGACAGCGCGCCGACGCCCGCCGCGTCCACGGGCGCCGCGTTGAACGCGACGCGCCGGTCGCCTGGTCCCGCCAGCGCCGCCTGCGCGTCGGCGACGAGCTCCCGGAGCCGGCCCTGCACGCGGGCGTGCTCGCGCTCGGCCTCCTGGTGCACCCAGGCGATCGACGTGCCCGGCAGGATGTCATGGAACTGCAGCAGCAGCACCGTGCGCCAGAGCGCGTCGAGCTCGTCGTGCGGGTACGCGACGAGGTCGCGCACGGCGGCGGTCGCGAGCCACAGCTCCGCCTCCCGCAGCAGGTGCTCGCTGCGCCGGTTGCCCTGCTTCGTGCGCGCCTGCGACGTGTAGGTGCCGCGGTGGAACTCGAGGTACATCTCGCCCGACCACACGTGCGGGTCCCGGATCTCGGCCCTCGCGGCGTCGAAGAACGACAGCGGCGTGCCGAGCTCCACGCGCGGCGACCCCTCGAGGTCGCGCGTGCGGTGGGCGGCCGCGACCATCTCGCGCGTCGGCCCGCCGCCGCCGTCGCCCCACCCGAAGGGGACGATGGACGCGTTGCTCACGGCCTTCTCGGCGTGCTGCCGCTCGGCGCGCGCGAGGTCCTCCCCGGAGAGGTCGGAGTTGTAGGAGTCCACCGGCGGGAAGTGCGTGAAGACGCGGCTGCCGTCGATCCCCTCCCAGAGGAACGTGTGGTGCGGCATCGTGTTGGTCTCGTTCCACGACTGCTTCTGGGTGAAGAAGTACTCGGCGCCCGCCCCCCGCACGATCTGCGGCAGCGCGCCCGTGTAGCCGAACGAGTCGGGCAGCCACACCTCGCGCGAGTCGATGCCGAACTCCTCGAGGAAGAAGCTCTTGCCCTGCACGAGCTGGCGGACGAGCGCCTCGCCGCCCGGCATGTTCGTGTCCGACTCCACCCACATGCCGCCCACCGGCACGAAGCGACCCTCGGCCACGCGCTGTCGGAGGCGCTCGAACAGCTCCGGATGGTCCTCCTTCAGCCACGCGTACTGCTGCGCGCTGGAGGCGGCGAACACGAAGTCGGGATCCTCGTCCATGAGCGCGAGCACGTTGGAGAACGTGCGCGCCACCTTGCGGCGCGTCTCCCGCACGGGCCAGAGCCACGCCGAGTCGATGTGCGCGTGGCCGACCGCGGTGACCCGGTGCGCGCTCGCGTGGGCGGGCGCGGCGAGCGGGGCCTCCAGCTGCCGGCGGCCCGCGGCGGCCGTACCGGCGACGTCGTCGGGATCCACCGCGTCGCACATGCGCTCGAGCGCCGCGAGGATCTCGGCGCGGCGGGACGACGCCGGATCCAGCTGGGCCATCAGACCCCGCAGCGTCCACACGTCGCGGTCGAGCTCCCAGACGGCCTCGTCGCGCCAGGCGAGGTCCATCGTGCGCAGCCGGTAGATGGGCTCGTCGCCCGCGGTCGCGGGGTCGCCGAGCGGCGTCTCGCCGTGGAAGGAGTCGCCGCCGATGTCGGGGTTCGATGCCGCCTCGATCCAGAGGTCGATGCGCGTGCCCGGTGCGGTGCCGGCCCCGACGGCCGCGAGCGGCACGTACCCGTTGTACGGCTCGATGGCCTTCACGACGCTGCCATCGGGCCGGTGCACGAGGCCCTCCGCCTGGAATCCGGGCTGCCGCTCGCTGAAGCCGAGGTCGACGAGCACCTCGAGCGCCGTCCCGTCGGCCGCGGCGTCCTCCGGCACGGTGCCGGTGACGTGGAACCAAGTGGTGCCCCAAGCGCGGCTCCACGGGGTGCCGACCCCGAAGGGCCGGTACTCCTGCCGCACCGCCTCGGCGAACGGCACGGGTTCGCCGGGCGCGTCCCACGCCTCGATCGCGAGCGGCATCCGGCGGCGGTGGACGTTCGGCACGAGCCGGTCGCGGACGAAGCGCTCGATGCGGGCCTCGGCGAGCGCGGTGGTGGGGGGCATGGTCGTCTCCGATCGTGTGGCGCGGCGGACCGCGGGCGGGTGTCTCCAGCGTGCGCCGCGCGGGCCTCTGCGTCCGGCGCGGGTGGTGCGGTGGTGATGCGGGGATGCGCGGGCCGCTCAGCCCTTCACGGCGCCGGCGAGCGCGTTCGACCCGCCGAGCGTGCGCGAGACGAGGACGTACAGCGCGATGACGGGCACCGAGTAGACGAGCGAGAACGCCGCGAGCTGGCCGTACGCCACGGATCCGTACTGCCCGAAGAAGGCGAAGATGCTCACGGCGGCCGGCTGCTTGTCCGGGCTCAGCAGCAGGATGAAGGGCACGAAGAAGTTCCCCCACGCCTGGATGAACACGAAGATGAACACCACCGCGATCCCCGGCCGCATGAGCGGCACGACGATGTGGGTGAGCGTGCGCATCATCGACGCGCCGTCGGTCCACGCCGCCTCCTCGAGCGAGATCGGCACGGAGTCCATGAAGTTCTTCGCCATCCAGATCGCCATCGGCAGGCTCGTGGCGGCGAGGAAGAAGACCGTGCCGCCGATCGAGTCGATGAGGTCGAGGGTCACGAAGAGGCTGTAGACGGGGACCATCATCGCCGTGATGGGCAGGCACGTGCCGAAGAGGATCCCGTAGAGGAACGGCTTGGTGATGCGCATCCGGTACCGCGACAGCGGGTACGCCGCGAGGATCGCGACCACCACCGTCACGACGGCGCAGCCGCCCGAGAGCACGAGGCTGTTCATCAGCGGGATGAAGGAGATCTCCGGCGTGAGCACGGCCCGGAAGTTGTCGAGCGTGAACCCGTCCGGGACCTTCGCCGCGAGCGTCGCCGACGGATCGAAGGCCGCGAGCAGGAGCCACACGAGCGGCACGGCGAAGCACAGGGCGACGAGCACCAGCACGCCGTTCGCCACGGCGCGCATCACGCGGCCGCTCGGCGAGGTCATGCGCGATCCCGGCGGCCGGGCCGACCGCCTCGCGCGGGCCGGCCGGGCGGCGGCCGGGGTCATCGTGGTCACGGCCATGGTCAGTCCACCTCCGGGCGCAGCGCCCTGATGTAGATCACGCTGAACACCGCTCCGACGAGCAGCATGATCGTGGCGATCGCGGTGCCGAAGCCCAGCTGCGAGAACTGGAACGCCTCCTGGTAGGCGAGGATCGGCAGGGTCGAGCTGCTCGTGCCGGGGCCGCCGCCCGTCATCACGAAGATGAGGGTGAAGACCGAGAGCGTCTGCAGCGTGGTGAGCATGAGATTCGTCGAGATGCTGCGGCGGATCATCGGCAGCGTGATGAAGACGAGCCGCTGCCAGCCGGTCGCGCCGTCCACCTCCGCGGACTCGGTGATCTCCGGCGGCACCTCCTGCACGGCCGCCGCGTAGACGAGCATGGAGAAGGCGGATCCGCGCCACACGTTCGCGAGGATCACCGACAGCAGCGGCAGGCCGTACAGCCAGTTCGCGCCCTCGATCCCGAACCATCCGAGGATCGTGTTGAGCGTCCCGTCGTCGTCGAAGAACGCGTACGCGGCGAACGCGGCCACGATCTCCGGCAGCACCCACGCCGCGATGACGAAGGTGCCGACGATCGCCCGCACGACGCGGTTCCCCTGCCGCATGAGCAGCGCCAGCCCGAGGCCGACGACGTTCTGCCCGACGACCGCCGAGAAGAACACGAACGCGAGGGTGAGGAGCACCGACTTCGGGAAGTCGGGATCCGAGAACAGCGCGGTGTAGTTGTCGAAGCCGATGAACCGCGCGCCGCCGGCCGCGTACCCGGTGAGGGACGCGTCGGTGAAGGAGCCGTACAGGCTCGAGATCACGGGGCCGAGGAGGAAGAGGGCGAGCAGGACGATGGAGGGCAGCAACGGGACGGTGCGCGCGCCGGTGCGCAGCGCGCGGGCGCGGGCCCGGCCGGGGCGGACCGGCGACGGCCCGCCCGCGCCCGGATCCGACCCCGCCGCGCCCCGCCCGTCGGCCGGGCGGCCGACCGGGACGGGGGCGATGGTGGTGGCCACCGGTCAGTCCTCCGCCTTCTGCGTCCCGTCGTCGCCGACGATGCCGACGAGCGCCTGGTCGTACGCGGCCGCGGCCTCGGCGGGCGACTGCTGGCCGGTCATCACCGACTCCATCGCCACGGTGATCGCGTTGGAGATGCGGCTGTAGTCGCTGGTCGCCGGGCGGAAGTGGGTCGTGTCGACGAGGGAGGAGAAGAACGCGGACGTCGGGTTGGAGGCGACGTACGCCGGATCCTCGGCCACGTCGCTGCGGACCGCGATCTGGCTGGCCGCGATGTCGTAGGACGTCGAGCCGTCCTTGT